>JBEVNC010000175.1:0-3673 GCA_040508315.1 Sphingobium sp.
CGGAGCAGGAAGCGGAAGCGGACGCTGCCTTCGACGCCCTCGACCCGGCGGGCGAGTTCGCACCAGGGCAGGCGGCCCGCCGTGCTGCTGTTGAGGGACTCCGTCAGCACCGCCTTGCCGCTTGCCGTGGTGAAGATCGTCTCATGGACGTTGCTGCCCGGCAGATAGCGCTGCTCGGCGGTGAAGGGCGCGTCGGGGGCGATAATGAAGCAGCCACCTTCCTGCGCCGACAGCAGCCGGTCGAACAAGGGCGGGGAGTCCAAATTGGGCACGCACCACCAGTCGATCGACCCGTCCGCGCCCGACAAGGCGACCGAGCGCCCGTCGCCGAGCGCGGCATAGTCCTCCAAGGGAAGAAAACCATCGGTCCGCTTGCCGCGCTCGCGCGCCGTCTTCTGCTTCGCCGGCGGCGCCTCGCCACCCTTCATGGATGGTCCTGCGTCATCTGGGCGAGCGACCGCGCGCCCAGCAGCGCCAGCGCGCCGCCCGCAACGCCGAGCGTGACCTTGAGCACCGTGCGCGCGCGGCTGGTAATGATCCGTCCGGTGGCTGAGATCACGTCGGCCCGGAACGGCCCGTCGATCCGCGCCGGGCCGGGTACGGGCTTGAACAGATTGCCGGTGCGGTCGGAGGCAGGTGGCCCCATCTGCCCCTTCTCGAACCCGCTCGCGACGCGGTCGGCGAGGGCAGGGGCGAGCGCCTGGCCCGCCGCCATGGCGAAGCTGCGCGGCCCGACCCACAGTTCGCGCGTTGGCGAAGCGATCGCCTGCACGACGGCTTTGGCGCAGATGCGCGGATCATAGACCGGCGGCGGGGCGAGCTGCTTGCGGCCGCTATGGTTGCGCGACCAGCTAAATTGCGGCGTGTTGACCGCAGGCAGATAGATGGTGCTCAAAGCCACGGCGGATTTGTCGGCGATCAGTTCGGCACGCAAGCTGTCGGTAAAGCCCGACACCGCGAACTTGGCCGCGCAATAGGCCGCCTGCAAAGGCACGCCGCGAAAGCCCAGGATCGAGGAAATCTGCACGATCGTGCCGCGATCCCGCTTCTTCATATGGCGCAGCGCAGCGAGCGTACCATGGACCTGCCCCAGATAGGTGGTCGCGGTGACGCGCGCATATTCCTGTGGGGTGATCTTGTCGGCGGCGGCGATGACGGTGGACATCGCATTGTTGACCCAGGCCTCGATCGTGCCCAGCTCCGCCTCGATCCGGTCGGCGGCAGCATCGACCGCCTCGGCGTCGGCGACGTCGGCAGAGATGGCCAGCACCCGCGCGCCGCCCACACGCAGCATCTGCGCCGCCTGCTCCAGCCGCGCCTCGTCGCGCGCGATGATCGCCACGGCCCAGCCATCCTGCGCCAAGGCCTGCGCCGTTGCCAACCCGATCCCGGCGCTGCCGCCCGTCACCACCGCCACTTTTTCGCTCATTCCTGCTCCTGATGCTGCGGGATTCCATCAGGATAATGAGCGAGGGGGGGTTTTGTGCCTTTACAGCAAACAGGTCTGGAAGGCGCCGCCGCTCGCCCCGACTTCGGAGCGGTTCGTGCGCGCCCGATCAAAAAGGTTGTGCCGGACCTGTTCACCGCCTAGGCCGTTCATGCTTTGGACCGCCAGCCCGCGCCCCCCTTGCCCTTGCAGCCCTTCGTGCCGGACCCTGCTATCCAGGCGGCGATCGACGCCTATGCGCGGGGGCTGAACGCGGGCGACCCGATGCAGATCGGGTTCCAGATGACCCCCGTCGCGATGGTCGTCAGCGACCCGACCTTGCCCGACTGCCCGCTCATCTACGTCAACGCCGCCTTCGAGAAGCTGACCGGCTTTGCCGCGATCGAGGTGCTGGGCCGCAACTGCCGCTTCATGCAGGGGTCGCTCACCGAAGAGGCCGATGTCGCGCGGCTCAAATCCGCGATCGAGCGGTGCGAGCCGATCGAACTGGACCTGCTCAATCACCGCCGCGACGGCACGCCCTTTTGGAACCGGCTGATGGTGGCGCCGGTCTTTCATGGCAACGGGGCGCCGCGCTATTTCGTCGCCTCCCAGATCGACGTCACGATCGAACGGCATCGCGTGCGCGAACTGGAACAGGACCGCGAAGCGCTCGCCGCCGAGGTGGCCCAGCGCGACGCCGACCTCGTCGCGCACAATGCCCGGCTGCGCCTGGCGCTTAAAGCCGGCGCGCTTGGCACCTGGACGCTTGATCTGTCCGAACTGACACTGACCGCCTCATCGGGGTGCAAGAGCGTGTTCGGACGCCCGCTCGAAGAGCCCTTCACCTATGAGGATCTTCTTTCGACCATTCACCCCGAAGACCTGCCCCGCATGCAGGCGGCGGTGGCAAGGACGATCGAGCATGGCGAGCATTATCATATCGAATATCGCATCCTGACCCCGGCCGGCGAGCAGCGCTGGGTCGCGGTGCAGGGCGAGCTTTCGCATCGCGCCGACGGCACGCCGCTCGCCATGACGGGCTTTTCCACCGATATTTCGCAGCGCAAATTCGCCGAGGAGCACCGCGCCGTGCTCGCCCGTGAACTGACCCACAGGGTCAAGAATACGCTGGCGACGGTCAATGCGGTCGCCAGCCAGACCATCCGCAGGGCGGCTTCGCTGGAGGAAGCGGCCACGACCGTCTCGGCCCGCATCGCCAATCTTGGCGCGGCGCAGGAGCTTTTGATCCGGGACGAGGTGGAGGGCGCGGCGATCGGCGATATCGTCGAGCGCGCCCTGCTGCCCTTTACCGATGATGACGGTGCGCGTTTCGCCATTTCCGGACCCCATGTCCGCCTTTCGCCCGAAATCACGCTTGGCCTGGCGATGGCGCTGCATGAGCTTGCGACCAATGCAGTCAAATATGGCGCGCTGTCGGTACCCGAAGGCCAGGTCGCGATCCAATGGTCGATCTCCACCCAGAAAGGCAAACGCCGTCTTGTCTTCAGTTGGATCGAGCAGGGCGGCCCGCCGGTCACGCCGCCGACCCGCACCGGATTTGGCACGCGCATGATCGAGCGGATGCTCAGCCGCCATGTGCATGGTGGCGCGGTGATCCGCTACCCGCAAGGCGGCGCGTGTTTCGAAATCGAGGCCGCGATCTGACGCCATCGGCACTCCGTTCGGTACAGGCATGAAAACTTAATCCTGATCAGGCGAACCCTTTTGGGTGCATGAGACATTGAGGGCTGGCTATGTGTCATGTACTCATCATCGAAGACGACTGGATCATCGCCGATCATATCGCGCTGCTCGTCCAGTCGGCGGGCGCGATGTCGATCGACATGGCGGCGACGGAAGAAGAGGCGGTGAGCCGCGCGCAGGCGCATCGGCCCGCTGTGATCGTGTCGGATGTTTCTCTGCAACAGGGTCTTGGCCCTTCGGCCGTGGCCCGGATCATAGCGATGCTGGGCGAGGTCCCCGTCATGTTCGTGACCGGAGAGCCGCGCAGCTTTCAGCCGGTATCGCCCGACATGCCTGTCCTGCACAAGCCGGTCGACGACCGGATGCTGGTCGCCACCTTCAAGGCCATCGCCCCCCTTGCCTGAGCCGGAAGGCGCATTATCCCAGGGATCGACATCATTGTCGGGAGCGGGACATGGACAAGGCACTGACGATCTGGACCCTCGACTGGGTGCCGAAGGGGCCGCGCGGCTTCGTGCGCGATCTTCGGCTGCGCTGGGC
>JBEVNC010000192.1:0-3057 GCA_040508315.1 Sphingobium sp.
TCGCGCGCGCCGTCTATGATGCAGTGGAGATGGTCCGGTACGAGGCGCTGGGGTCCAGGGGGTTCGAGGGCACGCGCGCCAATCTTGCCGCGGCGCTCAACATGCGTACCGGCGCCGATCCGATCACCCGCGCGCAATCGGCGGACGAGGTGCCCGTGCAGGGTGCTCTCGCCCTGCTGCTGCGCGAAAAGCTGACCGGGGAGCCTGTCCCGGCCGTCGCGGAAAAGGGGGTCGCCTTCCTGCGCGACTGGATCGATGAGAAGGCGGCTGGCGATTTCGAGGCGCTGAACCTCACCCTCGACGATCAGGCGGCGTTCCAGCGCACCGTCCTGACCATGCTCGAGCATCTCGAACTGGTGAAGACGGACGCGCCGCCGGACACCGATCCCGATCAGGACGAGAATGAGGGCGACGAGGGCGATCAGGAAGAGCAGCAGACGGAAGATAATTCCGAACAAGAGGGTGATTCCGACGCACGCACCGAAACCCGGCCCGAGGACAGCCAGGATGGCAGCGAGCAGGACGAGGAAGCGGGCGACGAGGATTATGACGGCGATGCCGACAGCGATCCCGGCGATTCGGATGATGAGGGCATGTTGCCCGTGCGGCCCAACCGCCCGCCTGCCGATGTGGGGCCGAGCTTCGACTACCGCGTCTTCACGCGCGGCCATGACGAGGAGATCGCGGCGCGCGACCTGTGCGACGCCGACGAACTGACCCGGCTGCGCGGCTTCCTCGACCAGCAACTGGCGCATTTGCAGGGCGTGGTGACGAAGCTAGCCAACCGGCTCCAGCGCCGCCTGATGGCGCAGCAGTCGCGCAGCTGGGATTTCGACCAGGAGGAGGGCATGCTCGATGCCGCCCGCCTCGCGCGCGTCGTCGCCAATCCCGGCCTGTCGCTGTCGTACAAGATCGAGCGGGATACCGAGTTCAAGGACACGGTCGTCACGCTGCTGATCGACAATTCGGGATCGATGCGCGGCCGTCCCATCGGCATCGCTGCGATCAGCGCGGACATCATGGCGCGCACGCTGGAGCGCTGCGGCGTGAAGACCGAAATACTCGGCTTCACCACGCGTGCGTGGAAGGGCGGCCAGAGCCGCGAGGACTGGCTGGCGGCCGGACGTCCCGCCACGCCCGGCCGTCTCAACGACCTGCGTCATATCATCTACAAGGAAGCCGACGAGCCATGGCGCCGCGCGCGCACCTCGCTCGGCCTGATGATGCGCGAGGGGTTGCTCAAGGAAAATATCGATGGTGAGGCCCTGCTATGGGCGCATAGCCGCCTGATCGTGCGGCGGGAGGATCGCCGTATCCTGATGGTCATCTCCGACGGTGCGCCGGTGGACGATTCGACGCTGTCGGTGAACAGCGGCACCTATCTGGAGCGGCATCTGCGGCAGGTCATCGACTGGATCGAAACCAAATCGCCCATCCAGCTCGTCGCCATCGGCATCGGCCATGACGTGACGCGCTATTACAAGCGGGCCGTCACGATCATGGATGCCGAGCAACTAGGTGGGACGATGGTCGAACAGCTTGCTGGGCTGTTCGACACCGACTGAGCGGCGCTAGAGGACTTTTCGGCCCGTGAACAACTGGATCAGGCCGACCACCAGCGCCACGATGAGCAGGATATGGATGAGGCCGCCGGCAATGTGAAAGGCAAAGCCGGCGAGCCACAGCACCAGCAGGATGACAACGATCGTCCACAACATGACGGCAACCTCTCATTCGTTTCGATAGACGACTAACCCGCGACATCGCGCCGGGTTGCATGGTGAAACGGAACTGTTGCTGCCCCGGATCGCTTCGCCGATACTGTCGCTTCCAACCGAATCGCGTGCCGGGTCGCCCGCACGCCAATCTCCGATATCGAGCCAGTCATGATCAAATATCTCCATACGATGATCCGCGTCAGCGACCCCGAGGCGACCATCGCCTTCTTCAACCTGCTGGGCCTCGAGGAGCAGCGACGGATGGATAATGAACAGGGACGCTTCTCGCTCATCTTCCTCGCCGCGCCGGGCGATGAGGATGCGCAGGTGGAACTGACCTGGAACTGGGACGAGGCGGGCTATACTGGGGGCCGCAATTTCGGCCACCTCGCCTACAGGGTCGAAAATATCTACGAAAGCTGCCAGCGCCTGGCGGATGGCGGCGTGACCATCAACCGGCCACCGCGCGACGGGCATATGGCGTTCGTGCGCTCGCCCGACGGCATCTCCGTCGAATTGTTGCAGCAGGGCGAACGGCTCGCTCCGGTCGAACCATGGGCATCGATGCCCAATGTCGGGCAATGGTAGGGCTGCTGGTCAATATCGACGTGCCGGACCTGTCGGCCGGTATCGCATTCTATACCGCGGCGCTCGGGCTGGGCGTCGCGCGCCGCTTTGGCGATGGCTTTGCCGAACTGACCGGCGGCCCGGTGCCGATCTACCTGCTGCAAGCGGATAGCGGGACGATCATAGGCCCGGCTGGCGGCGACGAGCGTCGCTATGGGCGGCACTGGACGCCGGTGCATCTCGACTTGGTGGTGGACGACCTCGACGACGCGGTGGCGCGGGCGGAAGCGGCGGGCGCGGTGCGCGAAAGCGGCATCGCCGACCGGCCCTATGGCCGCATCGCGACCTTTGCCGATCCGTTCGGCCATGGCTTCTGCCTGCTCCAGTTCAATGAAAGGGGATATGATGCCCTCGCTTGAAATCCTGCGCGTGCCAGTGCTGAACGACAATTATGTATGGTTGGTGCACGATGCGGAGCAGGACGAGACGGTCGTGGTCGATCCGTCCGTGGCGGAGCCGGTGCTGGCGGCGGCGGCGGCGCGCGGGTGGCGCATCACCCAGATCTGGAACACCCATTGGCACCCCGACCATGTCGGCGGCAACGCGGCAATCCGCGATGCCACGGGATGCACAGTGACTGCGCCCGCCGCAGAGGCGGCGAAGATCGGCCCTATCGATCATGCGGTCGGCGAAGGCGATGTGGCGACGCTGGGCGGGCACCGGGCGCAGGTGTGGGAAGTCCCCGCGCATACCGCCGGGCACATCGCCTATC
>JBEVNC010000199.1:0-4814 GCA_040508315.1 Sphingobium sp.
GAGGCGAACCTTCGCCCGCGCCATATCGAACAGTGACAATGATGGATGGGGAAGGCTGAATGACGGGCAAGGTCGAGGTCGTTGATGGACTGTCGCTGGTGCGCGGCATTCCCCTGTCGGAAGAAGAAGGCATCGGCGCCCTGACGTTGGGCGGCTATGTGCGCGAGATAAAGGAGCGCTATGGCCTCCGCGACGCGGCGGTGATGCGTCTGGGCGAGAGCGTCGAGACCTGGACCTATAATGATCTGTGGGATCGTTCGGTGGAGGTCGCCAAGGCGCTGATCGCATCGGGCGTGGTCAAGGGCGCGCGGGTGGGCATTATCGCCACCAACCGCCTCGAATTCCTCTCCAGCGTGTTCGGCGCCGGGCTGGCGGGCGGCATCGCGACGCCGATCAGCACATTCTTCACGCCCGCCGAAATGGACGTGGTGCTCAAGCAGGCCGCGCCTGTCGTCATCCTGCTGGAGCGCGGCGTGCTCAAGAAGGATTTCGCCAATATGCTGGCGGAACTGGAGCCTGCGGTAGTCGATGCGGCCCCCGGCGAAATCCAGTCGCTGAAATATCCGTTCCTGCGCCATGCGGCGATCATCAACAGCGAGGATGGTCTGGGCGCCATCGAGGGCTGGAGCGCGTTTCTGTCGCGCGGTGCCTCCGTGCCAGACGAACTGGTCGATGCGACTGCCGCTGCCGTCGCGCCAAGCGATCCGGGCGTGCTGTTGTTCTCGTCCGGTTCGACCGGCAAGGCCAAGGGCATCCTGTCCGCCAATCGCGGGGTGTGCCTGCAGATGTGGCGTTGGGCGCGCTGGTATAATACCGACCCCGCCCATCCGCCGCGCACATGGTCGGCCAACGGCTTCTTCTGGTCGGGCAATTTCGCCTCCGCCATGGGCGCGACGCTTTCGGCGGGCGGTACGCTCGTCCTTCAGCGCTGGTTCGACGCGAAGGAGGCGCTGTGGCTGATGGACGTCGAGAAGGCGTCGATGCCCATCGCCTGGCCGCACCAATGGGCGCAGCTGACCGCTGAGCCGAGCTATGCGATGACCGACCTGTCGTCCTTCGTCTATGTCGACGCGCTGACGCCGCTGGCCCAGCATCCGACGGTCAACAGCACGTGGCGCGAGCCCGCGCAGGCCTATGGGAATACCGAGACATTCACGCTCATCACGGTATTCGGTTCGGGGACGCCGCCCGAAGTGTCGCTCAAGAGCCATGGCGAGCCGACTGCGGGCGCGACGATCAAGGTCGTCGATCCGCTGACCGGCCATATCCTGCCGGTCGGCGAGCGCGGCGAGATCGCGGTCAAGGGGCCGACGCTGATGATGGGCTATGTCGGCATCCCCGCCGATCAATCGCTCGACGGCGAGGGTTTCCTGCGCACCAATGATGGCGGCTATGTCGATGCCGACGGACGCCTGTTCTGGGAAGGCCGCCTCAACGACATCATCAAGACGGGCGGCGCGAACGTGTCCCCGCTGGAGATCGACGAGGTCATCCGCGCCGCACCCGGCGTGAAGGTCAGCCAGACCGTGGGCGTGCCCGACGAACTGCTGGGCGAACTGGTCGTCACGTGCATCGTGCCGCACGATGGCGCTGCACTGAGCGAGGAAGGTATCCGCGCCGTCGCAAAGGAAAAGCTGGCCAGTTACAAGCTGCCGCGCCGCGTGCTGTTCTTCGCCGAGGACGAACTGGAATTGACCGGCACGGCCAAGATCAAGACCGCCGACCTGCGCAAGCTGGCGACCGCGCGGCTGGCAGCGGAGGTGGCCGCCTGACGAAAGGGCCCAGGGCGTCGCGGAGAAGACTCTGGACGATCTGACAGGATGAACGGTCTTCGGGGCCTTTGCCATGGGGCAGGGGCCTGCCATGATCGCGCGAAAGAAACAGGGAGAGCGAGCGGATGGCGCGCATCGAGATCAACGGCATTGGCATTTCCTATGAGATCATAGGCGACGGGCCGCGCACCGCCGCGATCACGCCCGGCGGCCGCTTCTCCAAGGATGCAGGCGGCATTCGCGAGCTGGCCGAGGCGGTGGCGGCAGGTGGCTTTCGCGTCCTAATCTACGACCGGCCCAATGCGGGCGAATCCGACATCGCTTTCACCGGGCCAGGCGAGACTTTCCAGAATGCCGACACGCTGGCGGGCCTGATCCGCGCGCTCGACTTCGGCCCTGCGATGCTGATCGGCGGATCGGGCGGCGGACGTGAGACGCTGGTCTGCACGATCCGTCATCCCGATGTGGTGGAGCGCGCCTTCGTCCTATGGCTGAGCGGCGGGGCCATCGGCATCGCGACGCTGCCGATCTTCTACTGCGCCGATGCAGTGATGGCGGCTTTCGATGGCGGCATGGAAACTGTCGCGAAGCTGCCCACCTGGCAGGAGCCTCTGACCCGCAATCCCGCCAATCGCGAGCGCATGCTGGCGATGGACACGAACGAGTTCATCGCCAAGATGCGCGAATGGGCGGAGGCGTTCATGCCCGTGCCCGGCGTGCCCATCCCCTGCGTCACGGCCGAGCAACTGGCCGCGATCACGGTGCCGGTGACGATCCTGCGCAGCGGCCTGTCCGACCCTCATCATACGCGCGAGACCGGCGAAAGGTTGGCCGCTATGATCCCCGGCGCGCAGCTGGCCGAACCGCCATGGGGCGACGGCGAGTGGATGGCGCAATTGACGAAGAGTATGAAGGGCGAGGTGCCGCTCTTCGGTCACTGGCCGATGCTGGCCCCGCAGATACTAGCGTTCGCGGGGTAACCCCCGCGTGCCGTCAGTGCCGCATCCTCAACACCCGCTGCCGGAACTGGCGGGGGGTCAGGCCCGTGGCGCGGCGAAAGGCGTAAGAAAAGCTCGACGTCGAGGAAAAGCCGATGGAATAGGCGATGGCTTTGACGCTCTCGTCATGGCCGAGCAGGCGCTTGGCGCTCTCGATGCGGCTCTGCACCACATATTCGCCGATGGAGCAGCCGCGGCTCGTGCGAAACCCGCGCGTCAACTGGCGGACGGAGATGTTGCACAGGTTCGCCAGTTCGGTGAGCGTCGGCGGTTCGCGCACTTCGCGCAGCCGCTCGTCGATCAGGCGCATCCGCCATGCCGCGAGACCGCCGCTGACCGGGGCGTCGGCTACTGCGTCACAGAAGCGGCCAAGTTCGATGGCGAGTTGCCCGGCGATGCATTCGACGAGCATGCGGCTGCCGAGGCCCGGATTGCGTGCCTCCTCCGCCAGTCGGCGCAGCAGATGGCGGATCGTGCCATTAGAAATGTCGAGGCTGGCCTCCAGCCGCCGGTCGGTCCAGTCGATGTCGGCGCCCAGCCACTGGTTGATGGCTTCGGGATGAAGCTGGCAGATGATCGAGCTTTGCAGGCCGATGCCGTCGCCCTTCACATGTACTTTCTCGCCGGGCGGCACCATGAACATGTCGCCGATCCGCTCGAACCGATGCGGTCCCCAGCGGTCGCGATAGCAGGCGCGCGTGTTGACCGGGCGCGGCGTCAGGCACAGGTCGAGCCAATAGCCATCCTGCTGGCGCATGATGACATCCGACGGATCGACGAGGTTGAATTGCAGCACCTGGGCGGTCGCGATCGGCACGGCCAGTTCGGCCTGAACGGTAATCTCAATGGGCTTGGCGTTCACCGTCATGGCTTGACCTGACTCTCCCTACGCTTCCCGACATGGGCTGTGCCACGCTTAGAAGCCGTTATTGCGCCATCATAAAGCAAAGATGGCGCGAGCGAAACGGAGTCTGTCTCTTTGTCTGCTTTATGGCCGGATGTCGATATTGCACGGCATTGAGGCTCCTCCCTTTGGGTCAAAGTCGCGTCGTTGTCGGCTGTCGCGCAGGCCCACCCCCGGGCCCTCCAGTAAAAGGGAGAGGAGCATGGTCGCTTTTCCGGCCCAATCTCGACACATTGCGCCTGGCGAACACACGCTGCGCTGGCGCATGCCGACGCGTCCGGTACGACCCATCAAACGACACAAAATGGAGGATTTCATGGCGAATGGCCTGTTCGATTGCGCTGGCAAGGTGACGCTGGTTACCGGCGGCAACGGGGGCATCGGCCTGGGCTTTGCGATGGGCGTGGCCAAGATGGGCGGAGACGTCGCGATCTGGGCGCGCAGCGCGGAAAAGAATGCCGCCGCCAAGGCCGAACTGGAGGCTGCTGGCGCGGGCAAGGTCATCACCTATCAGGTAGACGTGTCCGACCATCAGGCGATCATCGACGGCTATGCGCAGCTCAAGAGCGATTTCGGCCGACTCGACTGCGTTTTCGCCAATAGCGGCCGCTCAGCGTCGACCCATTCGGTGTTCGATATCGACGAGACGGAATGGCGCGACTTTCTGGCCCTCGGCCTCGACGGCGCGTTCTGGACGTTGCAGGAGGGCGCCCGCCTGATGGTCGACCGCGCGAAGGCGGGGGAGCCGGGCGGCAGCCTCGTCGCGTGCGGCAGCCTCTCCCTGTTTCAGGGCATTCCGGGCAAGCAGACCTACGCCGGTTCGAAGGGCGCGCTGGGATCGATCATCCGCTGCCTTGCTGTGGAGTTGGGGCAGTACAACATCCGCGCCAACATCATCGCGCCGGGCCTGATCATGACGCCGATGATGGGAGATTATAAGAGTGCGCTGGAGGAGCGGTTCGCGCCGACAGTGCCTATGAAACGCGTGGGCTACCCTGAGGATTTCGAGGGGATCGGCGCCTATCTATGCAGCGATGCCTCGTCTTTCATGTCGGGTGAGACGATCACCATCGACGGCGGATATATGGTTCGGCCGTGATATTTTCATAGCCTCTCCCCTTCAGGGGAGGGGTTGGGGTG
>JBEVNC010000239.1:0-9940 GCA_040508315.1 Sphingobium sp.
TCTGCTCGCCATTGCCGAAGCGCACCTGGATACGCACCTTCTCCTTCTCCGCCGCATTGGCGAACAGCACCAGCTTGACGCCGTTGGAGTAGACGACCTCCTCGATCTTCAAGGGACCGATGGGCTGGCGCGAAACCACGGTGCCGGCAGGCGGCAGCTTGGGCAGCGCGTCCATCGTGAGCGCCCCGGCGGCGAGGCGAACGTCCTTCGCGGCCATGACCGGCGCCTTGAGCGCGGCGGCGAGCGTGATCTCGGCGCCCGGTTCCGCTGCGGGCAGCGTCAGGAGCGCGCGGTTCGCATCGCCGGAGAACATCCGGCGCGTCGCCTCCAGCATGCGTTCGGGCGTCATCAGCGGCCGCGCCGAGCGGAAGATGTCGAGCGCGGCCTGCGCCGTCACGGTCGTCTCGCGAATGTCGACCGCGCCGGTCAGCGTCTCGGCCTGCACCGCGCTCGCCTCCGTATCTGCATTCTCCGCACCGATGGCGAAGGCGGTTTCCAGCTGCGCATAGTCGCGCGCGATATCGTCCTCGCTCGGCGGCGTGTCCGATGCGTCGGCGATGATCGCGCGCACATCGTCCAGCGCCTTCTTCCAGTCGGTGCCGATGGGGGTGATCGAGACGAACGTGCCGTCCACGGACCGGCTGACATCCTGCTGATCGACCGACGCCTGAATATAGCTCGCGCCTGCGCGTGCCGCCTGTTCCAGACGGCGGTTGATGATCTGCAGCGCCAGCGTCTCGGTCAGCTTGCCCTGATTATAGGCGATGGTATCCGCCTTGGGATGCCAGGGACGCAGCCAGACGAGGCCGACCGCCATGGGCGAACTCGGCTCCACCACCACGCGGGCCTCGGGCGCCTTGGGATCGGGCTTGCCAAAATCTGGCTGCGCCGCGGCCTTGCCCTTGACCTTCCACGGGCCGAAATAGCGGCGGACATAGGTCTCCATGATCGCCGGATCGATGTCGCCCGAAATGGCGATGACCGTGCGCTCCGGCCTGTACCAGCGCGTGTGGAACGCCTTGAGCGAATCCGCCGCTGCCGCCTGGAGCGTCTCTGTCGTGCCGATGGGGTTGGCCTTGGCGAGCGGCTGGCCCGCAAAGTAGAACTCACGCGCCGCATCGCCGATGGTGACGGCCGGACCGAGCGCCTCGCGCCGTTCCGCCGTCACGACCGCGCGCTCGGCCTCTACCGCCTGCGGCACGATGTTGGGTGCGGCCAGCATGCCCGACAAGATCTTCATGCTCTCGTCCAGTCCCGCCGCATTGGCTTCGGGCAGGTCGAGCGCATAGGTGGTGCCGGTCGGCGTCGTCTGCGCATTGCTGTCGCTGCCGAAGGTCGCGCCCAGCCGCTGCCAGATGCGCTTGGCCTCGCCGTCCGGCACGTCGCGCGAACCGCGAAAGGTCAGATGCTCGATGAAATGGGCGAAGCCGCGCTCGTCCGGCCGCTCCATCAGCGATCCCACATCGACGCGCACGCGGATGGACACCTGCCCCGGCGGCACGCCATTCTTACGGATCGCATAGCGCAGGCCGTTGGACAGCGTCCCGAACCGCCACGCCGGATCGATGGGAACATCGCTATCCTCGTACAGCCATGGGCGCGGCGCGGCGGCCTGCGCGGTCGTGGGCGACTGCGCAACCTGGGCGGCGAGGGGCTGGGCGAGCACCAGCGTAAGGGCGAAAAGCGAGGCGGCGGTGCGCCGGAATGAGGTCATAAGGGGCGACACTATTGGGGTAATCCTGAATGGCCACTGACAATTGCGATACATGGTCGAGTTTATCGAGAAAGCTCCCGTGCACGCGATCGCCACGCCTCTGCGAGAACGGGCATGGCGGCAAGCGCCGCGACCCCGGCCGGATCGCGCTTGTGCCCGCCCGCGACCAGCAGGTCGAACAGGCGCGGCACCGACCATTCGGGCAGGGGCCGCTCGGTCAGCACCATGCGGTCGCCCGCCTGCGCCTCCCCCTGGCGGATCACGCGCAGGTAAAAGCCCGCCCGGCCCGACTTCACCACGCTCGCCAATATATCCTTCTGGCCGAAGCGATGGTTGAGCTTGGCGCAGGGCTGCCGCCCATGGCTCACCTCGACGGTGGCGCTGCCCAGCGTGAAGCGGTCGCCAAGGCAGAAATCGCCATCGACCGCGCCGGCCACCGCGACATTCTCGCCGAACGCGCCGGGCGTGGCGAGCAACGGATGCTCGCCGATGCGCGCGCGCCACCAGCCATAATGGTCCTGCGGGTAGAGATGGATCGCCTTGTCATGCCCGCCATGATGGATGGGATCGGCGATATGATCCCCCTCCAGCCCCAACCATCCGATCCGCACCGGCCCAGCAACGGGATATTTGCCGATCGCACTCACCACCCCATCGGCGATGGAGCGCGGCGATCCGGAGAGCAGGGCGTCGATGGCGAGGTCGAGGGTCGGCATGGCGGCTTTTGTAGTGCGGCGGGGAAGCGGGCGCCATCATCCTTTCGGTTGGGATGACTGGGAGTGTGTTCAGGCGCGATCCTGACTGTTTCGGGCAGGCTGCCAATACCCATGTTCAGCCGGATCAGGAGGTGGACTAGCGCATGCGCCCGAATATCCCTTCAACCCAGGTCACAGATAAAAACGGGCGGCCCTTTGTCAGAGCCGCCCGCCTTTTTACAATCCGCATCAATCGCAGATCAGCGCTTCAGCACCGTCTTCTTGATCAGTGACTTCACCAGGAATTTCACATCATCCTCGGTATAGCGCAGCTTATAGGCCTGCTTCTTCGGACCGGCGAGCCCGATGCGGCCCTGTTCCTGGAAGCTGTCGTCGGTGATCAGGCGTACGCACAGATTGGCCGCATGATCGGGTGACTGGTCGGTATTGCTGTCCAGCATGTTCTTGATGTGCGGACGCCATTTCAGCGCACTCTCGCTGACCGCATTGCCCGCCGTCATGTTGGTCCGCACAAAGCCGGGGTCCATGCCGTACACGCGCACGCCCGTGCCCTTGCAGTCCTCGGCCATGCATTCGCTGAGACGCGCGGACCCGGCCTTGCCGACCGAATAGGACGATCCGTAAGGGATCGCCTGACCCGCACCGCCGCCCGCAAAGTTGATGATCGTGCCCTTGCCTCGCGCGACCATGCCCTTGGCCGCGTAACGCGCCGTCAGATACGGTGCGACCAGGTTGGTGGACATTTCTGCAACCCAGGTCGGCACGTCGAAGTCCCAGAACGGCCCGAGATTGCGGAACAGCCCGGCATTGTTGACGAGTATGTCGAGCGGCCCGATCTGGGACTCGATGCTCTTGAGCCCGGTTTCGACCGTTTCCGCATCGGCAAGATCGCCTGCGTGGATCGCGACGTCAGCATCGTAAAGATATTCGAGCAGTTTCTTCGCAGTCTTGAGCCGCTTCTCGTCGCGCGCGAACAGGCCGACCTTGGCACCGTGCGAGGCGAGGCGGGCAGCGATGGCGAGACCAACGCCCCGGCTGCCGCCCGTCACGACGCCCGCCTGCCCGGCCAGCCGGTCGGTGGTGAGCGGCGGCGCTTCCATCACATGGTTCACGCCGAACTTGTCCTCGCCCGCCACGCGCATGACCCAGGGCTGCGCGGGGTGGAAGGTGACGTGCGGCGGCTCGTAGGTCATCGGGATGCGCACCCGCTCCGACGGCGCGCAATATTGGAAGATGACCGCGCTGCGCACCTTGTCAGTTACGTCGTGCGAGGCATGCCATGCACGACCCGCGAAAATGAACGCCCAGCCGGGCTTCATTTCGATGGTCACGATCTCCGCCTCAGGCCGCGTCTTTCGCAGTGCAGCAAGGATCGATTCGTCGCTGCTGAGGTCCGCGCCATCCTTCACGGCGAGTTCCTGCGGCGAGATGCCGTACAGGTGAGACCCCGGAATGACCTTCATCGTATTGCCAGGCCCGACATTGTCGATGCCCATCCACACGGTGGCGCCGGTCCACTCGACATGCTCGACATCCTCGTGCCAGCGATGCGACTGGGCCTTCTTGTTCATGATCTGGCAGCTCCAGAGCAACAGGTCGTTGCCCAGAATGCTCTGCATGCGATCGACGATCTGGGGCAATTTACCGAGCTTGCCGACCTCAGGGATCAGGAAATGCGTGCTCTTGTACCAATGGCGCGGCTTGCCGAGCGGGCCTTTTTCTCCCGACAGCGTCTGCATCTTGCCATAGGCTGTGTCGCGGACCTGTTCGGCCTTGCCCTTCAACTTGCCCTTGATCTTGCCGATCTTGCCCTTGTTGGTCTTCTGGAACATGTCGTCGAGAAGCGGGAAATACCGCTTCTTGCCGAGCATCAGTTCGCTATAGGGCTCGCCCAGATCCTCATCGAAGCATTTGAACGGCCCGATATAGCCGTTGGTGTTGAAGAACTCGAGTTCCTCGGCCGACAGATGGAAGTCCTCTGCAAGCCCGGAATAGTCCGTAGCGAGCTGGCTGGCACCCATAGCATTCATAAGAGACTCCATGCTCGAAACCGAACGCTGAAAATCGCCCGGTCAGGAATTTGTCCTTCGACGCGGCCGGAAGGTAGCAATTTTTTGCACCCGCGAGAAGCCATCACCGCCCATTTATCCCCGCCGGGCGTCCATACTGCTATTGCAGGCTGTCCCCGTCGCTGCCCAGCACGTAGCGCGACGGCGCCGCGACGGCGGGAGCAGGCGCGGCGGCCGCGTCCGCCGCGCCGTTGGCGAGGGCGCCCGACGGCATCAGCACGCCGCGTGCCTGGGCGGACACGGTCGCCCCGCCACCCAGTTCCGGCAGCAGGCCGCGCGACATGTCGGACAGGAGCACCCGCTCCACTTCCTGCGCATGACGCAGGCCATTCGTCTCGACAGCCGCATATTGGCCGCGGAACGCGCCCTGACGGCCAAGACCGCCCGGCATGCGATAGAAGATGTGCCTGCCGATCACGTCGGCCTTCACCAGCGTCGGCGCCCAATAGGGAAACACATAATCGGCATGATAATGGGTGGACCAGCCGACCGGCGCATAGACGGAACCGGACAATGCCGCGATCGCGACATCGCGCGCACGCCGCCACAGAGCGGGAATCGGCCTGCGCGCCAGGGCGCCATCGCAAGCGAAGGTGAACTGACAGCTCACCCCTTTGTCGATCCCCTGATAGACGACGCCGCAGATGGATTGCGGATAGGCGGGATGGCGCACGCGGTTGAGGATGACCTGCGCCACCGCGCGCTGCCCGTCCAGCGGCTCGGCCGCCGCCTCATAATAAATGGCAGTCGTCAGGCATTCGAGGCCGGCAGCGAGATTGGGCGCGTTCGACATGGGCAGCACCATCGACATGGCTGCCGGATTGGCGGCGGACGAGACCGGCACTTCGCTGTTCAAACGCAGCGCATCCTCTGGCGAGACCTTCTTGAGCGCCTTGGGGTCGGTGACGGTCCAGTCGTTGACGACCTTCGCCAGCACCTGCGATCGCGCGGAACCCTTGGCCTTGCCGTTCTCGACATAGTCCGCGCCCCGTGGCTGACCGTCGCGGTAGATGACGACGCCGACGCCCGCCAGCGTCGCGATCAGGACCAGCAGCGCGCCCGCAAGTACGCAAAGCACGACGACGTTCGGCCGCGATCGGCCGACGCTCCCGTCGCTTTCCGTCTTGATAGGGTCGATGTCCAACGTTTCCGTCCTTTCGTGCGCCCGGCAATATGGGCCGGGTCAGCGGTCAGTTCGGCTTACACGGGTAGCTCGTCTTTAAAGCCACCACCACGACCGACGCGGCCTGCCCCTGCCCGTTCTTCGGATAGGCATTGAGATACGCCAGGAAATTCCGCCTCAGGTCCGATTGCGCAGTGCCCTGTTCGGGGCAGAATTCCTTTTGCGCCAGCCAGCGCTCATAGGCCTGCATGGTGTCATGCACGCCGACGATGAACGCGAAGCAGTAGGATGTTCCTGCGGTCGATCCGTCGGTGCAGCGCGCGCCGAGCTGCGTCGCGGTCAGATAACCGATGTTCCGCGCATCCGGTTGCACGGGCTCGGTCACTGCCGAAGGCTTCGCGGGCGTCGCCGGTGCGGGCGCAGCCGGAACCGCGGCTGCCAGCAGCAGCGTGGACAATATGGACAGCGCCATCAGCCAAGTCCCAGCCGCGACGAACCGGCATCGGCGCCGGAGCCGGGCCGGTAGCCCATACCCGCCGAACGCGGCGCAGGATCGAGGTCCGGCTCGATCGGGTCGAGCTCGCTCTCCCGGATCGAGATCACGTCGCGTTTCTCGCCCTCCAGGAACAGGACCGACAATATGCCCGAGCGATAGGCGCCCGTATCGATCCCGATACGATTCGGCTTCATTTCCAGTTCGGCCGCAACGCTATGGCCATGGACAATCATCGCGCCATGATCGACCGTGCTGCCCAGAAACTCCTCGCGAATCCACAGGAGGTCGTCGCGCGACTGGCGCTTGATCGGGACACCCGGCCGCACGCCCGCATGGCAGAAGAGATAGTCGCCCGACTGCGCCGTCAGCGGCAATGTCCGCATCCATTCCACCACCTCGGGCGCAACGCGGCGCTTCAGTTCAGCTGTCGCCGCGCCTGCGTCCAGTTCGCTTTCCGGCACATCGACGCCGTAGCTGCGCAATGTTGCCGCGCCGCCCGCCTTCACCCATGCCCGCATCAGACCCGGCTCGCCATCGATAGCGCGCACCATCATCTCCTCATGGTTGCCCTTGAGGCAGATCATGCTGCCGGTGCTGGTCTGGAGACGATGGGCAAACTCCACCACCCGCGACGACTCCGGCCCACGATCGACCAGATCGCCAAGAAGTACGACATGAAGGGTCTGCGGCACCGGTAATGTAGAGTGATGCTCCTCGATTTTGGCAAGAGCCTGACGAAACAGGTCGAAACGGCCATGAATATCGCCAATTGCATAGATGCGCGCGCCACGTCCGGTCTTGGGCTGCCCCTTTCCGCTACGTTTTAATAGACCAAAAGCCACGCTATCCAACCTCTCGACTTGCCTGCCGGGCTTTCGACTTGCCCAATAAACCGGTTCCGCCAAAAAAGTTCAATCATTACGGAACCTAAACCATATTTCGCCCGTTCTCTATAGCAGCAAGCGGCGCTATCGAGAACGTCAATCGACCGAAAGCCGTGCTCGCTGTCGTCCCGCATGGTCACCTTGGGCGAAGGGGTTTTGGATATATGTGCTGCGCATCACAATGCTGCAACTGCGTGATGGGCTAAAAGCGTAAAAAATATCGGTTATCGAGGGGTAGTTGGACGATTGTGGATGATTTTTGTTGAACCGCAACATGATCCCGGCGATAGCTACAAAGTCCAATACCCCTTCGGAGGTTCTATAATGCGGTTGCGCGGATTGACGGCGTTCTGGCTGATTGCCCTTTCGGCATGCGCGGGGACCCCGTCGACGTTAATAAGCTCAGGAGAGCGCTACACGCCGCAGGCGGAAGGCGTCGAACAATATCGCATGGGACCGGGGGACAGGATCAAACTGATCGTGTTCAAGGAACCAACGTTGTCCGGTGATTACACGGTGTCATCGGACGGCATCATCTCACTCCCGCTGATCGGCGAGATCACGGTGAACGGAAAAACGGCGAACGAGGTCACGGCTATGGTCCAGACCATGCTCGCCAGCGGTTATCTTCGCGATCCCAAGATCAGTCTTGAGATCTCGACCTATCGCCCGTTCTTCGTCCTCGGCGAAGTCAGGTCTCCGGGCCAGTTTCCCTATGCGACCAGCATGACGGCTCTCAACGCCATCGCGCTCGCACAAGGGTTTTCGCCACGTGCGCAAAAGTCGGTCGTCTACATCAGACGCGCGGGCAACAATGCAGAAGAGGCATACAGCCTCACACCCGACCTGCGTGTCTTGCCGGGTGATACAATACGGGTCGGCGAACGCTATTTTTAACCTTGGGGACCGCGCCTTCATTGTGAGCGGCCCCCAATTTAGGACAGGACCACGGTAATGTTGACTTCCATCCGCTTCCTGTTGCTTGGTGGGGCCACCCTTGCAACGATCTGCGCGGCTCCCGCGCTTTCCCGATCCGCGTATTTCGCTCAGGCGGATTCCGGTTCGGGCCAATCGGCATTGACCGAGACCGATATCGCATCTCGTCTGGCGATGGCGATCAAACTTGAAATCTCACGGCAGCCGGCAACGGCATCCGCGCAGGATCTCGAGGCAGTGATCGTCTACATCGTCAATCAGGGCGATTATTCCGACACCACGATATCGAGCGCGCTGGATCAGGTGGCGGCAGGTGCCTCCGCGACGGTTCAGGAAGCTGTCATGAACGCACGCCGTGCGCTGCTCGGCAAGAAGCGTCGCGGCACCGGATCGTTCGGTGCTGGCAATGGCGGCTTTGGCGCGTTCGGCGCGCCGGGCGCACCTCCTGGAGGGGGCTCCAATTATCAGTGACCAAACGCTGCAATTGCACAGTAAAAAATCAAGCAACAAAAGCAGCGGCCATTTGGCCGATTAGATAAAAGGGGCAATGTGATGACTATTCACAGTTCCAGGTTGATCGTTCTCGCAGTGGCGTCTGTCGGCTTCTCACAGCAGGCATACGCCCAAGCCAACTCCGTGTTGGTCGAGACGGCGATACCTGACAGTTTCAACAGGGACCGTAACGTATCGGTGACTGAACGTGCGCGACCGGATTTCGATCCGCTCGGCTTTCAGTCCGGCAGCATCATCGTGCGCCCGCAGGTGCAGGTGGGCGCTGGCGTCACCGACAACGTCTTCCTGCAGAATGCAGGAGGGCGGACCGACGGTTTTTCCTACGTCGCACCGACCATCACCCTGCAGAGCGATCTTCCGCAGGACGAGATCCGCGCCAGCGCCACCGCGATGCTTGGCCGGTATTTCAAATATACCCGCCGCAATCAGAACGCCTACCAGCTGCGCCTTCTGGGTCGCAAGGACATTGGCAGCGCCTTTGCACTGACCGGTGAAGGCCAATATGCGCGCATCTACGAAACGCCGGATACCGGCGCCGTCGATGCCGTCACCTCGGTCCTGTCGACCTACAAGCGCGGCTATCTGGCCGCGCGTGGCCGCTATCGTGCCGGCCAGTTTCAGGGCACGCTGGCGCTCGACCGGACCTCGTTCAGCTTCGATGACGTCCGCTATAGTGACGGCAGCGTCCTGAACCAGGAGTATCGCGATCAGATCATGTGGCGTGTGACGGGCGAGGCGCAATATGCGCTGTCGCCCAGCCTCTCCTTCTATGGTCAGGTCGGCCTATCGAAGATCGATTATAGCACGCTCAACTTCGGTCGCCCGAACCGCGACTCCGAGGGGTATCGTATCATCGGCGGCGTGAACTTCGATCTGGCCGGCTTCATGCGCGGCAAGATCGGCGTCGGCTATATCAACCGCGATTATGACTCGGTCATCTACAAGGACGCGGACGGCCTTTCGGCTGAAGCGCTTATCGAGTTCTTCCCGACCGAGCTCACGACCGTGGGCATCGGGGTGAGCCGTACCTTGCAGGATACCGCCATCTCGGGTAACAGTGGGGCATTCTTCGATAACGCATTCAAGCTGACGGTCGATCATGAATTGCTGGTCAATCTGCTGCTAGGCGCGTCAGGCGAATATCGCCGGCAAATCTACAGCGAGCCGACGCGGAAAGCGAATTTCTATCGGTTGGGGGGATCTGCGACCTATTTTGCGAGACGGGAACTCGCATTCAAGGGCCTGCTACAGTTCCAACGAAGGACAAATGATGCGTCGGCCAATGGCAGCTTCAACGAGTTTCGTGCGGAGTTGAGCGTTGTGTTCAGACGTTAAACGACTTTGGAACCTATAACAGACGGACAAGCAGAGCGCTATGCAGGTATCGCACGACGTTGAAGTCGAAGACGGTCAGTTTTCTGACATTGTAACACGAATTCGAGATGTGCTTCGCAGGCGCTGGCTGACGCTGGCGCTTGTGATGGGCGGG
>JBEVNC010000012.1:0-8737 GCA_040508315.1 Sphingobium sp.
GGTGATCGTCTGGGCGCTGGCCGGGGCAGCGGCAAGGGCCGCCCCGGTTGCCAGAAGGATGAGCGGTGCGCGCATCAGATCCGCGCCCCTTCGAGGGCGGTCGACCAGGTCGCGCGCCAGCGGCCCTTGACCAAAGCGATCGAGAAGAAGGCGATGAGCGAGAGGCCGGCGAAGATCAGGAAGCCAAATTGCGGGCTGCCCGTCCACTGCTTGGCCAGGCCGAGCGAGGAGGCGAGGTAGAAGCCGCCCACACCGCCCGCAAAGCCGACGAGGCCGGTCATCACGCCCATCTCTTCCTTGAACCGCTGCGGCACCAGCTGAAACACCGCACCATTGCCGCATCCGAGGGCCAGCATGGCGAGGACGAAGAGGCCTAGCGCCAGCGTGACGGTGGTCGGACCTGTGCTGATCGCGATCAGGACTGCAGCGGCGAAGAGGTACACGCCCATCAGCGCCTTGGTCCCACCGATCCGGTCGGCCAGCGCGCCGCCCATCGGCCGCACCAGCGATCCGGCGAACACGCAGGCTGCGGTGCAATAGCCCGCCATGACCGGGGTCAGGCCGAACTGGTCGGTGAAATAGATGGACAGGGAGTTGGCGAGGCCCACGAAGCCGCCGAAGGTGACACTGTAGAACAGCATGAACCACCAGGCGTCGGCTTTCTTGAGCACCGACAGATAGTTGGTGAAGCTCTTGGGCGCGGGCGGATTGGGCGCGTCCTTGGCCAGCACCATGTAGATGACGAAGACGATGGCTAGCGGGATGACCGCAAGGCCCAGCACAGCGTTCCAGCCGAATGCCTTGGCCAGCAGCGGTGCGAAGAGCGAGGCCAGGACCGTCCCCGAATTGCCCATGCCCGCAATGCCCAGCGCCGTGCCCTGATATTCGGCGGGATACCAGCGGCTGGCGAGGGGGAGGGCGACAGCGAAGCTCGCCCCCGCAAAGCCCAGAATGACGCCCAGCGCGATGGTCGCGGCGAAGCTGTGGACGCCAGCGCTCCATGCCACCAGCAACCCGCCCATGACGATGACCTGCCCGATGGCGCCGGTCAGCTTGGGACCGATCCGGTCGACCAGCAGGCCGTTGACGAGGCGCAGCACCGCGCCCGCGAGCGTCGGCACAGCGACCATGAAGCCCTTTTGCGCGGGATTGAGGCCCAGATCGGCGGCGATATTCGGCGCCAGCGGCCCGAGCAGCACCCACACCATGAAGGCGAGGTCGAAATAGAGGAAGGCAGCGAACAATGTCGGGCGATGGCCCGCATTCCAGAAACCCTTATGCATGAAAACCCCCATGGGTGATGCGCCGAAGCGGTTGGCAGGAGCATGGACGGGGAAGAGCGGGCCGGGCCTTCATACGCAGTGCGCAGGGGGAAGAAGGTCGGCAGGGCCGGTCGCAGCGGGGCCGCGCCGGTCGGACGGGCAGGCGGCACGCCATCGAGCGGAGCGCGGCTGCGCGTCCTTCGATAGCGTTGCTGACATGACCCTTCTTCACGACGGCGATCCTTTCGAGCACGAAAAAAAGCCGCACGAAGCGCGATCCTTTTGGGATCGGTTCGGGCGGCGTCTTTGCCTGTGCCAGATACCCCGGCAGAGGGCATCGGCTACGACGGGGCTCTTCCTTGAGCCATATCGATTATGGAGATCGGAACGTCCTTGCTCCGATAGTCATGAAACTGACATTGATTCGAAGGCGTGACAAGCGCCTTTTGATGCGATGCAACATTTGCAACCGTTCAGCCTTCGCCGAACGACCTTGCATAGTCCATCGCATGGTCGGGATCGAAGGTTCGACCGTCGAAGAAACGATCCGGCCCCATGATGAGGCGCCCGCTGACCGATCCGACGCCGAGCGACGTGCCGATGGCGCCCTCCACCTTTGCGCTGGCATTGGGCAGGATCGCGCCTGTCCCGGTGAGCGCAGAGCGATAGACATCGGGTCGGAAGACGGCCGCTGCATCCTCGAACCCCTTCATGTCGAGCGGCGCATGACCCCAGCGGACCATTTGTGAATAGAGCCACATCGCTTGGCTGCGCCATGGGAAGTTTGCGGCTTCGCGGTGCAGGACGAGGAAATCGGGTATGTGGAGGATCGGGCCGTCACGGCGCGGCAGGAGCCGGCCCGACAAGGCGCGGCCGATCATCTCCGCGGGCAGGCCTATATAATCCTCGCGCGCCAGCAGGGTCGCGACCTCCGCCTGCCGATCCTTGCCCTTGATCAGTTCGCCGGCCGCGTGCAGCGCCCGGATCAACGCCTCCACCTCGTCCCGGCGCTCGTCCAGGACGGTGGTTCGGAACGCCAGCAGCTTCTCGACGCCCCGGTTCCAGATCATGCTGGTAGACGCCAGTATGACGCCGTCGCCCCGGTCGACCGCGACGCTGTTCCACGGCTCGCCGACGCACGACCCGTCGATCTCGCCCAGCGCAAAGGCTTCGGCGATCTTAGGCGGCGGCACGACGACGATGTCGACGTCCTCGTCGGGATTGCAGCCACAGGCGGCGAGCCAGTAGCGCAGCATATAATTATGGCTCGAATAGCGATGCACCACGGCCAGCCGCAATTTAGCGCCCGCCGCCGCGCGTTCCCTCGCCAAAGCGGCAAGCCTCCGCCCGCTATCCTCTATCCCCGACCCAACGCCCAGCACCTCGGCCACGGCGATGGACACCGTGACCGTATTGCCGTTGAGGCCAAGCATGAACGGCGCCGCAAGCGGAACCGCCGGACGATCAAGCCCGAGCGACGTCGCGATGGCGAGCGGCGCCAGCATATGCGCCGCGTCCGATTGCCCATAGCTCAGCCGGTCGCGCGCCGCGGCCCAGGTCCGGTCGCGGTGAAGCTCGATGGCGACGCCCTGCGCCTTTGCGAGGCCGAACTCATGCGCCACGATGGGCAGGGCGGCATCGGCCAGCGGCAGGAACCCGATCCGGAACAGGCTCATCCTTCCCCTCCCAACAAGGCTTCGGCGGTGATGAGGGCATCCGCCACATCCACCAGCCGGCGGCCCGTATCCATCGCCTGCTTGCGCAGCAGAGCATAGGCGGCCGGCTCGTCGATGCGTCGGCGTTTCATCAGCAGCGCCTTGGCGCGGTCGACCGCCCGGCGTTCGGCCAGTGCCGATTTAGCCTCGTTCAATTCGGATTGCAGCCGCGCAAAGGCGTTGAACCGCCGCACGGCCAGTTCTAGGATCGGCTTGATCCGCTCCTTGCGCATGCCGTCCACGATATAGGCGGAGATACCGGCGTCCACGGCGTCGGCGATGGAACGCTCATCGGACTGGTCTACGAACATGGCGATGGGACGGGCCAGTGCGCGGGAAATGGCGAAGCTTTCCTCCAGCACATCGCGCCCCGGATTTTCGAGGTTCATCAGGACGACATCGGGAGACAGATCATGCAACTCGCGCGCGAGGCCGGTCCGCTCGACCAATATCGTGATGTCGGAAAATCCCGCCTCGCGCAGTCCTTCCTCGATCACGGCAGCGCGCGCCGCGCTTTCATCTACCACCGCGATCCTCAGATAATCCTCCAGAACATGGATACGCCCATGCCACTACCAGCTAGCGATCGGAAATAGAACCGCGGGGTCATTCCCGCGATTGCGAGGTCGGGCGGCGGCATCGACCCGAATTTACCGCAATCCAGCGATCCCGCCGGCCATTACGATCCCGCTCCCGTTGTTCTCAACGTCACGATGCCGTCGGGGGCATCGCGCAATCCGATGTAGAGCCTGCCGCCCACTGGCGCAGGCGCCTTGAGCACCGAACCTGTATAGCCATTTGCCACCTGCACCGCCCGGTCGAGCTTCGCCGTGACGCCGATCGCTTCGATCAGGAAAAGGTCGCGCCCCCGGATGGTGCAGGCCTTGTCCTGCCCCTTGCACTCGACCCCTTCGATCTGCGGCAGGCGCGCCAGCGTCACCAGTGGCTGCCAATCGCTGGCTTCGGCTTCGCGGATCAGGCGGAAGCGGAGTGGGCCGAACAGGGAAGGGGCCATCGCCTTGGGCTCCAGTGTCGCGACCATCACCTGCGGGCTCTCCAGCCGCAGGCCGTTGGCGACGGTCAGGCGGATAGCGGCGGCTTCATCCGCTGGCGCGATCTCGATGACGTCGCTCGCCGCTAATGTCGTGCCGGGGCCTGCGCGAACCGAGAAGACCAGTCGGCCATTATCCGGCAACAGCGTATCGCCGCTCAGCCCCAGCGCCATGGCACCTGTGGGCGGTACGCCGGGCGAGACGCTCTTGCTGAGGAGCGCGATCTGCGGCCGGGGTGGGCTCACCGTCCCTGAAATGGTCAGCGTGCGTCCGTCGCGCAGCTTTACGCGGGCCGTAACGGCGCGCCCCTGCTCAGGCGCGACCGCATCTCCCTCCGCCACCAGTTTGAGCCGATCCACCGATCCGTCGCGGGTCAGGCCGTCGGGTTTGAGCGAAAGGCCTTCGACCGCCACCGTCTCCACCTGATCCAGACGTTGGCCGGACAGCATAGCTGCCTTGTCGCCTGCATGCAGCGTCAATTCATCCAGTCGGCTCGCCTGTGCCCGGCTGCGAAGGGAGATGGCCGACGGTTGCGCGACGCCGCGATACTTCACCTCGACGCTGAGCGGGCCGGGCTTGCGGTCGGCGAGGGGCAGGGAGACCATGAGCTGGTCCTGGCCATGCACCTTCCACTCGACCGCCTCGGGCGGGGCATCGCCCTGACGCAGGATCACGCTTTCGACGCATGCTGGCGCGCTGCCCTTCAGCAGCAGGTCATTGCTGCGGCCCACGACCAGCGCAGGCGGTTCCCCCTCGAGCGTCCAACCCTTGTCGTCGGGCATCTGAAGGAGGAAGTCGGGGCCGTCGAACCGGTCGAAACCCCAATGCCCGTGGAGATGCCCGCGCTGGGTCCCCTGGAAAGCCGCGGGGAGTCCGCCGCCCGCCAGCACATAGCCGCCAAGGTCGGCGCGTGCTTCGAGCGGAAGTTCGACCGTCTCGCCCGATGCGGATTTCAGGCTGAGTTGCATCGCGCGTGCATAGGCTGTGGAATAGATCAGGGGCGCGCCTTCCACGGGCAGCAGAACCGCGCCCGGCGTGGCGGCGCAGACCGGCCCGCCAGTGCCACCGCGCAGTCGGGGCGGGTTGTCCGCCTCGATAGTGGGCAGGGCGACGACCAGCACGGATTTGGGCTTCTGAAAAGATGGCGCGGCGTTGAGCAGCAGGGTCGTGGCTGGCCCCTTATGGATGCCAAGGGCCGGGAGATAGTCGAACTCCGGGTTGGCGAACGCGCCGAATATGTTCGCGATGTCGCGCACCACGGCGATATACGGGCTGTAGAAGCCGCCGCCGCCCTCCCGCGTGGCGCTGAGTTGCAGGGCGAGGCTGGTCGGCGCACCGGTCAGGGTTTCGGCCATCGAACTGGTGTGAACATCCGCCATCGCCAGAGATTCGCGATTTTCCAGCAGGCACGTCGCCTGCATCTCGATCACCTTGGACAGGCAATCCTCGTTCAGCTTGACGGAAAGGCTGCGCGCCAGCGTGGGAGCGACGCGGCGGAGATATTCGGGATGGCTGTTCTCCTGCGCGCGAATGGCGGCCATGAACGCCTCCAGGCGGGAGCGGTCCAGCGACGCCTGATTGAGATATTGGGTCGCCTTGACGAACTCGCCCGGCTTGCCGCGCACGGCGTCGCTCAGCGTTCCTTCCGCTCCGCCTGTGTCGGGCACCAGGAAAAGGGCCATCTGACGCGCCCCCTTGGGCACGGTCAGGGTCAGCGTCCTGTCCTTGTCCTTCTTGCGCCAGGTTTCGGCGAAATCGATCCAGTCCTTGGGGGGCGGGTTCGTCGCGCCGCGCATGAAGGCCGATACCAGGATGAAGCGTACGCCCTGATCGGCGGGAAGGTCCGCCGCGATCATTATCTTGTCGCCTTCGGACAGGCTGGGGACCTGCGCGATGGGCAGGCTTTGCTCGCCGCGTGTCACGCTGATACGCAGTGACGGGCCAGTCAGCTCGAAAGGTGCGGGATCGGCGGCCAGCGACGGCGCGGCGGTGAGGAAGGCGGCGATGCCGCAACCGAGGCGGAGCATCCTATGCATGGGAAAGCGCATGGCCCCGTTATCGGGTGCTCGCTTCTGCTGTCAACGCCTTGGCATCGCCCAACGCAGCTGCCCACCCCGACCGACTGGACACGATCCCGCCAGGCGCTAGGGTCATTCCGACAATCATATCCGGGTCCATTCCATGCACGCCATGCAAATATTCGAACTGCTGGTGGCGATGCTGCTGGCGATCATCGCGTTGCACTATGTCGCGCACAAACTGGGCCTGCCGCCTGCCGTGGCATTGCTGATGGGCGGCGCGCTACTCGCCTTCATTCCGGGCCTGCCGGTCATTTCGCTCGATCCCGAACTGGTGATCGTCATCTTCCTGCCGCCGCTCCTGATGGACGGCGCGTGGTTTATCGCGCTGCGCCACCTCCACCGGCACATGATCGGCATATTGTCGCTGGCCGTGGGCGCGGTGATCTTCACCACGGCGATCGTCGCCGTCACCGTCCACTGGCTGATGCCCTCGCTCCCCTGGGCCGCCTGCGCCGCACTTGGCGCCATCGTCTCGCCGCCCGACGCGATCTCCGCCCGCGCCGTGTTGCAACGCGTGACCCTGCCTCGCCGCCTGTCCATCCTGCTGGAGGGGGAAAGCCTGCTCAACGATGCCAGCGGTCTCGTCCTCTTTCGCTTTGCCATAGCGGCCGGCGTCACCGGCGCGTTCAGCACCGTGGCTGCACTGGAAAGTTTCTTCATCCTCGCCATCGGCGGCATGCTGGTGGGCGCGGCCATCGGCGCGGCCTGGGTGAAGCTGTCGCCGCGCCTAGGCGACGAATATCTGATGATCGCCTCTTCCGTGCTCGCGCCATGGACGGCCTATCTGCTCGCCGAGATGGTCCATGTGTCGGGCGTCATCGCGACGGTAACGACCGGCCTCATCTGCGGATGGTATCAGCATGTCGTCTTCACCGCCCGTGTGCGGATGCGCGGCACCGCATTCTGGGCGGTGATGATTTTCCTGATGGAGGCGACCGTCTTCATGCTCATCGGATCGTCGCTGCGCGGCGTGGTGGACCGCGTCGGCGGCTTCGGCGTGGTGCTCGGCAATATGGCGGTGCCGGTCCTCGTCATCCTGCTCGCCCTCACCGCGGCCCGTTTCCTATGGGTGTTCGGCTCCGACGCGATCATCCGCGTCGTCCGGACAATGGGCGTGCGCCGCTACACGCCCATAGGTGCGCGGTCGGCCACGATATTGAGCTGGGCGGGGATGCGCGGCGTGGTGACGCTGGCCGTGGCCCTGTCCGTGCCCGCCGATTTCCCCGGCCGCGATTTCATGCTGGTGACGGCCTTCGGGGTCATCCTCGGCACCGTCCTCATCCAGGGCACGACGCTCGGCCCGCTCATCAACTGGGCAAGGCTCAGCGAACCGGATCACGAACGCCCCCGCATGAGCATGAGCGAGGCGGAGGCCGCCATGGCCCGCGTGCAGGCCAAACGGGTCGAGCGGCTTGCCTATGACGAGGATGGCACGCTCATCCATCCGCAACTGCGCGAGCGTTATCAGGTGCGCGCCCGGATCGCGAACGACTATGCCGGGCAGGAAGCGCACTATGCCGACCGGCTCCACGCCCATTTCGATCTCGTGCTGGAAGCCGTAGCCGTCGGCCGCGCCGAACTCCTTCGCCTCCACCGCATGGGCGAGATCGATGAGGAGACACTGCAGGAACTGGAGCGCGATCTGGATCTGGAGGAACTGAGCGCCTTGTCGGCGAAGGCGTAACGGATGGTGACTGGCAAGCGTCGCAGCTGTCGAGGATAAGCGCGACGAGGCGGGCAAGGTTCTGCGCACCGGTTGTCGGACGGCCAGGACGAATTGTCCTGATCGCGAGGTAACGCGTCCGATTGACCGTCGACCGCGCAATCCTGCGGCGACTGTCGCGCCGCCACAGGATCGGGCCGTTCAGTCCGTCTCAGATTTCATTGGCGCGGGCAAATCTGGCGATATGTTCGCCAGCACGGAAAGCCAGGGCCTCGATGGTCTGCGTCGGCTGGCCACGGCCGGACGTGACCATGCTCGAACCGTCGCACAGGAAGAGGTTTCGCACGTCGTGCGTGCGGTGATATTTGTCGATCACCGACGTCGCCGGGTCATTGCCCATGCGGCAGGTGCCGAGCAGATGGACGCCGCCATTGGCCGCGCCGATCTCGCCGGGGACGATCTGCTTGGCACCGGCCGCGTCCATGATCTCGACGGCGCGCTCGACCTGCCATTTCGCATGCTTCACGTCGTCCGGATGATCCTTGTACGTGACGCGGATGGCCGGCACGCCCCACGCGTCTTTCAGTTCGGGATCGATATCGACGCGGTTGGTCTCCTGCGCCAGCGAGGTGCCATGGCCCGAGCAGTTCATCCAGTAGGTGTAGGATTCGAGATACTGCTTGAATTCCGGCCCCCATGTCGGCGTCCCCTCGGGCACGTTCTGGCCCCAGGTCAGCGGCCCGCCGGAGCGCGCATCGAAGCCGCCACCGCCGTAGAAGCCGCGCTTGGGGTCGCTATCGTAGAAATCGTGCAGGATGCGCGTGACGTTGGCGCCCTTATACTCGTTGAGCGGATGCTCGAACCGGGCCGCCGCGCCGCCGCCCTTATTGAACATCAGATAACGGCCGACCTTTCCGCTCGAATTGGCGAGACCGTCCGGAAAAGCGGGGGTGGCCGAATTCAG
>JBEVNC010000022.1:0-5301 GCA_040508315.1 Sphingobium sp.
AGAGCCCAGCAAAACTGCGCTTGCGACTCTGGATTCCCGCCTTCGCGGGAATGACTTATTCAACGATCCTCTGTGAGGGGAGGGGGAACAGCGAAGCTGGTGGAGGGGTGTCCGCCCTATCGAGAGGGTGTAACCCCTCCACCACTCGCTACGCGAGCGGTCCCCCTCCCCAGATGGGGGAGGATTTTACAGAACACCGCCCGCATACACCGCCCGCAATGCCTTCTTGTCCGGCTTGCCCACCGCGGTCTGCGGAATGCTGTCCACGAACTCCACCGATTTAGGCGCCTGGAACGATCCCTTACGCACCGCCACCGGCTCGCACAGTTCCTCCTCGCTCAACGTCGCGCCGGGTTTCAGCACCACCACCGCCTTCACCGCCTCGCCCCATTTTGCGTGCGGTACGCCGATCACGGCGACCTGCGACACGGCGGGATGCTCGGCGATGATGTCCTCGATCTCGCGCGGGTAGATGTTGAAGCCGCCCGACACGATCATGTCCTTGGTCCTGTCCACGATGCGCAAAAACCCGTCCGGATCGCGCACCGCCACGTCGCCGGTATGCAGCCAGCCTCCGCGCAATGCCTCCTCGTTCAGCGCGGGGTCGCGATAGCCGTCCATCACCAGTGGCCCCTGTACGCAGATTTCGCCCGGCTCGCCGTCCGGGACCGGGTTGGTGTCGGCATCCATCAGGCAGACGCGCACCCAGGGGCTGGGCTTGCCGCAACTGGCGAGACGGCGCAGATCGTCCGGGTCGTGGTCGGCCTTGCGAAAATAGGTGATGCACATCGGCGCTTCGGCCTGGCCATAGAATTGCGCGAAGACCGGCTCGATCCGCCGGATCGCCTCGCGCAGTCGGGCGGGCGATATGGCCGACGCGCCGTAGAAGATCGTCTCCAGCGACGACAGGTCGAACTCGTCGAGCTGGGGGCAGTCGAGCAGCGCGTACATCATCGTGGGAACCATCAGCATGCAGTTGATGCGATGGTCAGCGATGGTCTCCAGCACCTTCACCGGGTCGAAACCATTCTGTACCATCAGCGTGCCGCCGCGCAGCAGCGCGGGCATGAACATCGCGCCGCCGGCATGGGTCAGCGGCGCGCAGGTCAGGATGCGGGGCGGGCTGGGCCATTCCCATTCCGCCTGCATGATCTGCCCGGTGACAAAGCCGCTGCGCTGGGTCGAGGGGATCGCCTTGGGCTTGCCGGTCGTGCCGCCCGAATAGCCGAGCCGCGTGATGTCGCTCCCCTCCACCACCGGCGGCACCAGCCGCTGCGGGTGGCACGCGGCGGCGAGGCGGAAGAGGTCGTCGGCGAGAGGGCTGTCGCCGAAGGCGAGCAGCCGGATGCCCGGCACTGCATCGGCGACCTCCGCCGCGCGGTCGGCAAATTTCTCCGCATCGAAGATCAGCACGCCCACTTGCGCGTCGCGGATGGAGTTGAGGTGATCGGCAATACCGCTCAACGGGTGCAGCGGCACATAGATGCCTGCGAGCAACTGGATCGCATGGGTCACATGCAGGCATTCGGGCCGATTGGGGGAGAGCATCGCGACCCGCGATCCGCGCCCGATGCCCAGCGCCGCGAAGGCTTGCACGAACTGGCTCGTGGCGTCGCGCACGGCATCGACGCTCTGCACCGGCCCATCCTTCAGATGGAGGAGCGGGCGGTCGCCGCCATTGTTCAGCGCATTGGCCAGAACCTCCGCATTATAGAGCGGGCGGTGCAGTATGTCGTCCATATCGGTCCCTCTCCGCCACTGGGCGATGCCAGGGTGTAGGAGTGCGGACTCTGGCTGGCAATCGCGCATCCCGGCGGGTTCGGACGCGACTCGCCGGGACGATGGGTAGGGGCGGGGGACGGAGTTGGCCAGGCTACTGCCCTCCACGTTGGTGCGGGCTGGCGCTTACCCCTCCGCCACGATCCCCAGTTCCGCCAGCACTTCGGCCGTGTGCTGGCCAAGTTTCGGCGTCGGACCCTGAACCTTGCCGGGAGACGCGGAGAACCAGGTCGGCACTCCGGGATAGCGGATCGGGCCTTCGTCGGTCTCGATAGTCTCGAAGAAGCCGACCGCATTCAGATGCTCATTGTCGAACAGCTCGTCCGTGGTGCGCAGCGGCGCGGCCGGGATGTGGAGTTCCTTGAGCAGGTCCAGCCACTCCTGCGTGGTCTTTTCTAGGAAGGTGGTGCCGAGCAGGCCGTACACCTCGTCGATACGCTTGGCGCGCTTGGCGAGGCTGTCGAATTCTTCCGTGGCCCAGACCGGCTTCACCGAGTCGACGAAGGCGTTCCAATGCTTGTCGTTATAGACCAGCGCGGCGACATAGCCGTCCTTGGTCTTGTACGGCTTGCGGTTGCGTGCGACGACGCGGTGATAATGGGCGGGGCCGAGCGGCGGCTCGAACAGCTTGCCGGACGCATGTTCGGCAAGGACGAAGCTCGCCATCGTCTCGAACATGCCGACCTCGACCTCCTGCCCCTCGCCGGTGCGCTCGCGGTGGAACAGGGCCATCATCGTGGCGTAGAGGCCGGTGAGGCCCGCCACCTTGTCCGCGATGATCGTCGCCACGAAATCGGGCTTGCCGGTCATCAGTTCCTGAAGATGGGGGAGGCCGACCTCCGCCTGGATCGTATCGTCATAAGCGGGCTTGTCGCCGTCCGGGCCGCGCCGCGAATAACCGTAGCAATTGGTGTAGACGATGTCGGGCTTGATCGCGGAGACCGCCGCATAGTCGAAGCCGAGCTTGGCAATGGCCTTGCCGCGCATGGAATGGATGAACACGTCGGCGGTGGCGATCAGGGCGCGAAGGGCGTCCTTGTCCTTCTCCTGCCGCAGGTCGAGGACGACGCTGCGCTTGCCGCGATTGACGTTGACGAACACGCCGCCCAGGTCCGGGGTCGGCCCGGCATTGATGTAGCGGGTGTTGTCGCCTGCCGGCGGTTCGATCTTGATGACGTCGGCGCCCATGTCCGCCATGATCTGCGTGCCATAGGGGCCAAAGACCATGCTGGTCAGGTCGACCACGCGAATGCCCGAAAGCGGTCCCTGCCGGGTTGGGGTCGTCATCATCACATCTCCATGCACAAGCGGCCCTTCCGCTACCCCATCCCCATCCTCAAATCCATCCGTATTTCGGTCGGTTGAACCATTATCGGCATGGCATCGGTTGTGCTGATCCATCCCCCCTGCTATGCGAAGCGCGATTTTTACAGGGCAGGCGAGGGCAAGCATCGTGGATTTCGCATTCACCGACGACCAGCAGAATATTCGCGATGCGGTGCTGAAGCATTGCTCGCAATTCTCGGACGAATATTGGCTGGCGCAGGACCATAAGGCCGAATTTCCCTTCGATTTCTACAAGTCGATGGCGGATGCGGGCTGGCTGGGCGTCGCGATGCCCGAAGCCTATGGCGGCGCGGGCCTGGGCATCACAGAAGCAGCGATCATGATGCAGGCGGTGGCGGAAGCGGGCGGCGGCATGACCGCGGCGTCCACCATCCACGGTCCCGTCTTCGGGCTGGAGCCGGTCGAACTGTTCGGCACCGAGGAGCAGAAGCAGCGGATGATCCCGCCTGTCCTGTCGGGCGAAAAGAAGATGTGCTTCGCCGTGACCGAGCCGAACACCGGCCTCGACACCACCAAGCTGAAGACGTTCGCGAAGAAGGTGGATGGCGGCTATCTCGTCAATGGCGAGAAGATCTGGATCACCAACGCGCATGTCGCCGACTATATGCTCCTCATCGCGCGCACGACGGCGCTGGAGGATGTGAAGAACAAGAGCCACGGCCTGTCGCTGTTCTACACCAGGGTCGATCGCGAGCATATCGAGCATCAGCTCATCCCCAAGATGGGCCGCCATGCCGTCGGGTCCAACATGCTGTTCATCACCGACCTGTTCATTCCCGAGGAGGACCGGATCGGCGAGGAAGGGCAGGGCTTCAAGATCCTGCTCAAGGGCCTCAATCCCGAGCGCGTGCTGCTGGCGGCCGAAGCGGTGGGCATCGCCCGCAACGCCATCCAGCGCGCGGCGCGCTATGCGAAGGAGCGGATCGTGTTCGACCGCCCCATCGGCATGAACCAGGGCATCCAGCATCCGCTCGCGAAATGCTGGATGCAGGTCGAGGCCGCGAACCTGATGGTGATGAAGGCCGCCACCTTGTTCGACAAGGGCGAGGATTGCGGTGTCGAGGCCAACAGCGCCAAATATCTCGCCGCCGAATTCGCGTTCGAGGCGTGCCATACCGCGATGCTGACGCTGGGCGGCATGGGCTATGCGCAGGAATATCATGTCGAGCGCCTGCTGCGCGAAGTGCTGATCCCGCGCACCGCGCCGGTCAGCCCCCACATGATCCTGAACTTCATCGCCGAAAAGGTGCTGGAACTGCCGAAGTCCTACTGACAAAGAAGGCGCGCTGGCGAGGCACAATCTGGCCTCGTCCGTCGATTTTGTCGTCATGCTGAACTTGTTTCAGCATCCATGGAGCCTCCGGGCGCGGCGGTTTGCTGCACCATGGACCCTGAAACAAGTTCAGGGTGACGAGCAGTGGATGATTTGAGGAAGGACTTGAGAAGCATGGCGAACGAAAACGGTATCCACGCACGCTCCTGGCTGTTTGCGCCGGGCGACAGCGAGAAGAAGATGACCAAGGCGATGGAAGGCACCGCCGACATCGTGCTCATCGATCTGGAGGATGCCGTCTCGCCAGAGAGCAAGCCGCTCGCCCGGACGATGGTGCATGATTTCCTCAAGGCCAATGCGGATCGCCGCGATCGGCTGTGGGTGCGCATCAACCCGTTCGACGGTCCCTATACGCTGCTCGACCTCGCGGCGATCATGCCCGCGCATCCCGGCGGGATCATGCTGCCCAAGGTCTATGGCCGGGCCGACGTGGAGAAGCTGGACCATTGCCTCTCCGCTCTCGAAGTCGCCAACGGTATCGAGGAGGGATCGACGCGGGTCATCGTCCTCGTGACCGAGACCGCCGAGGGCATGTTCCATACCGGTGACTATAAGGGTGCACCGCGCGTGGTGGCGCTCACCTGGGGGGCGGAGGATCTGGCCGACAGCATCGGCGCGTCGTCCAACCGCAACGCCGATGGCAGCTACGGCTTTACCTATGAACTGGCACGCAGCATGTGCCTGCTCGGTGCGGCGACGGGGGGCTTTACGGCGGTCGAGACGATCCAGGGCGATTTCCGCGATCTGGAAGGGTTGAAATTGCGCGCGGAAAAGGTGCGCCGTGACGGTTATCGCGGCATGCTCGCCATCCATCCGGCGCAGGTGGACGTGATCAACGCGGC
>JBEVNC010000065.1:0-21314 GCA_040508315.1 Sphingobium sp.
AGGCCCCCGCCAGCATCTCCGTCCTCGACCGCCAGAACCTCCAGGACAAGCGCTTCGGCAGCCTCGCCGAAGCCTTGCAGGACGTGCAGGGCATCGACGTCGGCGGTGAGGCGGGCAAGACCGGCGGCCTCAATATCTCCATTCGCGGCATGCCCAGCGACTATACGCTCGTCCTGATCGACGGCCGCCGCCAGAATGCGCCGGGCAATGTCACGCCCAATGGCTTTGGCGAGTCCTCCACCAGCTTCCTGCCTCCCTTCTCCGCCATCGAGCGGATCGAGGTGGTGCGCGGTCCCATGTCCACCCTCTACGGGTCAGACGCGATGGGCGGCGTCATCAACGTCATCACGCGCAAGGTCGGCGACCGCTGGGCGGGCACCGTGTCCGCCGAGACGACCTTTCAGGAGGATGATCGCTTCGGCAATATCCACTCCGCCAATGCCTATGCGCAGGGGCCGGTGGTGCCGGGCCTCGTCGGCCTGACCCTGCGCGGCAGCATCCTGCACCGCGAGGGATCGGATATTCCCGTACCGGGCGATCCGGCGCTGACGCTGGGACGCAATCCGGTGCGGTCGGACATTGCGACCTATGGCGGCCGCCTCTCCATCACGCCGCATAGCGACCATGATCTGTGGATCGAATATGACCGTAACGAGCAGACCTATAACAACAGCAATGGCCAGCTCGGCACGCTGGGCGTTCAGGGCGGCTATGCGGACGAGCAGCGGTTCAACCGTGAGAATTATGTCGCGGCGCATAGCTGGCGCATCGCCGGCTTCGGCGCGCTGGACACCACGTTCACCCGCAACATAACGGAGACCATCGGCCGCACCGCGCCTCCGGGTACGCCCGGCGTCGTCGCGGGCAGTCCGCGCACCCTGGAATCGCGCAACGATATTCTCGACTCGCGCCTCGCGGCCAAGGTCGGTCCGGTCGCCTTCACGGTTGGCGGGCAATATTGGTGGGCGCGCATGGTGGATGGCGTGGCGCCCGCACCCTTCGAGTTCACGCAATGGGCGGGTTTCGCCGAAGCGACGCTGACCATCCTCGACGGCTTCAACCTGACCGGCGGCGCGCGCTACGACAAGCATTCGACCTTCGGCGGCAAATGGTCGCCGCGCGTCTATGCCGTGTGGAATGTCGACGATGCCGTCACGCTGAAGGGCGGCGTCAGCCGGGGCTTCAAGACCCCGCGGCTGGAGCAGATCGCAGAGGGCATCATCGGCTTCGGCAATCAGGGCCGCGTTCCCCTCATCGGGACGCCGGGGCTGAAACCGGAAACCAGCACCAGCTACGAGGCCGGGATATATTATGACGGCGACGGCTTCTTCAGCGGCAATGTCACGCTGTTCCACACCGATTTCGAGGACAAGATCGCCAGCGGTCCCGGCATCCCCAACTGCCGCTTCCCCGGCAATGCCAATGTGCCGGGCTGCCTCGATCTGGGACCGTTCACGATCAACGACCTGTTCGGCCAGTCGATCAACATCGACGAGGCAGTGACGCGCGGTGTCGAGGTGACGGCGCGCTTGACCTTCACACCCGCCATCACGCTGGCCCTCAACTATACCTATACAGACACCGAGCAGAAGACTGGCTCAGAGCGGGGGCTGCCGCTGATCGGCGTGCCCGAGCATATGGTCAACGGCAATCTGCGTTGGAAGCTGGACGACAAGGCCAGCCTGTGGACGCGGGCGGAGGTGCGGTCGAGCCGCTGGCGCGGGTCCAATGCGCAACAGACAGCGGTCGGCAATTTCCGCGCCTATGAGGTGTTCCACCTTGGCGGCTCCTACCAGTTCACCCCGACCTTCCGGGTGGCGGCGACCGTCTACAACGTGCTGAACACCGACTATGCGCAGTATGTGGGCTATCGCAACGGCGCGAACACGGTGTTCACGCCTGCCTATTCGATCAATCAGGAAGGTCGCCGCTTCTGGCTGCAATCGACCTTCGATTTCTGATCGGGGGGCGGGGGCGGCCGCTGCGGATGCCCCCGCCATCGATAATATGTTTCCCAAGCATTTGGGAACGGAGTATCGGGGCCGATCATCATCCCCGGAGCCGACCAATGCCGCATTATCGTTCCCGCACCAGCACTCATGGCCGCAACATGGCGGGCGCGCGTGGCCTGTGGCGCGCGACCGGCATGAAGGACGAGGATTTCGGCAAGCCGATCATCGCCGTCGTCAACAGCTTCACCCAGTTCGTGCCGGGCCATGTCCACCTGAAGGACTTGGGCCAGCTGGTCGCGCGGGAGATCGAGGCGGCGGGCGGCGTCGCCAAGGAATTCAACACCATCGCGGTCGATGACGGCATCGCCATGGGCCATGGCGGCATGCTCTATTCGTTGCCGAGCCGCGACCTGATCGCCGACAGCGTCGAATATATGTGCAACGCGCACACGGCGGACGCGATGGTGTGCATCTCCAATTGCGACAAGATCACGCCCGGTATGCTGATGGCCGCGATGCGCCTCAACATCCCCGCCGTGTTCGTGTCCGGCGGGCCGATGGAGGCGGGCAAGGCGGATATCCACGGCCAGACCATCGCGCTCGACCTGGTCGACGCCATGGTCGCCGCCGCGGACGAAAGCTACACCGACGAGGAAGTGGCGGTCATCGAGCGGTCGGCTTGTCCGACTTGCGGCTCCTGCTCGGGCATGTTCACCGCCAACAGCATGAACTGCCTGACGGAGGCGCTGGGCCTGTCGCTGCCGGGCAATGGCTCCGTCCTTGCCACTCATGCCGACCGCGAAAAGCTGTTCCGCGAGGCGGGGCACACCATCGTCGATCTGGCCAAGCGTTGGTACGAGCAGGAGGATGCTTCGGCCCTGCCGCGCTCCATCGCCAGTTTCGCCGCGTTCGAGAATGCGATGAGCCTCGACATCGCCATGGGCGGATCGACCAACACGGTGCTTCACCTGTTGGCCGCTGCGTATGAGGGCGAGGTTCCCTTCACCATGGCCGACATCGACCGGCTGTCGCGCCGCGTGCCGTGCCTGTGCAAGGTCGCGCCTGCCAAGCAGGACGTCCATATGGAGGATATCCACCGCGCGGGCGGCATCATGGCGATCCTTGGCCAGCTGGACAAGGCAGGCCTCATCAACGCCGACCTGCCGACCGTTCACTCGCCGACCATGGGTGACGCGCTCGACCGCTGGGACATCAGCCGGACCGAGAGCGAGAGCGTGCGCGAATTCTACAAGGCGGCGCCCGGCGGCGTTCGCACCACGGTAGCGTTCAGCACCAGCAACCGCTGGAAGGAGCTCGATCTAGACCGCGATGCGGGCGTGATCCGCAATGTGGAGAATCCCTTCTCCAAGGATGGCGGCCTTGCGGTGCTGTTCGGCAACCTCGCGCCCGAAGGCTGCATCGTCAAGACGGCGGGCGTGGACGACAGCATCCTGACCTTCCACGGCACCGCGCGCGTCTATGAGAGCCAGGACGCGGCGGTCGCTGGCATCCTCGGCAATGAAGTGGTGGCCGGCGACGTGGTCGTCATCCGCTATGAAGGGCCGAAGGGCGGACCGGGCATGCAGGAAATGCTCTATCCGACGAGCTATCTGAAGTCGAAGGGGCTGGGCAAGGCGTGTGCGCTCATCACCGACGGGCGTTTTTCGGGCGGCACGTCGGGCCTCTCCATCGGCCATGTCTCGCCCGAAGCGACCGAGGGCGGCCTGATCGCGCTGGTGAAGACGGGCGATCCCATCGTCATCGACATTCCCAATCGCGGCATCAACCTGACGGTGGACGACGCCGAACTGGCGGCGCGGCGGGAGGAGATGGTGGCGCGGGGCGCAAAGGCGTGGAAGCCGCTGGGCCGCAAGCGCGAGGTTTCGCCGGCGCTCAGGGCCTATGCGGCGCTGACGACCAACGCTGCGCGCGGCGCGGTGCGCGATGTGAGCCAGGTCGAGAAGGACTGAGGCCTTCGGTCCGTTCGGGCTGAGCGAAGTCGAAGCCATGTTTCGAGCGGAGCGAGAATGCTTCGGCTCCGCTCAGCATGATCCTTCGACTTCGCTCAGGACGAACGGAAAATTCTACCAAACCGCATTCACCACCAGGTGAATGCCCAGCAGCACCATCAATACATAGATCAGCGTGTAGAACTTCGCCGCATCGATGCGGCGCACCAGCCGCACGCCCGCCACCGTGGACAGAAACGCGACGGGAATCAGCATCAGGGCCGCCATCAGGTTGTCCGGGGTGAACTGGCCGAGCGCCACATAAGCGGGCACCTTGATCCAGTTCATCACTGCAAAGCAGATGGCGGTGGTGCCGACCAGTACGTCGCGCGGCAGGCGGCGGGGCAGTACCCACATCTGAAAGGGCGGGGAGCCGGCATGGGCGATCTGGCTGGCGAAACCGGACGCTGCGCCGAACAAGACACCGACCCATTTGGGCGAACTGCTGGGCAGGGTCATGGTCCCCTTGCGCTCCTGCCAGAGCCTTTGCAGGCCGAACAGGATGGAGATGACGCCCAGCATCCCCAGTATCGCCGCTTCCGATACCACCGCCGCATAGAGATAGCCGAGCAGGACGCCCAGCGCCATGCCGGGGATCATCACCGCGACCACCGTCCGGTCCCAGCTCTTGCGGAACGCCCAGACGCTGACCGCATCCTGCGCGATCAGGATCGGCAACAGGATCGCTGCGCCGCGCAGCGGATCGATGCCAAGCGCCATGATCGGCATGGCCAGCGCACCGATCCCCGCAAAGCCGCCCTTGGCCAGTCCGGAGATGACGACCGCGATGATGGCGAAGAGATAATAATAGAATGGGTCTGGCAAAGAGATGCTTTCGCGCGGGTGGCTTCGTGACAATTGCTCATAAGGAGGCGACGCCACTGGCTCAACCCGCCGCCCATCCCATATGAACCGAGACAAGGCCCTTTGGATGACTGGCCGGGAGATTTGAACGAACCATGATCCGCGAGATACTGAAGATGGGCGATCCGCGCCTGCTGCGCGTGGCGAAGCCGGTGGAGGACATTCACGACCCCGCGCTCGAAGCCATCGTCGCCGACATGTATGAGACGATGCACGCGGCCAATGGCGTCGGGCTGGCCGCGCCGCAGATCGGCATCGACCTGCGCCTCATGGTCTTCGGCTTCAACGCCAATCCGCGCTATCCCAGCGAGCCGCCCGTGCCGTTGACCACGATCATCAACCCCTGGATCGAGATGCTGACCGACGAGACGGGGGATGGCTGGGAGGGGTGCCTGTCCGTCCCCGGCATGCGCGGAATGGTGCCGCGGGCCGTCCATATCCGCTATGGCGGCGTGCTGGAGGATGGCAGCCCCCTCGCGCGGGAAGCGCATGGCTTTCACGCCCGCGTCTTCCAGCATGAGTTCGATCATCTGAACGGCGTCCTCTATCCGCAGCGGATCACAGACATGACCAGCTTCGGTTTCATCGAGGCGCTGTTCCCCGACAGCGACCTTGCCGCGCTCGAGGGCGACTGACCCCTATTCATAGCGCAGCGCCTTGACCGGGCTGGTCTGCGCCACCCGCCAGGCATGGGTGCCGATAGTGGCGACCGCGATGACGAGCGCCACCAGACCGGCGGCGGCGAAGGGGAGCGGGGTCAGCCCGATGCGCCGGTCGAAATTGTTCAGCCAGTCGCGCATGATCCACCACGCCACGGGCCATGCGATCAGGTTGGCGATCAGCACCGGGCGGCTGAACTGCCACACCAGCAGCCGCACGATGTCGCCCGTTCCCGCGCCCAGCACCTTGCGAATGCCGATCTCCCGCGTGCGCCGTTCGGCGGTGAAAGCTGCGAGGCCGAACAGCCCGAGGCAGCCGATGACCACGGCCAGCAGCGCGAAGGCGGCGAACAGCGTCGCGCGCGACGCCTCCCGGTCATATTGCCGGGCGACCAGATCGTCGGCGAACTCGGCGTTGAACGGCACGGTGGGGATAAGCTGCGTCCACACGGCGGCCACCTGCTCGCGCAACTGCGACGGCGACACGCCCGCAAAGCGCACCTCCGCATCGGAGAAGCCGTTGCGCGTCATGGTGTAGACGATGGGCTGGAGCGGCTGGTGGATCGAGCGGTAGCGCGTGTCGGCCACCACGCCGACGATGGTGGCCGGCACCAGTCCCACTTCGTTCAAGGTCAACGCTGCGCGGATGGTCTTGCCGATGGCGGCTGCGGGGCTGGCATAGCCCAGACGGCGCGACGCCTCCTGCGATATCACGACGTTGACGCCGCGCGCGGCCAGCGCCCGCTCCGCCTCGATCTGGACCGGGAAGGGCGTGGTCGCGTCGTCGCGCCCCTGCGACAGGGAGAAGTCGCGGCCCGCCAGCAGTTTGATACCCATGGCCTTCATGAAGCCTGCTTCCACGCCATAGGTGCCCAGTTGCACCTCATGCGTCGCGCCGGGCAGGAAAAAGCCCGAGACCGCGTTGTTGCCGGGCGACACGCCGATCTGCGTGCGTGCGGCGGCCTGCACGCCGGGGATGCGGCGGACCCGCTCGACGAAGGCGTTGACGGCATCCTCGCTCGCGCCCTTGAAACCCAGATTGCCGACCTGAAGCAGTCCGTCGCGCTGATAGCCGGCGTCCAGCGTACGGGCATAGACGGTCTGCCCATAGATGATGGCAGTGCAGATCATCAGGCCGATGGACACGGCAAATTGCGCGATGACGAGGGCGTTGCGCAGGCGGCCCGACCCTTCGGCATCGGCGGCGGACTTGTTGGCTTTCAGGATACGTGCGGGCTGGAAGCGCGAGAGGTAGAGGGCCGGATAAAGGCCGCCAGCGACGCCGACCAGCAGCACCAGCAACACGGCAGGCAAGGCGATGCCGCCACTGCCGAAATAGCGCAGCGCGATGTCGGCATCGAGAAAGGCGTTGAAGCCCGGCAGCACCAACTCCACCGCACCCAACGCCACGATCATCGCGATGCCTGCGACGAGGATGGATTCGCCCAGGAACTGCGCGATCAACTGACCCCGCGACGCGCCCAGCACCTTGCGCAGCGCGACTTCGCGGGCGCGCTGCGAGGCGCGGGCGGTGGCGAGATTGGTGAAGTTGACGCAGGCCATGCCCAGCACCAGCAGCGCAACGACACCGAAGGTCATGACGGTGCGCCGGTCGTTGCCGGGCGTCAGCGGGGAAACCTGCGCCTCGCCCAGATGTACATCTTGGATGGCGGTCAGGCGGGTGTCCTGCACGTCGCCCGGATTGGTCCGCTGGCTACCTGCCACATCGTCGGGAATGTTGCGCTTCTTCCATGCGGGGATGGCGGCGCGGATGGCCTCCACATCGGCGCCCTCGCGCAGCTTCACATAGTTCCAGCCGCCCTGATTGTTCCAGCTCGTCAGCATCTGCGGCCGGTTGGCATATTCGACTTCCGGGTCGAAGCGGGCAACCATGGAGGCGGAGAAATGGCTGTTTCTAGGGAAATCCCGGTACACGCCCGTCACTCGGTAATCGACATTGCCGACATTGGCGGCGATGGTGAGGGTCTTGCCGACGGGGTCTGCGTCGCCGAAGCGCTTCTTCGCCTCTCTCTCGCTCAGAACAATGGAATTGGGGTCGGACAGCGCGCGCAAACGGTCGCCGCGCACGAACGGCACCTGCAATATCTCGAAGAGATTGCCGTCGGCGGTGCGCAGATCCTCGACCTGCGACGCGACGCCATCCTGTATGACGATGGGGGAGAAGGCGCGGATGTAGACCAGCTTTTCGACCTGCGGAAAATCCTTCTTGAGCGCGCGGCCGCTGACGATGCTGCTCATCTGCAGCTTCATCTCCTCGCCGCCATGCGCGTTGGGCTTGTAGAAGGTCTGCACCTGATAAGCACGGTCAGCGCCCGGCATCCAGCCGTCGTAGCTCGTCTCGTAACGGACATAGAGCAGGATCAGGATGCAGGCGGACAGGCCCAGCGCCAGCCCGAGGATGTTGATGAAGGCATAGGCGCGCTGCTTGGCGAGCGCGCGGAGACCGACAGTCAGGTAGTTGCGCCACATGGCATGTTCTCCTGGGGCAAAGCGTGGGCGGCTCAGGCCGCGCGGCGGCGTTCCTGCAGGATACGACCGTCGAGCATGTTGACGATGCGGCTGGCATAATCGGCATGGGCAGCCGAGTGCGTGACCATGACGATGGTCGATCCGGCCGCGTTCAGCGTCTGCAGCATCCGCATCACCTCCTCGCCATGATTGGTGTCGAGATTGCCCGTCGGTTCGTCCGCGAGGATGAGCTTCGGTTCGGCTACGAGCGCGCGGGCCACGGCCACGCGCTGCTGCTGGCCGCCCGACAATTGGCTGGGGCGGTGGCTGGCGCGGTGGGCGATGCCGACGCGGTCCATCACAGCCTCCACCCTTGACCGGCGGTCGGCGGCGGAGACGGGGTGGTAAAGGAGGGCAAGCTCCACATTCTCCCGCACCGTCAGTTCGTCGACCAGGTTGAAGCTCTGGAAGATGAAGCCGATGCTGGCCTTGCGCACGGAGGCGAGCCGTTTTTCGCCAAGGCCCGCCACTTCCTGCCCGTCGAACAGGTAGGAACCGCCCGTCGGGCTGTCGAGCATGCCCATGACGTTGAGCAAGGTCGATTTCCCGCAACCCGACGGCCCCATGATCGCGACGAACTCGCCATCGCGAATGTCGAGGTCGATGGCGTCGAGCGCCGTCGTTTCGACCGTGTCGGTCCGATAGGCCCGCGAAAGCCCGCGCATCTGCAACATGGTCATTCCTTTCCTGAGGTGAGGTCGAGCCGCGCCTTGTCCGCGAAGCCGGTATAAGGGGAGGTGATGACGCGCTCGCCCGTGTCGAGGCCGTCGAGTACTTCTATGGTCTCGGCATTGCGGCGGCCGAGACGGACGGGGCGGCGCACCGCGCTGGTGCCATCGGGGGCGACCACGAACACCCATGCGCCGCCCGTCTCATTATAGAAGGCGCCATTGGGGATGAGCCGCGCAGGGCTGGGCGCGCCGAGCGTGAGGCGGGCTTGCAGCGTCTGGCCGCGTTGCAGGTCGGCAGGTTCGCCGTCGGTGAATTGCAGGTCGATCTCGAACTGGCCGTTCTTCACCTGCGGGTAGATTTTCGTGACCTTGACCGCGAAGCTCCTGCCGCCCCAGTCGATGGCGGCTTTCTGCCCCAGTGCGACCTGGCCGAGATAGAATTCATCGACGCCCGCGATCAGCTTGTTGCGGCCGGGGCTGTCGATCTGGCCGACGCGCTCGCCGCGGGCGAGCGACTGGCCGACCTGGATGGAGAAGCCGGAGAGCTGGCCATCGACGGGCGCGCGCAGGTTCAGGCCGTCGAGGCTGGCGCGCGCGACGTGGAGGCTGGTGCGCAGACCCTCGGCAGAGGCGCGTTGCTGCGCAAGCTGGCTGCTCTGCAAGCGTTCGTCGTTCGCGCGGCTGCGCTCCACGGCGGACAGCCGGTCGCGCTCGTAGCGAAGCTGGTCGGCGGTGTCGGCGAACTGGCGCTGCGCGACGAAGCCCCTGGCGGCCAGCGGGGCTTCGCGATCATATTGCCGCTCCGCCTTCTGCCGCGCGAGCGACGCCTCCAGCAGCAGCCGTTCATTGGCAAGGCGGGTCTGGGAGAGGGCCAGTTCCTGGCTGCGCATATTGTTGATCTGCTGCTCCACCTCCGTCTGGCGGGCCAGTACCGACAGTTGCAGTTCGGCGTTGGACAGGACGGCGATGAGGTCGCCCTTTTTCAGCATCGCGCCGTCCTCCGCCACGACACGTTCGACCCGGCCGCCCTCTATGGCGTCGAGATAGACGGTGAGGAGCGGCGTCACGCGGGCGCGAAGGGGAACAAAATCCTCGAAATTGCCCTGACGGACCTGCGAAATGGTGAGGCGCGCGGTCGATATGGTCTGCGAATCGCCGCCGGGGGCGAGCCACCAGAAAAGGAGGGCGAGGACCAGCAGCGTCCCAGCCCCGATGCCGACCAGCAAGCGGCGGGGCAGGCCGCGCTTCTCGACGATGCGGTCCATCGCACCGCCCGATGCGGGACGGGACGGCGCGGCGTCGGCCGGTCGGTCGAGGCGCAGCACGCTCATGCGGCGAGGCTTGCCAAGATGCTGAGGGCCTGCTGTCCGAAATCGGACACTATTGTCCAGAATCGAACATCGTGGCCCTGCGATGTGAAGGCCAGATCGACATGCGCTATGCTGATCTTCAGCGACCAGTCGGTCGGGCGCTGGCCCAGCCACATGAACGCTGCGCAGGCAAGAAGCGCGATAGCGGGCGTTGCGGGCCGGGGCCGGGGGTTTTGCATGACGGGCGCTCCGATGATGGAGTTGGAGGACATGCCCTTCGTTAAGCAGGGATCGTGCCAGTTGGCGTGCGGGGTGACGACTGGGCGATTTCATACTCGGATCGCAAATGGCACGATTATTGATTGTCCGGTTCCGAACGATGGCTGTACGAAAGCGGACGCATGGACAGGGACTATGAGTGTTGCCTGATCGTCGACGACGATCCCGATATCCAGATGGCGGCGGCGCTCCTGCTGCGGAGCAGCTTCGCCACGGTCCGCACCGCGTCTTCGCCCGACGAGGCATTGGCTCAGATCGCGCAGCAGACGCCCGACGCCATCCTGCTCGACGCCAATTTCGCGCGCGGCGCGACGGACAGCAGCGAGGGGCTGGCTCTCCTGAGCCGATTGCTTGCGCGCGACCTGGCGCTCTCCATCGTGATGATCACCGCCCATGCCGGGGTCGGTATCGCGGTGGAGGCGATGAAGCGCGGCGCGACCGATTTCGTGTCCAAGCCCTGGTCCAACGACCGTCTGCTGGCGACTGTGCGCACGGCCGCCGCATTGAGTGCGTCGCGGCGCGCGGCGGGGCTGGCGGGGCGTCCGGCGGTGGCGGCATCCTCCCCGCTGATCGGCTCTGCCCCCGCCATGGCCCGCGTCCATTCGCTGATCGAGCGGGCCGCGCCCACAGTCGCCAATGTGCTGATCCTGGGCGAGAATGGCACGGGCAAGGAACTCGCCGCGCGGGCGCTGCACGACCAGTCGGCGCGCGCGGACAAAGCGATGGTAACGGTGGACCTTGGCGCGATATCGACCGAATTGATCGATTCCGAACTGTTCGGCCATGTGAAGGGCGCCTTCACCGATGCCCGCGCCGACCGGGTCGGGCGAATTCAGGCGGCGGACGGCGGCACGCTGTTCCTCGATGAGATCGGCAATCTGCCGCTCCATCTGCAACCCAAGCTGCTGACCGCGCTGGAGCAGCGACGGGTGACGCCGGTGGGTGCGAACAAGTCGGTGCCGGTGGACATTCGCGTGATCGCCGCGACCAACATGACCCGCGCGATGCTGCGCGACGAGCGGCATTTTCGGCAGGATTTGCTGTTCCGGCTCAACACGGTCGAGATCATGCTGCCGCCGTTGCGCGAGCGGCGAGAGGATATCGCGACGCTGATCGACCATTTCATGGCTATTTATGCGCAGCGTTATGGCCGCGCCGTGCCGCGGATTGGGGAGGACACACGCGCCGCGCTCGCCCGGCACGACTGGCCCGGCAATGTCCGCGCGCTGCGCCATGCGGTGGAGCGGGCGATCATCCTGGGCGGCGACGGGCCGCTGAAGCCGGAGGATTTTCCTTTGGGCGATTATGGCGATGTGGCGGCGACTGCGGTCCCGACGGTCGAGGTGGAGGATCTGAACCTCGACCGGGTGGAGCGGCGGCTGATTGCGGAAGCGTTGCGCAAACATGGCTATAATATTTCGTCCGCGGCGGCCGAGTTGGGGTTGTCGCGGGCGGCGCTGTATCGGCGCATGGAAAAGCATGGATTGTAGGCGAAGCAGCCGCAACCGGTCCCCCTCCCGCACGCGGGAGGGGCTAGGGGTGGGCAAGCGACCGTCCGCTCGCTGTCGCTCTCCATTGTCGCGCAGGCCCACCCCCAGCCCTTCGGCCGAGACACGTGCGGCTGCCCAACGCTTGCGGGAGGGCAGCAAAGGAACATGCTGACCCCCTCCCACCACCGCTTCGCCCTCGGCCTGTTTGCATGGCTCGCCGTCCTCCTCGCCGCCGCCCTTGCTTTTGCCGCCGCGCTCTTGGCCGAGCGCGACCTCGCCATGGTGCGCCTGATCGCCGCCATCGCGACCCTCGCTGCCGCCTTTGGGCTGTGGCGCCACGTTTCGCGCACCAACCGCATGCTGGCCCGCTTCGTGGAGGCGATGCGGCATGGTGACTATGGCACCCGCTTCGACCGCGAGGGCGGGGCGGGGTTCGCGGTGCTGGGCAATGCGATGAACGCCGCCATGCAGGCGATGCAGGATGCGGGACGCCAGACCGAGCGCGACCTGCGTTTTCTGGAAGCCTTGGTCGACGATGTCCCGGTCGCTCTGCTCCGCGTAGACGAGGCACGCGGCGTGCAGCCGCTCAACAAGGCCGCGCGCCGCCTGTTCGACCGGCATGAGGGCGTGCGGCCGGAGGATCATGCCCTATATGGCGCCAGTTTCGCCCGGCTGCTGGCCGACCCCAACGCCGCGCCGCGCCGGGAACTGCTGATCCTGACGCTGGCCGAAGGGCTGCAACGCGCTCTGGTGCATGTCGCGGTGCTGCACCGGCTGGACGGCCTCATCCATGTCATCGCTGTCGAGCCGCTGCAGGGCACGCTGGACGCGATAGAGGTCGCGGCGCAGACCGATCTGGTGCGCGTGCTGACGCATGAGATCCTCAATTCGCTGACCCCGATCCTGTCGCTCGCGACCACGGCCGAGGCGCTGCTGGCGGAGACGCCGCCCGATCCGGAGGGAGCGATGCTGGCGCTGTCGACGCTCGACCGGCGCACGCGCGGGCTGCTGTCCTTCATCGACGCCTATCGCTCGGTCGCCCGTTCGCCGCAGCCGCGCCCCGTCGCCTTCGCCGCCAGTGCATTGGCGAGTGAGGTGGCCGAGACGTTCCGCGCCGAATGGCCGGACTGCGCGCTGGCGGTGGATGTGGAGGATGGCCTGACGATTACCGCCGACCCCGGCCTGCTCGCCCAGGCGCTCATCAACCTGCTGCGCAATGCGGGGCAGGCGACTGCGCATCTCGGTCGCGAGGGGCGCGTCCGGCTGGCCATTGCGGATCGCGGCGGGCGTATTGCCATGGAGGTGGAGGATAATGGCCCTGGCGTCCCCGACGCGGTGACGCCCGACATCTTCCTCCCCTTCTTCACCACCCGGAAGGAGGGGAGCGGCATCGGCCTCAATCTGGTGCGGCAGATCGTCGTGGCGTCGGGGGGCACGATCAGGCTGTCCACCGCCGCGCCGCACGGGGCGCGCTTCACGATCACGCTTTGATCAGACCGTCACGTCGATCAACTGGCGTCCAGCCTCCCCGAACACCCGCAAATAGCGCTCGATTTCGGCGGGATTGCCGGTCGCCTTGGCGGGATTGTCGGACAGCTTGACCGCAGGCCGCCCGTTCGCCTCCACCACCTTGCACACCAGCGATATGGGGTCGAGGCCGTCCGTCTCGAACGGTGCGCAGCCGCGAAAGTCGTTGGTCAGGTTGGTGCCCCAGCCGAAGCTCATGCGGACCCGGCCGTGGAAGTGGCGATAGGTCGCCTCGATACTGTCCACGTCCATGCCATCGGAAAAGATCAGCAGCTTGGATCGCGGATCGCGGCCCTTCTCCTGCCACCAGCGGATGATCTGCTCACCGGCGGCGATGGGCGGGGCGCTGTCGGGACGGAAGCCGGTCCAGTCTGCCACCCAGTCCGGCGCGTTGCGCAGGAACGCCGCCGTGCCGAACGCATCGGGCAACGCGACCAGCAGGTTGCCGCCATAATCCGCCTGCCATTCCTCCAGCACGCGGTAGGGGGTGGCGGCCAATGCCTCGTCCCCATCCGCCAGCGCAGCCAGCACCATGGGCAGTTCATGCGCGTTGGTGCCGATGGCTTCCAGATCGGCATCCATCGCCAGCAGCACGTTGGACGATCCGATGAAGCGGTCGCCCAGCCCCTCCTTCAACGCCTCCACGCACCAGCGTTGCCACAGGAAACCGTGCCGCCGCCGCGTACCGAAATCGGAGATGACGAGGTCGGGAAGCTGGGCCAGCCGCTCCACCTTCTCCCACAGCTTGGCCTTGGCGCGGGCATAGAGGACGTCGAGCGCGAAGCGGCCGCGCGCCTTCATCGCGGCGCGCGAGCGCAGTTCGTTGACGATGGCGAGGGCGGGGATCTCCCACATCATGCTGTGCGTCCAGGGACCATGGAAGCGCAGTTCATATTGCCCGTCGATCCGGTGCAGATCATAGTCGGGAAGGCGAAAATCAGCCAGCCAAGCGATGAAGTCAGGCCCGAACATCTGCGTTCGCCCATAAAAGCTGTTGCCCGCCAGCCAGATCAGCTCCTTCTTGCTGAAGCGCAGCGAACGGGCATGGTCGAGTTGCGCCCGCAATTCGCCCTCGTCGATGATGTCGGCGAGGCGCACCTGCTTGCTGCGGTTGATCAGTTCGAAGGTCGCGTGCACCTCCGGATGGCGGCGCCGGATCATCTGGAGCATCAGCAGCTTGTAGAAATCCGTGTCCAGCAGGCTACGGATGATCGGGTCGAGCCGCCAATTGTGGTTATAGGTGCGCGTGGCGATATCAGTGAAAACCATGGCGCCTAGTCGCGTTGGTGCGGGACTTATGTCAATGCGCGATGGGATAGGGAGATGTGAATGCCCGGCTTTGTGATCGTGGTGGATATGCAGCGGGATTTCGTGGCGGCGGACGGCGCGTTGCCCGTGCCGGACGCGGAGGCCATCGTGGCGCCGATGCAGGCGTGGCTGGCGGCGCTCGATCCGGCTGCGGTGGCGGGGGTGCTGATGACGTTCGACACCCATGTACCCCATATCTATGCGGGATCGCTCGAGGCGACGGAATTTCCCATCCATTGCGAGCAGGGCACGCCGGGCTGGGAGAGCGTGCTGGACGCAGGGGTTATCGACCCCACTATTCCGGTCTACCGGCTGACCAAGGGTGTGTTCGATATGTGGGCAGAGCCGGACCTGAACGTGCAGCCCTATGATGGCGGCGAGGGGATCGACCGGGACGGTTTTTTCGATGGGCTGAAGGCGCAGGGCGTCGGCGCTGTCACGGTCGTCGGAGTCGCTGCCGACTATTGCGTGCGCTGGGCGGTCCAAGGGCTGGTCGCGCGCGGCTTCTCGGTGACGATGCCGACCGCCCTCACGCGGGGCATCGCGATGGACGCGCCCGCCGTCATCGCCGAACTGGCAATGCGCGGCGACGTGACGGCGGAGAATCAGCCAGCGACGGGCGCGAAACTGTCCGCATAACGTTCGCGCAGCAGCACTTTCTGCACCTTGCCCATGCTGTTCTTGGGCAGTTCGTCCACGAAGACGATACGGCGCGGCTGCTTGAAGCGGGCCAGCCGGTCCGCCAGTTCGGTGAGCAGGGCCGCCTCATCCGTAAAGGCGGCATCCGCCGGGACCACGACTGCGACCACGCCCTCACCCATGTCGGGGTGGGCGACGCCGATCACCGCGGACTCGCGCACCTGCGGCAATTCGTCCAGCGCGCCCTCGACCTCGGCCGGATAGACGTTGAAGCCGCCCGCGATGATGAGGTCTTTCGCCCGGCCGACGATGGAGACATAGCCAGCCGCGTCGATGCGGCCGAGGTCTCCGGTGATGAAATAGCCGTCGTGGAACTCGGCATCGGTCTTTTCCGGCATGCGCCAATAGCCCTTGAACACATTGGGGCCGCTGACCTCGATCACGCCGATCTCGCCCTGCGGTAGCAAGGCGAGGCTTTCCGGGTCGGCGATGCGGACCGACACGCCGGGCAGCGGCACGCCCACCGTCCCCGCCACCCGGTCGCCATCATAGGGGTTGGAGGTGATCATGTTGGTCTCGGTCATGCCGTAACGTTCGAGAATGGCATGGCCCGTCCGTTCGCGAAACGCGCGGTGGATATCGGCGGACAGCGGTGCGGAGCCGGAGATGAACAGGCGTATGTCCTTCACCAGATCGCGGGTGAAGCGATCCTCGCCCAGCAGGCGGATGTAGAAGGTGGGCACGCCCATCATCGCGGTTGCGCGCGGCAGCAGGTCGATGACGTCGCTTGCCCGGAACTGCGGCAGGAAGATCATCGACGCGCCCGCCAGCAGCACGATGTTGGTCGCGACGAACAGGCCGTGAGTGTGGAAGATGGGCAGCGCGTGGAGCAGCACGTCGCGCTCCGTAAATTGCCAATAGTCGAGCAGTGTCTCGGCGTTAGACAGGAGATTGTCATGGCTCAGCATCGCCCCCTTCGCCCGCCCGGTGGTGCCGGAGGTATAGAGGATCGCGGCGAGATCGTCCGGCTCGCGCGCCAGCGTGTCGAAGTCGGTCGGGCAGGCGTCGGCGGCGCGGCTGAGCGAACCGGTGCCATGATCGTCCAGATCCTCCACCACGGGCACGCCCGCCGCGGTGGCGAGCGGTTCGATGGCGGCGCGTTTGCTCGTGGTCGCCACCAACAGGGCGGGCTGTGCATCGCGCATGAAATAGTCGAGTTCATGGGGGGTGTAGGCAGTGTTCAGCGGCAGGAATATCGCGCCCGCGCGCAGGCAGCCCAGATAGAGCATGAGCATGTCGATGCTTTTTTCCGCCTGCACGGCCACGCGGTCGCCGGGTCTGACGCCACGCTGCGTCACGGCGTTGGCGAAGGCGGCGGAACGCGCGTCGAGATCGCCGTAGCTGAACGCCGCGCCGTCCGTGAAGGTCGCGAACGCGCGGCTCCGGTCGGCGGGGAAAGCGGCGGCAATGCGATTGTACAGATTGGTCATGCCTTCACGGCTCCCTTTGCCTTTTTCCTGGCCGGTGCGGTGCTGTCCTCGTCCTGCTTGTCAAAGGGCGCGCCGGTCGCGACGATGCCGCGCAACGCGTGCGCCTCGTGATTTTCCTCGATGGAATCGAGGTCGTAGAGATAGTTGACCATCAGGCCGGCACTTTGGCGAAGGCCGCGCGGCGATGTGTCGGCCATCCAGTTGATTCGTTCCGCCCGCGCGCCATTGCCCAGATGGAAGCGCGCCACCGCATCGACTGGACGGCCGGAGGCTGTGCGGGCATCGCGGAAATATTCGACCGCGCGGCGCATCAGCATGGCGCGCAAGGCGTCATTCCCCTCCGTCCACCATCCCTTGTCGTCCAGCAGCGCATCCGCATCGGAGTCCACCGTGTGCAACCAGCCGCGAAAACCGGGCATGGGCGAAAGGGTGGCGAAGCAGGTCAGGTTGGGCAGGCTGCGTTGCAAATCCTTGGCCACCTGCTTGATGAGGAAATGGCCGAAGGAGATGCCCTTCAGCCCCTCCTGACAATTGCTGATCGAATAGAAGATGGCGGTACTGGCCTCCTCTGCGCGCAGGATCGGGCGGTCCACGCGAAGGATTTCCTGCACATTGTCCGCCATCGCGGCGGTCAGCGCGACTTCCACGAAGATGAGCGGCTCGCCGGGGAGTGCCGGGTGAAAGAAGGCGAAGCAGCGCCGGTCCTCCGGATCGAGCCGGTTGCGCAGATCCTGCCAGTCCTGAATGTCGTGCACCGCCTCATAGCGGATGACGCGCTCCAGCAGGCTGGCCGGGCTGTCCCAGCTGATCTCCTTCATGGTCAGGAAGCCGCGGTTGAACCAGCTGCTGAACAGATGGACGAAATCGGCATCGACGACGGCGACGGATGGCTCCCGCTTGGTCAGCGCGATGAGGTCGCTGCGCATGGCGAGCAGTTTCACCGTGGCGCCGGGGGCGAGGTTGAGGCGGCGCAGCAATTCCTGACGGGGCGGCTCTATGGCGCGCATCAGAGCGGGGAGGGCGGCGTCGCCCTCCTTCTGATAGCGGGCGATGGCGATGTCCACCGCGACCCGCTCCGGGCCGAGGCGGTTGGCGAGGAAGGTCAGGAAGGCGTCGCGTTCCTGCGCTGTGGCCTCGCCATAGGCGGCCAGCAGGTCGCTCGCGATGGCAACGCCCGACGCCTCGCCCCGAACGGACAGAAGCGCAAGGGCCAGTTCCTCCAGCAGCGCGCCGGTGCTGAGCGGCGCGCGCTTGCGGGGGAGGAGGCCGTTGAACAGGTCATATTTCTCCAGCAGCGACCGGCCGGTGCGGGAGAAGCCGTTGAACAGGTCCGCAAGCGAGTTTGCGATGGCCATTGCTGTCCTCTTGGGAGATGGGCGTTCGTCGCTATTCTAGCGCCTTGGGCGGCGCAGTCAGCCGACCAGCGCGTCGATTTTTTCCGCCAGCGCCACGTCGCGCTTCGACACGCCGCCCGCGTCGTGCGTGGTCAGCCAGATCTGAAGCCGGTTGTAGACGTTCGACCATTCGGGATGATGGTCGGCCTTCTCCGCCTCCAATGCGATTCGCGTCATCAGGCCGAAGGCGGCCGAGAAATCCTTGAGCTTGAATTGGCGGTACAGGGCGTCACGGTCCGCGTCGTAGGTCCATTCGGGCAGGGTCGCGAGCGCCGCGTCGCGCTCGTCGGGGGAAAGGGGTTTTGGCATCGTTCGTCTCCTGTCGGAAGCATCGACGTAGACCTTATCGTCACACCTCATCGGCAGCGAAGCCGAGTTCGGCGAGCAGGGCGGCGCGCGCGACGGCGCACTGTTGCCACAGGTCGGGATGGCCAAGGTCCCCCGGCGCGATCCGCTCCGGCCAGTGGCGCGCGATGACCGCCTCCAGCCGGTCGCACACGGCATCGTCCACCAGAAAACGCGGGTCGATGGCGGCGAAGGCAGCGTCGTCCACCGCGACGCGCAGGCGCAGGCAGGCCGGGCCGCCGCCATTGCGCATGGATTCGCGGACCTCCACCAGTTCGAGGCGTCGGATCGGGCCGTTACCGGCGACCGCTTCCTGAAGCCATGACCATACCGATGCGGTCTCGCGGCACTCCGCGGGCAGGACCAACGCCATGCCGCCATTCGGCAACGTGACCAGCTGCGAGTTGAACAGATAGGAGGATATGGCGTCCTCCAGCGATACTTGCGACGCGGGCACTTCGATCAGCATCGTGCCGGGCAGGCGGTCTATGAAGGTCCGCAACGCCTGCGGGTCGGCGAACGCCTGTTCATGCGCGAACAGCACGGTCTCGTTTGCCACGGCCACCACGTCATTGTGGAACGCGCCCGCCGCGATCGCCTCGTCGCTTTGCTGCGCGAAGAAGGTTCGGTCGGGGTCGAGGCCGTGGCGACGCGCGACGGCCTCGCTCGCGACGCGGCTCTGCCGTGCGGGAAAGCCGCCCTGACGCTGCTCGCCATAGACGAATATGGTCAGGCCCGGATCGCCATGGCTGGCGGCAAGGCGCATGATATTGGCCGCGCCCTCATCGCCGAAACAGGCGGGCAGCGCCGCGTGCACCACAAAATGCGCGGCGTCGGCGAAGGCGAGGCGGAGTTGGACGAGCGTCTCTACATGCTCGATGCTGCGATGGGGCATGGCGGCGAGGTTTGCCACGGACAGGTGGCAGCGGCCATCGCCCGTGTCCGGCGCTGGCGAGACGGTGGCGGCATTGGCGGTCCACATGGCCGAGGCGGAGAAGGCGTTGCGCAGCAGCGCGGAGTCCTGCTTCGCGGCGAGCGCCAGCACCTGCGCATCCGTGCCGCCAAAGCCCAGTTGCCGCAGCCACTCCGTCGCCGGACGCCAGTGGGGCAGCAGCAGTCCCTGCGGCAGCCCGAGGCCGATGAGCCTGCGCATCTTGGCGACGCCCTGCAAGGCGGCAGCGCGCGGCGCGGAAGCGTTGTCGGCATTGCGGGCCGAAGCGATGTTGCCGAAGGAGAGGCCCGCATAATTATGGCTAGGCCCGATCAGCCCGTCGAAGTTGACCTCCCGCACCGTCATGGCTCCAGACCCTTTATCTCGACTGCCGCGATCCGCGCCGCCTCCAGCGATGCGACCGGCCAGGCGGCATAATCGGCGGCATAATAGGCGCTGGGGCGGTGGTTGCCCGACAGGCCGACGCCGCCGAACGGGGCGCTCGATGCCGCGCCGGTGGTCGGGCGGTTCCAGTTGACGATGCCTGCCCGGCTTTCCCGCCAGAAGCGGTCGTACAGCGCGCGGTCGCCGCCGATCAGCCCGGCGGACAGGCCGAAGCGGGTATCATTGGCTGCCGCCATCGCTGCGGCGAAGTCGCCGACCCGGACGATCTGGAGGAGGGGGCCGAACAGTTCCTCATCGCTCATGGCGACGCCGGTCATGTCGAGGATGCCGGGGGTAAGGAAGGGGCGGTTTTCCGTCAGGGCCGTCATCGTGCGAATGGCTACCGCACCAGCATCGATCATGCGCGCCTGCGCGGTGAGCAGATGGTCGGCGGCACGGCGGTCGATCACGGGGCCCATGAAGGGTTCCGGCGTGTCGAAGGGAGCGCCGACGCGCAGGCGTGCGGTCAGCGCGTCGAGCGCCGCGACGAGGGTATCGGCCTTGCCATCCTCCACGATCAGCCGCCGCGCGCAGGTGCATCGCTGCCCGGCGGAGAGGAAGGCGCTGTGGACGATGATCGTGGCGGCGGCCTCCACATCGGCGTCGGCCACGTCCCATGCCACTAGCGGGTTGTTGCCGCCCATCTCCAACGCGAGCAGTTTGCCTGTATCGCCCGCGAACTGGCGGTGGATGGCGGTGCCGGCATTGGCGGAGCCGGTGAACAGCACGCCGTCTATGTCCGGATGCGATATGAGCGCGCGCCCCGTCTCCGCGCCGCCCTGCACCACGGTCAGCACGCCGTCCGGCAGGCCCGCCGCTGCCCAGCATTGGCCGAGAAACTCACCGACCGCCGGAGTCTGTTCGGACGGTTTGAACAGGATCGTGTTGCCCGCCAGCAAAGCGGGGACGATGTGGCCGTTGGGCAGGTGTGCGGGAAAATTATAGGGGCCCAGGACGACGAGGACGCCATGTGGCTTGTGCCGGACGGCCTGCGTTGCGCCCGCCGCCTCCCGCTCGACCAGTCCGGCGCGTTCGGCCTGCGCGGTGATGGAAATGTCCACCTTGGCGATGACGCTGGCGACCTCGGTGCGGGCTTCCCAGAGCGGTTTGCCGGTTTCGCGGGCGATGAGGTCGGCTAGGGCTTCGGCGCGCGCCTCCACCACGGCGCGGTAGGCGCGGATGAGGACGATGCGTTCGGTCAGCGGGGTCGCCGCCCAACTGGATGCGGCCGCTCGCGCCGCATGGACCGCCGCCCCGACATCGCCTGCCTCGCCTTCCCAGAGGAGGGCGCCGGTCGCGGGTTCGTGGGACTGCATCGGCATGGGCTTTGCTCCTGTGCGGCGGCAAGGCGACGATATTGGGGCGTTCGGGGTGGAATGCCAGCTTATTACTCCCCTCCCGCAAGCGTTCGGCAGAGACACGTGTCTCTGCCGAACGCTTGCGGGAGGGGAGTAATAAGCTGGCATTCCACCC
>JBEVNC010000067.1:0-13485 GCA_040508315.1 Sphingobium sp.
GGGGAACGCGGTCCTTGAACGCGGCGGGCGCGCGGCTCGTGAACAGGTCCGGCGCTTCGGTGATGTGCGTGTCGGTGTCGACGATCTTGATCCCCGCGAGCGAGGGATCGAGGCCACCCGACTGCGTCGCATAGTCGACCTCGCGGATCACCCCGCCAACCGTATAGCCTTCTGCAGACCAATATTTCCGGGCGGATTGGGCGAGTTCGGAAGTGTCTGCGTCGGCCATGTCGTCTCCTCGATTTTTTCATCCGGCCGAACCTAATTGGCCGCTGCAGACATATTACGAAATCGTGTCTTGACCGTCTCTCGCATATCGGCCAATTTTTATACATGGACGGCCAACCCTCGGCACCCGATAGCGCCGCGCTGGTGACCATGATCGATCCCAGCCGCAGACCGCTCGCTGGCGCGATCCCGCAAGACGCGTTCGACTTGGACACGCCCTGGCATTTTCATGACATGCACCAGCTTCAATATGCCTTCAGCGGTGTGATCGAGGTGGAGGATCGCCACGGCAGCTATCTCCTCCCTCGCGCTCTGGCGGCGTGGATTCCAGCAGGCGTCGCACACACGACCAGCCTCCACCGGGTACGGTCGGGATCGATCCTCTTCGCCCCGCAGCTCATCCCTAATGCAGGCGACCGCGTCCGTATCATCCAGGTTTCATCGCTGATGCGAGAGATGGTCGTCGGCGCGATGCGATGGCCCCTCGTCGAACAACAGGACGCGACGGGACAAGCCTATTTCAAGGCGTTGGCGATGCTTTGCGCGGAATGGATAGAGGATGAAGCGCCCCTGAGGCTGCCCGTCGCCAGAGATCGGCGCATCATGGCCGCTGCGGCCTATATGCGCACGAACCTCACGCATCAGAACATGGCTGAGCTATGCCAGGTGGCGGGCGCTTCCGAACGGACGTTGCGGCGCCGGTTCCAGAGCGATTTGGGAATGAGTTGCGAGGAGTATCGGCGGCGAGCCAGACTTCTGAAGGCAGCGGCACTGTTGAGCGAGGGAAAACTGGCCATTGGCGAGATTGCCGTCGACGTCGGCTTCGAGAGCCAAAGTGCTTTCGCTCGGGCATTCAAGGAACTGACCGGGTCGACGCCGCGCGCGTTTCGCAGCAACAGCGCCTCCCTTTGACAATCCCGTCCGGATGATCGCTCGCCCCCGTCGCCCGATCACTCCTGCAACCGCGCGGCGATCCTCCGCGTCAGCGAGCGAGGCACGAACCGCGTGCCGAACGCCGCGAGCCGATTGGCGAAACCGGGCACCACGAAGGCGCGGTTCGCCAGCAGCGCATCCAGCCCGGCCCCCGCCACCTCAACCGGATCGGCGATCATCGAGGCCGACCGGAACGCTTGGGTCTTGTCCAACCCCGACACGTCCGCAAACTCGCTACGCGTGGGGCCCGGGCAAAGCGCGCTCACATGGACGCCCGCTGCCTTCACCTCCTCGTGCAGCGCCTCGCTGAACGACAGCACATAGGCCTTGGTCGCGAAATAGACCGCGACATTGGGACCGGCCTGAAATGCCGCCAGAGATGCGACATTCAATATGCCGCCCGCCTTGCGTTGGATCATCGCAGGCAACAGCGCGACGGTGAGTTCGGTCAGCGCGCGGATATTGAGGTCGATCTGGCCGGTCTGCAATGCGACCGGGATGCTCGCCACCTTGCCCTGCTGTCCGAAACCCGCATTGTTGACGAGGATGTCGATGGGGATGTCCCGCCGCGCCAGTTCGGCGACCAGCCCCGCCACGCCGCCGGGCGCCTGAAGGTCGGCGGGAATGGCCGCCACCGCGCCGATCTCCTGCGCCAGCGCCTCGATCCGGTCCGTCCTGCGCGCGGTGAGGACCAGGCGGTGGCCGCGCCGGGCGGCTTCGCGCGCGATCTCCGCCCCGATGCCGCTCGACGCGCCCGTAACCAGCGTGACCGGCGTGGCTATCATGCGAAGGCCGGTCATTCTGCCGCTATGGCGAGCGGCGCGGGCTTGATCGCGCGGCTGCGGCGTCCATCGATCGACACGGGCACGTCGCCCGACAGGGTCACGCGCCGCACGACGCGGTGCTGCGCGCCATAATCGTCCACCGCATAATGCTGCGTCGCGCGATTGTCCCAGATCACCACGTCACCCTCCTGCCAGCGCCAGCGGATGCTGTTCTCCAGACGGACGATATGCGCCTGCAACATCTCGATCAACCGCTGCGACTCCGCCGTGCTGACGCCCACGATCCGCTGAACGAACTGGCCGAGGACGAGGGTGCGCTCGCCGCTTTCGGGATGGATGCGCACGACGGGATGCTCGGTCTCGTAGACGGTGGAGGCGAATACGGCGCGGTGGCGTGCGATCTGCTCGTCGGTCAGGTCGGCGCGCGCGGCGGCATAATCATAGGCATTGCTGTGCACGGCCCACAGAGTGTCGGCCAACGCGCGCAGCGCCTCCGGCAGGTCGGTATAGGCAGCGGCGGTGTTCGCCCACACCGTATCGCCGCCCGCCTCCGGTATGGTCACGGCGCGCAGGATCGATGCGAAGGGATAATCGGGGACGAAGGTGATGTCGGTGTGCCACGCCGCCGCCTTGCCGCCATAGCGCGAGTCCAGCTCGAACAGCTGCGTCCCCTCGGGCGAGGGCACCGTGGGATGGCCGACCGGATCGCCGAAGCGGCGCGCGAACGCCTCATGGCTGTCATTGTCGAGATGATGCTGTCCCCGGAAGAACAGCACCTTATGCCGTACCAGTGCCGCGCGGATGGCGACGACGCTGGCATCGTCCAGATCGGCGGACAGGGTGATGGCGTCGACCTGTGCCCCGATCCTGCCGCCCACCGGCTTGATGGAGAGCGGCGAAGCGGGATCGGCGGCATTGGGATAGGCAGCAGGCGTAACGGTCATGATCGTCTCCCTCATTCGGCGGGGCAAAGGTCAGCGTCGCCCTGTTCGTCGAGCGCGCGGCGGATTTCGGCGTGGCGGCTCTCGTCGAGCGGAAAGCCCCAGACGAGCGCGGCGGACAGCGCATGGGCCAGCGCCGGACCCAGCGCGAAAACCCATTTCAGCGCCTCCAGCCCGCCCGATTCAGCGCCAGCCTTGGGATCGAAGCCCAGCCATGCGATCAGCGGCAAGGCGACTCCCACGGCGACCGCCGTCGCCGCCTTGCCCGACAGGCTGAAGACGGAAAAGAACAGCCCTGCCCGGTCGTTCCCGGTCTCCAGCCGATGCTTGTCGGCGACGTCGGCGACGATGGAGCGCAGCATCAGGTTGCCGCTGTTCTGCGCCAGCCCCTGCGCCAGCGTCAGGCCGACCAGCGCCGCGACATTGCCCGGCGTCACCAGCAGCAGGCCGAGGTTGATCGCCACCTGCGCCAATTCGCCCAGCACTGCCGCGCGATGCTTGCCGACGCGGTAGCCGATGCGCAGCCAGATGGGGCCTGCGAAGACGCCGAACACGAACTGGAACAGGAACAGACCGCTCGCCCATGCCGGCAGCCCCATGTAGAAACTGACGAAGAATACGAACAACGTGCTGCGGATATATTGACCCAGCGTCACCGCGAAGTCGGACCCCAGGACGCGCAGCAGCAGCCTGTCACCGACGACCAGCGCGATCGCCTTGCCCAGTTGCAACCCCGCCTTCGGCCGAGCGGGCGGCGCAGGCTCCGGCACGGAGAACAGCGTGAGCGCCAGCGCGGGCAGCAGCGTCACCATGATGAAGCCGCCCATGATCGCCATCTTGAACCGTCCGTCGCCGGGACGGAACTGATCGACTACGGTGGGCAGCACCAGCGCGATGACCATGGCGACCAGCGTCACCACCTGTTGATAGGTCACGATGCGGGTGCGCTCATGATAATGGGTCGACAACTCCCCCGACCAGGCGAGCAGCGGAATCTGCACCATCGTCCAGCCGAGGTAGAAGACGAACAGGATCGCGCTGAGCGACAGCGGCGTGACCACCCCGCCCGGCGGGAAGAACAGCAACGCCGATGCGATGCCGAAGAGCAGCCCGCCGCCTGCGATGAAACTGCGCCGCCGCCCGAAGCTCGGCCGCGCCCGGTCGCTCAGCGATCCGATGAGCGGGTCAGAGAACATGTCCCACAACCGCCCGAACAGGAAGACCGCACCGATGGTCGCCAGCGGAAGCCCGAATTCCTGCGCGTAGATGGGCGGCAGATAGACGGTCAGCGGCAGGCCGGCACCGGCGATGGGAAAGGCGACGGCGGCCAGCGCCGCGAGCCGCCAGCCCACGATCCTGCCGGTTCCTTGCGTAGAGGCGCTCATGCCGCCGTCCTCCTGTCTGCGGGCCGTGACAGGCCCAGATTCTCACGCAGGGTCGCGCCTTCATATTCGGTGCGGAACAGGCCGCGGCGCTGAAGCTCCGGCACCACCAGATTGGCGAAATCGTCGAGACCGCCGGGGAAGGTGGGCGGCAGCACGTTGAAGCCGTCCGCCGCGCCCGCACGAAACCATTCCTCCATCTTGTCGGCCACCTGCACCGGATCGCCCACGACGACCCAATGGCCGCGCGCGGCGGTGATCCGGCCGATGAGGCCGCGAATGGTGAGATTTTCTTCACGCGCCAGATCGAGGAACAGTTGCTGGCGGCTCTGCCAGCCTTCGGTCGGGGCCGCGTCGGGCACCGGCCCGTCGAGATCGACATTGCTCAGGTCCCAGCCAAGGATGGCGGAAAGGAGGCCGGCGCCGGCGCGGATATCGACGAGCGCCTGCAGGCTCTCATATTTTGCGCGCGCTTCCGCCTCGGTCGGCGCGACATAGGCGGTGATGCCGGGCATGACGAGAATGTCGTCGCGCGACCGGCCGAGCGCCTCCGCCTGATCCTTCACGCCCTGCGCGAAGGCGACGGCATGGGATTTCAATTGCTGCGCCGTGAACACCACGTCCGCGGTCGCCGCCGCCAGCGCCTGCCCGTCGCCGGACGACCCCGCCTGCACCAGCACCGGATGCCCCTGCACCGACCGCGCCCACTGCGCCGGGCCTTCGACGCTGAAGAACCGACCCTTGTGGTTGACGCCGTGCAGCTTGGTCACGTCGAAGAAGCGCTGCCCCGCCTGATCGAGCAGCAGCGCATCATCGTCCCAGCTATCCCACAATTTGCGCACCACCTCGACATATTCGGCCGCGCGTTCATAGCGTTCGTCATGGCCGATCTGGTTGTCGAGGCCGAAATTACGCGCCTCGAACTCCGTGCCGGAGGTGACGAGGTTCCACGCCGCCCGCCCCTTGCTCAGATTGTCGAGCGACGCGAACTTGCGGGCGGTATGATAGGGCGCGAGATAGCTGGTCGATACTGTTGCGACCAACCCCACATGGCTGGTCGCGGGGATGAGCGCGCCGAGCAGCGTCAGCGGCTCGAAATGATAGACGGGCGCGGCCTTCTCCACGAGCGGGTTGAGGCCGCCGAGCAGCGCCACATTGTCCGCGAAGAAGATCGCATCGAACTTGGCGCGCTCGGCCGTCTGCGCGATCCGGACATAATGTTCCAGATCGAACAGGTCGGCGGGATTGACGCTGGGGTGCGCCCAGGCGGCGACATGATGGCCGACCCCCTGGATGAACGCGCCGAGCCGCAGCTTTCCGTCCTTGGCGGGCATATCAGAATTTGCCCTTCACGGTGACGCCGTAGGTGCGCGGATCGCCGAGGATGCCGAGGAACGGGTTGACCGCCGACGCGGTGCCGATGCCCAGATTATAGCGCTTGTCGAACAGGTTGCGGCTCCAGACCAGCAGCGACCAGCTATCGTCCGACGCACGCAGGCCAACGCCCGCATTGGTCAGGCCGTAACCCTCCTGACGACCATAGACGGAGAAGGGATTGAGCAGGTTCGACTTGGAGCGATAGGTCTGGTTGGCATAGCCGGTGACGTGCAGCGCATCGTTGATCGGCTGGTCGAAGTCGAAGCTGACCTGCCCCGTCCACTTGGCAGAGCCGACGAGCCGCTGGCCCGACCAGTCAAGCACGGTGGGGCCATATTCGACCGGCGCGGGGCCGTTCTTGTAGGAGCGGTAGGTCGCGTCGTTGAACGCGCCATTGGCCGACAGGTTGATGCCCGGCGCGATCGCGAAGGCCGATTCCACCTCGACGCCGCGCAGCCGCACCTTGCCCACATTGCCTAGATACTGGCCCAGCGCAAAGCGCGCCGGGTCGATCTGCGCCGCCTGGAAATCGGTGATGTCGTTCCAGTAGAGGTTGACGTTGAACGTGCCGCGCCGGTCCGCAAAGCTGGTCTTTATGCCCGCCTCATAGGCGGTGGACTTCTCCGGCTCGATCAGCAGTGGCTTGCCGGGCGTCGCGGACAGATTGGCCGCGCCCGACTTTTCGCCATGGCTGACCGAGGCATAGAGGAGCACGTCGTCGGAGACCTTGAAGGACGGGTTGACCAGCCACGACCATGCCGTCGTCGTCTCCGACCCCGAAAGCTGGAAGATGCCGCCGAACGCGCTGACGATGGCCGCGCGCGCCGGGGCAAGCGCCGCCAGCGGCCCGGCGAGCGGCGCTCCGCCGAACGCCTCGCCGGTGTTGGACGCTTCCTTCTTCTCCCGCGTGAAGCGCAGGCCGCCGGTCAGCGCGAGGCGATCCGTCGCATGCCATGTACCCTGCCCGAATACCCCGCCGCTGGTGATCTGCGCCTTGCCATATTGGCGATATTCCACGCCATCGAGGATCAGTGGCAGCACGAAACCGGCAGGCACCAGCCCGGTCAGGAAATAGCGCGCCGAATCCGACTGGAAGATCGAGCGGTTGTTGCTGACCAGATCCTCGCGCAGCCCATAGGCGCCGACCTGATAGTCGAACGCGCCGCCCGTGGGCGAGGCGAGCCGCAACTCCTGCGAATATTGGTCGACATCGACGTCGAAACCGGCGCGCAGGATGGAGAAGGGCGAGCCATCGGAGTCATTCTTCGGACGAAACTTCAGCTGCCGCCATGCCGTGACGGAGGTCAGCGTGTGCGTGCCCAGTTCCAGATCGAACTGGTTGGAGACACCGTTCACACGGCTCTTGATCCGGTCCTGCGTATTGTAATCGGCATTGTCCGGGCTGTTATAATTGGGCGTGTAGCCGAAGATGGTGCGCAGCTTCGTGTCCCACGCGCCGGTGCGCGGCGTGCCGTTGATCAGCGTCGTCGCGTCGGCGAAGGGCGGGTAGAAATTATTATACTCGCTCGTCTCATAATGTTCGACGATCAGGCGGTTGGTGAAATTGGGCAGCGTCAGCAGCAACTGCCCGCGCACCGCCCAGCGATTTACGTCGAGATATTTGCGGCCATCGACCTTGTTGCGCAGCCAGCCATCGGATTCGTCGCGATAGCCGGTCAGGCGAAATGCCAGCTTGTCCTCGATCAGCGGCCCGGTCGCGTTGGCGCGCACCTGATAGCGCCCGAAATTGGCGTATCCCGCCTCCAGATCCAGCCCGCGCTCGAAGCTCGGCTTCTTGGTGGTGACGATCAGCGCGCCGATGGTGGTGTTCTTGCCTAGCAGCGTGCCCTGCGGCCCGCGCACCAGTTCGACATGGTCGAGATCGACGAAATCGAGCCAGGAAAAGCCGACATGGGTGAAGAACACATTGTCGACGATCAGGCCGACGCCAGCCTCCGCCCCGTCATTATTGGCATTGCCGCCGAGGCCACGCACATAGATGCCCGAGACGCGGGTATTCTGCTGCACGGCATAAAGGTTCGGCAGCTTTGCCGCAAAGTCCGTCACGCGGTCGATATGCTGCGTGTTGAGCAGGTCGCCAGACACGGCCGAGATGGCGACGGGCACGTCCTGAAGTCGCTCGTCGCGGCGGCGTGCTGTCACGAGTATCTCGCCATCGCCTGCCTCTTCGGCCTCCGCCGCGTCGGGCGCGGGCTGATCCGATGCCCAGGCATTGCCCGCCTGTGCGGCGAGCAAAACCGACGCGAGGCTCGCCAATGTCCACCGCGCAGCCGCGCCCCCTGCCGACAATTTACGCTTCATTCGAACCCCCGACTCGTGTGATTAAGTGATTTCACTTAATCTACTATATTAGTAGAGATTCGGGAGAGAGTTTTCGTTTAGGACTGAAAACTTCAGCTTGCGGCGGCCTGCATCTCCGCCGAGTAAACGCGGATGAACCGGGCGGCTTCCTGCAAGGCAGGCACAGTCGTCGCCACCGTCTGATCGACCAGCCGGTCCAGCGGCAACAGCGCCTGTCCGCGAAAGGCCAGATTATCCCGCGCCGTCAGCGCCACGATCATGGCGAAATTCTGCTGATAGAAACTGAGCTCGAAGTCCGGGAAATCCATCCCCAATATCGCGGCCATACGCTCCATCAACATCTTGGCGAGCGGCCGACGGGCATTGAACGGATCGTCCTCCTGCCGGGGATCATAGCCGATCCGGCTGGTATATTGGAGGAGGAGCCGGGCGTAGCTGTGCCGTCCGTCCTCGTCGATCTGTTCCGACATCGGCACGAATATCGCCTCGACCAGACAAGCGAGATCATCTCCCCTTCCCCGGTCCTGCGCCCGTGCGAGCAGTTCGCTGCGCCGCGCCTCGATGCTGCGCATGCGGATCGCGAAGATCGCATCGACCAGCCCTTCACGGCCGCCAAAATGATATTGGACCGCGAATTTGTTGGCCTGGCCTCCCTCGGCAGCGATGTCCTGAAGCGACGGGGCGTCGATCCCGTGCGTACCCATCATTCGTTCGCCAGCGTCGATGAGCCGGCGTTTCGTGGCGGTTTCATCCCCCTCGATCTGGAAGATGGTGACGGGTTTGAGCGCTGGGATGAGGATAGGCATGCAAAAACTTAGCGATGCTGGCTGAAAAAACAACGCCCACGGTGATCATGGGCAAGGGCGACGTGCTGCGATCCTTTTATCGCGCGATGCAACTCTTTGCCATTGACGCTCCGTCCGAATACTCATTATGCTACTCTAAGTAGCTGAGCAACCGATGGTTGCGCATAGACTCGCACAGCGATTGCCTGGAGGCCATATGACCACTCTCGTTGAGCGCGATTATTTCAGCGACCATTCCATCCTTCGCGATCCCTATGCCTATTTCGAGGCCCTCCGCGAGCACGGGCCGGTCTATCGCGACCCCAGGACTGGTGTGGTCACCATCACCGGCTTTGCGGAGGCGGTCGAGGTTCTGAACGATAGCAGGAACTGGTCATCGCTTATTTCCACCACCGGCGCCGGCAAGGAATTGCCGTTCACGCCGCAGGGCAGTGACATCAGCGCGCAGATCGAAGCCAATCGCGACAAATTCCAGGGCGGCGACCTCGTCGTCACCTATGACGATCAAATGCATTCGAAGACGCGTGCGCTTCTCAGCAAGCTGTTCACCCCGTCGCGGTTGAAGGCCAATGAGCAGTTCATCGCCGAATATTCGGAAGATCTGGTCGGCAAGGCGGTCGCCAATGGCGGCGTCGAACTTATCAAGCAGATTGCGACGCCCTTCGTAACGCTGGTGGTCGCCGATCTCCTCGGCGTACCGGCGGATGACCGCCAGCTGTTCATGGACGCTATCGAAGCAGCGCCGCCACCGGGCAACCTTGACGATGAGGATTATCCGCTGGATCTGCACCCGCTGTTCGTGATGGGTCAGTATTTTGCGGGCTATGTCGTCGATCGCCGTGAAACGCCGCGCGATGACGTCCTCACCGAACTTTCGCTCGCGACCTTTCCCGATGGCACCATGCCGGATGCGATGGAAATCGTGCGCATCGCGACCTTCCTGTTCGGCGCGGGTCAGGACACCTCGGCCAAGCTTCTCGGCAATGCGATGCGCGTCATCGCCGAACAGCCGGAACTTCAGGACCAGTTGCGCGCCAACCCCTCCTTGATACCGGCATTGCTCGAGGAGGTGCTGCGCCTGGAGGGTTCGACGAAGATCACGTCGCGCATCGCCCGTAAGGACACCGCGATTGCTGGTATTCCCATGGCGGCCGGAACGCGCGTGCTCATCGGCCTGTCAGCCGCCAATCGCGACCCGCGCCGATGGGACAATCCCCAGGAGCTCATCCTCAATCGACCACGCATAAAGGAGCATCTCGGCTTCGGCCGCGGTGCCCACGTGTGCATCGGCGCCCCCCTCGCCCGTGTCGAGGTTCGGGTCATTCTCGAGAAGTTTCTCGAGCATACCTCCAAGATCGAAATTGACGAGAGCGTACATGGACCCGCCGGCAACCGGACGCTGGAATATGAGCCGAGTTTCATCATTCGCGGACTTGCCGAGATGCACCTCAAACTGACACCTGCCGAGAATTTCTCGGCACCCGTCGCGGACGTCTCAAACGACAAGGAGGCCAAGCCCAAGCGCGGAATATTTGGATTCGGCCGGAAGGCGAATAACGATCCGGCCGAACCGACCAGATACAGCGTGGCAGGAACCAAGCTGAACGTGCTGCTCTCCGACCCGGCAGCAAAATCCATCCTGGATAAGCATTTCCCCGGCTTCACCACCGACAAGCGGATCGGGATGGCAAAGGGCATGACGCTCAAAGCCATTCAAAAATTCGCGCCAGACTTCTTTTCCGCCGATGCGCTTGCCGTGGTCGATCAGGAACTGGGAAAATTGTCGGCAGGATAATAGCGATATTACAGATGCCTGCGGATACCGATTGCCGCTGCGGAGTGGGCCCGGACTGCCGCCGCCTCTTGCTTGACAAGGGGAGGCGTTTGCCGTGGAGCATACTGGCTCTTGGTCGAAGGACACTGTAAGCGGCTTCCATGTCTTTGACACGAGCCAGCATCGTCCAGATTGAAAGCAGAGCATGAGCGAAGAAGTCGAATGGTGGGAATATGACGACACGGCCGAAATGGCAGCCGCGGTAGCGGGCGATATCGGTTTCATCATCGAAAGCGCGATCGAGGCACGCGGCGCTGCGGTGATCGCTCTCGCTGGCGGAAAAACGCCTATCCCCATCTACCAGAAGCTTTCGTCCGCCAAACTGGACTGGAAGCGCGTGACGATCATCCCCGGCGACGAACGCATCGTGCCGTTGGGCGACCCGCTCAGCAATGTGACGGCGCTCGCCAAGGTGTTTTTGCCCAAGGGCGCCCGCGTCATGCCCATCGTTCCAAGCGCGCTCGCGGACTATAAGGCGGCTGGACGATCTGCGGACGCCCTGATGCAGGACCTGCATTGGCCGCTCGACCTGTGTCTCCTCGGCGTGGGTAGCGACGGACACACCGCCTCGATTTTTCCGGGCCCCGATCTCGCCGAAGCCCTGGCAGGGGCAAAGGAAGTCCGGGCCTTGGGCGTGATGCCTGATCCGATGCCGGAGGATGCACCCGTACCGCGCGTCACACTCAGTCTTGCCGCGATAACCGCCGCCCGCGCTCTGGTGGTCGCCGTCACGGGCAAGGAGAAGCGCGCCGTGATCGAGACCGCTATCAAGCAGGGAAAAACTTCTGCCTATCCCATTGGTCGCGTATTGGCTGCCACCGAACTGCCTGTCGATATCCACTGGGCGGCGTGAGAAAGCCCTTGGTCGCGGGCCGGAGCAAAACAGGATAGCGGGCCGTTCCGCGGCCGTCCGATTGCCGTCAAATCGGTGGCATGGCCCGCTGCCCGCCTGCCTTGCCCCGCTCGCAAGATAGCCTATGAGGACGCGCAGCGAACGAAAGGGCGAATGATGGCTGCGACATTTTCAACGGATGAGACACGCGAGCATTTTGCGTATTGCGTCCAATTGTTCGGTGGCACCACGGCTTTCTCGCGTCGCCTCGGCATAGATGAGCGCGCGATCCGCCGTTTTATGAATGGCGAACGGCCTCTTGGTGCGGGCCTTCTGGGCGACACCGCAAAGGCACTGCGCCAACTCATTGCAGAAGCAACGGCGGCCGAAGCACAGATCGCCGCCACATTGGGCGCCGAACCGAACGATCCGTCATAGCTAAGTCTCACGGTCCGGGGGGTGCTTACTTGCACTTCCCTTCGGCTCGTAGTTTGGCGCGATATTGCCGCCCGTGTTCCGCACGCCAATCGTCAGCGATTTTCCGACCACCCGATCGGGCCAGCCGGGCATATTCCGCCTCCATCGCACGTCGCTCCGGACCGGGCCCGGAATCCGCCAAGCACCGGCTGGACAGGGAGTTGGACCCCGTCTTCCCGCTCGCTATGTCTCCGGAAAGCTTGTTGGCCATGACACTTGTCGAAGCCTGCCCCAGCGGGATTGGATCGACCGGCGAGTATTGCGCACTTGCCGGTACGGCGTGAATCAACGTCAGTCCGGCGGCCAAACAGCAGCACAAGCGGATCACGGCCGGATTCCCATGCATTTCTTCATGGGTAAAAGTTAGACGTGCGCCGGATCGACATCCAGGGCACCGCGGCAAGGTGACCGATCATGTCGGTAAATGACAGGTTTGTTTGCTGGCGTGGAGACCGCATAGCGGTTGGCGCATTCCGCCGCGCACGGTAGAACCCCATCACATCACCCGCGCCACCAACGGTTTCCCTCTCCATGTCCCTGCCCCTTCTGCGTCACAGCCGCATCGTCGCCGCAGCCGGGCTGTTGGCGCTCGTTGCTGCATGCGGCGGCAAGGTCGATCATGGGCCCGTCCGCGTGGACGTGATCGGCACGCGCGAGCAGATGCGCGAGCCGCTCGACAACGGCAACAGCGCCGCCGGGCAGGTCATGCTCTCAGCAACCGCGCAGGGCCTTGTCGCCTTCAACGCCAGCGGGGAACTCATCGGCGGCCTCGCAGAGCGCTGGATCGTGGAGGATGACGGGCAAAGCTATCTGTTCCGCCTGAAGCAGGCGCGCTGGCGCGATGGTACGCCGGTCAGGGCGAACGAGGTCGCCCGCCTGCTCCGTGCCCGGCTCAAGGCGCATCCCGCTATCGTCGCGGGTCTGAACCCCGATGTGCGGGGCATGACGGACGAGGTGCTGGAAATCCGCCTGCCCGGCGCCACGCCAAGTTTCCTTCAACTCCTCGCCCATCCTGCCATGGCCATCGCGCGGCCCGGCGGCGGCACCGGCCCCTTCACGCTGAAGACACGGGGCGGTCTCGCCACGCTGACACCGCACGCCCCGGCGCGTGCCGAAGGCGATCGGGAGGATGACAGCATCCGACGCGCCATGCCCATATTCGTGCGCGTCACCCGCCCCGCCCTCGCCTTTGCCCGCTTCGACAAGGAACAGAGCGACCTCGTGCTAGGCGGCCGGTTCCAGCATCTGCCCTATGTCGCGCTTGCCGTCCCGCCAAAGGGCGCCGTGCGCGCCGATCCCGTCGACGGCCTGCTGGGCCTCGCCATCGAGGGGCGGTCGGATTTCCTCGCCGATTCCACCGTGCGCGAGATATTGAGCATGGCCATCGACCGCGGCCAGATCGCCACGCGGCTCAATCTGGCGGGCTGGCGCACGGCGACGACCATATTGCCCGATCAACTCGACCTGGGCCGCGCGCCGACCGCGGCCGACTGGTCAACGCGCGACCTTGCGCTGCGCCAAAGCTATGCCCGCTCCGTGGTCGATAACTGGACGAAGCTGCACGCAGC
>JBEVNC010000079.1:0-11559 GCA_040508315.1 Sphingobium sp.
AATCGGGAGTATGGAATGTCACTGCAGGGAAAAGTTGCGGTTGTCACAGGTGGCGCAAATGGCATTGGCGCGGCGATTTCGCGACGCCTACGCCAGGACGGCGCGACCGTTGCCATTGTCGACGTCACCGAACCCGATCTTGCGGAGTTTCGCGCGATCGAAGGGGTTGGCGAAATCGAGTTTTTTCCCTGCGACGTCAGCGCTGGGCCAGCCATCGAGACCTGCGCGCAAACCATTCTGGAGCGGTTCGGTCCAGTCGCGATCATCGTCAATAATGCCGGTGGGTCGGGCAAGGTCGTTGCCCGCACGGTCGAGGAGAATAGCGACGAGATCTGGCATCATGTGATGGACCTGAATGTCACTAGCATCGTCCGGTTTTGTCGCCATTTTGTGCCGGGCATGCGCGAGAATAAATATGGTCGGATCATCAACATGTCGTCAGCCGTGCGCCATGGCATACCCGGCCCATTCGTCACGATGAAATCGCATCTCGCCTATGTGGTTGCCAAAGGCGCAATGGCTACGCTGACGACGCAGTTGGCCAAAGATCTGGGCAATGACGGCATCACTTGCAACGCCATCGCGCCGGGCTTGATCCTGCCCGATCCCGATGCTCGTATCACCAAGATTGTCGAGTCTGAGCCTAAGGAAGTTCAGGACGCCATATTACGCGGTATTCCCGCTGGCCGGTTTGGCAATGGCAATGATATTGCTGCGGTTGCCGCGTTTCTGGCATCTGAAGAGAGCAGTTATGTAAGCGGGCAGACTATTGATGTTAAAGGCGGCTAGCTGTCTGGCTGTGGGGCCTCATTGACGTATACTAGTGTCTTTTCAACTTTGATGAGCAGATCATCCTGATCTGCAGGTGGCATCCTCCGCAACTACCCATCCTACCTGATCCTAACGACGTTCCGCACTTGCACTACTTTGGCAGAAGTGTGAGACGTGTGGCAGTTTGGCTTTTTCTACAATGAAGACAATGACGGGGTGGTGGGTGCGATAGGTGGTCGAAATTAGCCTGCCGCACAGCCAGGAGACCCGGTTGCGGTGGCGGGCCGGAGACCCTTTTTTTTCCGCCCCGCCTGAGCGAGCCTGCTTATCTGAAGCAAGGCGTGGGCGATCATTATCATGAGCGCATGGCGATGCAGCCCGGTCCAGGACGGCCCTAGAAATGGTCGAGACCGAGTTCCTCCTTGAGTTGCTGATGGGCCTGTTTGCAGATCCAGCGCGCCTCGATAGCGCCGACGAGGTCTTTGACTGGCGTGTCGGCGGGCAGGTTCGAGAGATAGTATTTTCGCTCTCCGCTGGAGCGATGCTCACCCACCAGCCAAGCCTCCTCGCCGGGCATATGCTGTGCGCCGGCGGGACCGGTTTGGTGTGGCGCGCCATCGGCGATCCCCACCGAAGCAGTTCCGCCGCCTCGCAACTCGCTTCGAGAAAGCCGCGAAACTACGGGGCCGTCATCACCCTCCCCGCTATCGCCCTATGGTTGCGACACGTGTTGACACTGCCTAGCGCGTGCTGAAACGCGTGTAGCTGAAGTCCGAGGGCATATGACCGCCCCTGTTGGCATGCGGCACCTGCGACCAATCGGCTGAGTCGTCATATTCGCGGAACCAGTCGCGAATAGCGATGCGGTCGGCAATGCGCCACTCATCGCCTCGCCGTTCCATCCGATCGAGATAGCGACCGATGACGATCAGGTCATAGGCGGTGCCGTCGGCACGGAGCAACCGATGCGTGGCATTGAAATAGGATTCAACGGTGGCAGAATCTCCGTCGATCTCCATCATGACTTGGCCCATCATGTGATGCATTCCCATCGAATCGGGCCTTGGCTTCGTTGCCTTCTCGATGAATTCGGCAGCGGTCCCCTTGATAGCACCATGATCATCGACCGCGTCTTCCCAATATGCCGAACTTAGCATCGCCGCATCGCCGCGGTCGATACCGCGGCAGTAACGAGCAAGACAGTCACGGATCGCCTCGCGATCGCCGATTTGTGCGGATAAGAGGGAGGCGGTCAGATCGGAATGATGCATGTCGTTCTCCAAAAGGATGATCGAGGTGATTTTATCGTCTTTATGATCGCGATATATGTAGATGTGACGGCAGATCATGACGTGACAAGCCGTTTATTTGTTGGATGTTTGAGCCTGACCCTGCCTGACCCTGCCTGACGCGTCGTTGGCCGATATGGCAGAATCAGCGTAAGGATATCGGGATGAAGGACGGAGTCTCAGCAACCTCAATCTCCGCCTCCAACGTAGCCATCGCGTGCTTTGCGCGCTGCTTGGTCTGCCGGCGCCAGGCGAACATGCGTCCTGTGATGACATGTCAGATCGGATCGATGGAGCCGGCATGCCGTGCCCCCTCCCCAACATTATATTCCGTTTGGGCGGCCACGGCCTTCTTCGACAAGGTTTTGCGCAGATCCCAGGTCTAACGCCCGGAGATGTTGTCTATCCGGCACCCTAAAACCTCTACCGTATTTAGGTCGTTATATATCGATAGTTTGCGATTATTGGTTCGTGAACCGCAGATGTCCCAGATGGGTAGATTTGCGCCCATTTAATCCCGTTGATGCGTAAGCGGCACTTCAGTGCCGTACCCATGCGCCAACAAGACTGCTGAGCCATCTCCATCTGAGATCGAACCGAGCGACAGCCGAGCTACACGCTTCCACAAGCGATGAACCTCTGGATCTTGTGCCACGATCAAAGCAAATGCCGAGTGAACGCCCTTGCTCGCAAGACAACGACCGCCCCAACGAAGGGGAGCAAATCATGTCGCGCGGTATCGAGCGCGTGATCAACTTCCTTGTCTCTATGGTGGGAAGCCAGAGAAGTTCGACATGTGAGCTAAAGAGGGAGCTAGGCACTTCAATCGCACGCAACCGCACGGTTCCAGATGCTTACAAAACCGCAGACTTCCGCGCTGCTCCGGTTCCATGCGGTCCCGTCCAGTTCCTTTCCAGCCTGCCCTTTTTGGGGGCATTTTCGGGTGCACCGGATACTGATGGATATTCGCTGCCCCCATTCGTCGGGAAGTTGAAACACACGTCGCGCGTCACCGCGGTCAGTCCTCCTTCGACAGTTCGACCACGATGACCTCTATCGGATCCTTGCCGACATTCACGTCCTGATGCGTCGTCCCTGGCGCGTTGGCCGGGAGCCAATAGGCACTGCCGCTTTGCCATTCGTGAATTTCGCTGCTGCCGTCCGCCTCGAGAATCTTCATCGTCCCGCCCTTCAGCGCGATCAGTGCGCGGGGATGTTCGTGGCGATGGAGGGGCAAGGGCGTGTTCGGCGCGATAACCGACTTCCAGACTTTGGCCTGCGGATTCTTGAACAGTGGCGTTCGCCCGGTCTTTGCCGTTCCCGCGGCGTAACCGCCTGCCGCCGCCGCAGCCATGCCTGCGACCGCCAGCGCGATACCGATCCTTCTATCCATGACCATTCCCCTTTGCTGTCGGGGGCAAGGGTATCAGCGGCACATGAAATGGAAACGGCGTAATTGGCCGACGGTCCCATCGCCGTTGCGTCCCCGCGGTGCACAGCTACTCTCGCCCGGCGGCAGGCGGAGGGCGGTGAATGCGGAGCAGGGCAGTTGCACTATGGCTGGCGGCGAGCCTTGGCGTCCTGCCGGTCGGGACGCGCGCGCAGCCGGTCGAGGTAGCGGAAGCGTCGATAACGGATCTGTCCGCCGCGCTGTCCGCTGGCCGTGTCACCTCGCGCGAACTCGTCACGGCCTATCTCGCGCGGATTGCAGCCTATGACCAGCAAGGTCCAGCCCTCAACGCCATCGTTCGCACCAATCCCAAGGCGATGGCCGAAGCCGCCACGCTCGACGCCGAGCGGCGCGCGAAAAAGCTGCGCGGGCCGCTGCATGGCATCCCTGTCCTCGTGAAGGACAATTACGACACGGCCGACATGCCGACCAGCGGCGGCACTCTTGCGCTGGCCACGCTGCAGCCTGCCACCGACAGCGAGCAGGTGGCGCGGCTGCGCGCGGCGGGCGCGATCATCCTGGGCAAGACGACGATGCACGAACTGGCTGCCGGCATCACGACGGTCTCCTCGTTCACCGGATATAGCCGCAACCCCTATGATCCGGCGCGCTCGCCGGGCGGATCGAGCGGCGGCACGGGCGCGGCGGTCGCCGCCAGCTTCGCCGCAGCGGGCATGGGCAGCGATACCTGCGGGTCGATCCGCATCCCTGCCGCCTATCAGAATCTCGTCGGACTGCGCGGCACGCTGGGGCTGTCCAGCACGAAAGGCATCATGCCCCTGTCGCACAGTCAGGACGTGGCGGGTCCGCTCGCACGCTCGGTCGCGGACCTGGCCATACTGCTGGATGCGACCGTGCCCGCGACGGTGAATGGGGCACGCCGCGCCTCCTATGGCGACACATTGCGGCCCGATGGGTTGAAAGGGGCACGGATCGGCGTCGTGCGCGCGATGTTCACGCCGGAGGACAAGGCGGGACAGGAAACGGTCGAACGCGCGTTGTCGGCCATGCGCGGCGCAGGTGCGATACTCACCGACATCCAGATTCCCGACATGGACGAGATGCTGAAGGACAGTTCGCTCGTCGCCCTCGAATTTCGCGACGACCTCTCCGCCTATCTGGCCGCTCATCCGGGCGCGCCGGTCAAGTCGCTGGGGGAGATCATCGCGCTCGGCTTCGACCATGACGCGCTGGACGAACGGCTTCGCCAGCGCGACGCGACCAGAAGGGACGAGACCGCCTATGCCAGGGCGCAGGGCAAGCAGCGCGCGTTGCGGGCGACGCTCACGGCGCTGATGGCGCAGCAGACGCTCGACGCGATCCTCTATCCCGTCACCCTTGCGCCGCCACCATTGGTCCGCACGGCCGACGACAGCCTGAGCGCCAGTTGCCGCCTCAGCGCGTCGAGCGGCCTGCCCGCCATCGCCATCCCGGCGGGCTTTACGGCGGCGGGCCAGCCCATCGGCATCGAACTGCTCGGCCCCGCCTTTACCGAGGCGACATTGCTCCGCCTCGCCCACGGCTGGGAAAAGGTTGCCAGCCCGCGCCGGGCACCGTTCAGCACGCCGCCGCTGGTGAACGGGAAGGCACCGCCGCCCCTCGCCTTCGCGACGACGATCAAGGCCGTAGGGGGCGCGGGAGGCGCGACGATCCGCTTCACCTATGACCCGGTGACAGCGGTGCTGGACATCGCATCGTCGGTCGTCGGCATCGCACACGGCGATGTCATCGCGCTTGCCATACATCGCGCACGGGCAAACGGGACCGGCCCGGTCATAATGCCCCTATTGGCGGCCGGGAGGGTCGAAGGGTCCATGCGCCTAACGCTGGCGGCACGCGAACGTCGGGAATTGCTGGCAGGACTCTGGTATGCCGAGCTTTATACACGCGCGGCCCCGCTCGGTGCCGGACGGGCAAGCGTGCTGCCGGGCGAATAGCGGCCCGGTGCGTAGGTGAACCCGCAGGGTGAAGGATTGGCGATGTCACGATGGATGCAGCGAAAGCCGATAGAACTGAGCGGGCTGCGCGACGACCAGCGTCTCGCGCCCACGCTGCACTGGTGGCATCTGGTCGCGCTCGGCGTCGGCGCCATCGTCGGCACCGGCATCTATACGTTGGTTGGCGTGGGCGCCAATCTGGCGGGACCGTCGGTCATCCTCTCCTTCCTGATCGCCGGGAGCATCTGTGCCTGCGCCGCGCTCGCCTACGCGGAGGTCGCGACGATGATCCCGGCGTCGGGCAGCGCCTATACCTATAGCTATACGGTACTGGGCGAGGTGTTCGCCTGGGTCGTGGGATGGAGCCTCATCCTCGAATATTCGCTGGTGGTCAGCGCGGTCGCGGTCGGCTGGTCGGGCTATGCCAGCGGCTTCATGACGTCGATCGGGCTGCCGTTGCCATTGGCGCTGACGACCGCGCCGCATGCGGGCGGGATCATCAACATACCGGCGATGCTCATCATTGGGCTGGTGTCCGGCCTGCTCTCGCTCGGCACCAAGGAAAGCGCGACGATCAACGCCGTCCTCGTCGTCGTGAAGATCGTCGCCCTGCTGATCTTCGTCGTGGTCGCCCTGCCCCACTTCGATGCGAGCCATTTTACGCCCTTCATGCCGCATGGCTTTGCGGGCAAGTCGGTGGACGGGGTCCAATATGGCGTGATGGCGGCGGCGGCGATCATCTTCTTCGCCTTTTACGGCTTCGACGCCATATCGACCGCTGCCGAGGAGACGCATGATCCCGGCCGGGATCTCCCCATCGGCATCATCGGGTCGATGCTGGTCTGCACGCTGATCTATGTCGGCGTGGCGGCGGTCGCTGTCGGGTCGATGGACTATACGGTCTATGCCAAAAGCGCGGAGCCGCTCGCACTCATCCTGCGCGAACTGGACCGGGGCGGTGTCGCCGCGATCATCGGCGCGGCGGCGATCATCGCGCTGCCCACGGTGATCCTCGCCTTCCTCTACGGGCAGAGCCGCATCTTCTTCGTAATGGCGCGCGACGCCCTGCTGCCGCAGGCGCTGGCGAAGGTGAATGCGCGCACGGGCACGCCCATCCGCATCACGATGCTGACCGCCGTCGTGGTCGCGATCCTGGCGGGGCTGGTGCCGCTGGACGAGATCGCCGCCCTCGCCAATGCAGGGACGCTGGTCGCCTTCATCGCGGTTGCGACCTGCATGCTGGTGCTGCGGCGGCGCGAACCCGAACGCAAGCGTGTGTTCAGGACGCCCCTGGCCTGGCTGGTCGGCCCTGCCGCCATCCTGGGCTGCCTCTATCTGTTCTGGAGCCTGCCGACCAAGACCCATCAGTTCTTTCTGATCTGGAACCTGGTCGGCTTTGCGCTCTATGTGCTGTGGAGCCGCCGCCGGGCAGTATAGGCGCCGATCTCAGAACGCCTCGGCCACGACGCAGACCGGGCAGTTCTCGTCGACCTCGCCGGCGATGGCATCGACCATGCGCCGCACGAGGTCGGCGCGGTCGGTGGTCACGCCCTTCGCGCCGCCGACCGACGCCAGCGCGACGGCTTTCTGGGCGGCTTCGGCCAGCGGATTGATGACCGGCACCCCGACTGCCGCTGCGACCTTTGCCGCCATGGGGGACATGCAGGTGCAACCGAGCATGATCGCCTGAGCGCCGTCCGCAATGGCGCTCTCTATCTCCGCCACCACCTTGTCGAGGATGGAGGCATCGGCGCGGTTCACGCGGCCGAGATAGCCGTCCGGTCCGGCCACCGCGCCCAACACATCCTCCGTCCCGACATTGCGGATCCCAAGGCAGCGATCCGTATGGCCATAGGCGGTCAGCAGGGTCTCCGGCCCGAAGTTCATCGACTCCGGCCAGACAGTGACGATAGAGAAGCGGCCGTGGGCAGCGGCGGCCGCCATGCCCGCCTCACCCGCCCCGACCACGGGAATGGCAAGCGCGGCGCGCAGTGCGTCGAGGCCATAGTCAGCGACGCTGTCGATGGCGACCGCATCGACGCCTGCCTGCGCCGCGCTCAGCCCTGCTTCCAGATGACCGATGGCCTGCATCGCCCGCTCGACCGGGGTGGAGGGAAACACGCCGACGCGCGACGACCATGCGGACAGTTCGGTGCCTACTGGCAGAGCCGCATGAAGTTCGGGCCGTATCACGGGATTCAGGCCCCGCACGGTGCCGAGAAGACCAAGCCGCATATCGCACTCCCTTGTCACAATTGTCCTATTGATAGTGCAATTGAGCGAAGGGTGGAACGGCCTTGTTCAGAGGGTCGGACTTGACATTATCGGCCCCGGCGCATCAACCGCCCCGGTGCGGCGCAGCGCAGATCCCCCGAAAGGGTCGACCTTGCGAAATCGCGGCAGTCCTGTTTCGAGGTCATGATGTCCGAACGCCTGAAAATCCTGCTGCAATATCTGCTACCCAAGCAGTATCTGACCCGCTTCGCTGGCCGTGTCGCCGGGGCGCAGGGGGGCGCGACGACGACCCGGCTCATCCGCTGGTTCGTCGGCAAATATGGCGTCGACATGAGCGAGGCCGCCAATGCCGACATCGAAAGCTACAAGAGTTTCAACGATTTCTTCACCCGGCCGCTCCGGGTCGGCGCGCGGCCGCTGGCCGATGCCGATTTCGTCTGCCCGGTGGACGGCGCGATCAGCCAGTTCGGTGCCATAGACGATCACCATATCCTGCAAGCCAAGGGGCACCGCTTTACGACCACCGAACTGGTGGGAGGCGACAGCACGCTGGCCGCCCTGTTCCGCCATGGCAGCTTCGCCAATCTCTATCTGTCGCCCAAGGATTATCACCGCCTGCACATGCCCTGCGACGGCACGCTTACGCGCATGATCCATGTGCCGGGCGCGCTGTTCTCGGTCAATCCGACGACCGCGCGCGGCGTACCGAACCTGTTCGCACGCAATGAGCGCGTCGTGTGCGTGTTCGATTCGGCCGAACACGGCCCGTTCGTCATGGTGCTGGTCGGCGCGACCATCGTCGGCAGCATGGCGACGGTCTGGCACGGCGTGGTTAATGCCAAGCGCACCGGCAAGCCGTCCGAATGGACCTATACCGACCTGGCCATCACTTTGAAAAAGGGCGAGGAAATGGGCCGCTTCCTGCTCGGCTCGACAATCGTGATGTTGTTCGGGCAGGACCGCATCGTCTTCAACGCGGACTGGGCGCCGGAACGGGCGGTGCGGCTGGGCGAAATCATGGGCAATCGCCCGGACTGAGCATTGCGACCATAGGCCGGATCACATCGCGGCGAAGCTTTCCGGCCGGGCGCGCAGCCAGTTCTCCCGATAACGCTCGATAGTGCAGTCCCCTGCCAGCAATTCGCCGTCCCTCAGGAAATGATGGGCCTGATCGAACTGGCGTATCTCCGTGGAACTGAGCCTGTGCACCACATGGTGCGGCTTCAGATCGTCGGGATGGCGCAGGCCCGCGGCGGCGAGCATGTCGGCCAGCGCCCTGATGGTGCGCCCATGATATTGGCTCACCCGGTCGGCCTTGTCCGGCACCACCAGGGCGCGGCTTCGCGAAGGGTCCTGCGTGGCGACCCCGGTCGGGCAGCGGTTGGTGTGGCAACTGAGCGACTGGACGCAGCCGAGGGCAAACATGAAGCCGCGCGCGGAGTTCACCCAGTCCGCGCCGATCGCAAGCACTGCCGCCATATCGAAGGCGCTGATGAGCCGGCCCGCCGCGCCGATCTTCACCCGGTCGCGCAGGCCCGCGCCGACCAGCACATTATGGACGAACAGCAGGCCCTCGCGCATCGGCGTGCCGACATGATCGCTGAACTCGACGGGCGCGGCGCCGGTCCCGCCCTCCCCGCCATCGACCACGATGAAGTCCGGCACCACGCCGCTTGCCAGCATGGCCTTGACGATGGCCATGAACTCCCACGGATGGCCGATGCACAGCTTGAACCCGACCGGCTTGCCGCCCGACAGCGCACGAAGCCGATGGATGAACGCCATCATTTCCAGCGGCGTGGAAAAGGCGGAATGGCGCGCGGGCGAAACGCAATCCTCGCCCATCGGCACGCCCCGCGTCGTCGCGATTTCGGCCGTCACCTTCTTGGCGGGCAATATGCCGCCATGCCCCGGCTTCGCACCCTGGCTGAGCTTGATCTCGATCATCCGGACCTGCGGATCGGCGGCCTGCGCGGCGAATTTGTCGGGATCGAACCTGCCTTGCGCGTCCCGGCACCCGAAATAGCCGCTCGCCACTTCCCAGACGATGTCGCCGCCATGTTCGCGGTGATAGGGACTGATGCTGCCCTCGCCGGTATCATGATAGAAGCCGCCCATCGCCGCCCCCTTGTTGAGCGCACGGATGGCGTTGGCGGACAGCGACCCGAAGCTCATCGCAGAGATGTTGAGGACGCTGGCCGAATAGGGCTGCGTGCACTGGTCGTTGCCGATGGTGATGCGAAAGCCTTCGGGATCGGGCAGGTCGATCGGCATCATGGAATGCTGCACGAACTCATAGTCCGCAGCGTACACGTCCATCAACGTACCGAAGGGATGATCCGAAGGCGCTTCCTTGGCGCGGCGATAGACCAGGGACCGCTGCGCACGAGAGAAGGGCGTCGCTTCCGTCTCGTCTTCCAGCAGATACTGGCGGATTTCGGGACGGATCAATTCGACCAGCCAGCGGACATGGCCAATCACCGGATAGTTTCGCAATATGCTATGGTCGGTCTGGAAAATGTCCCAGATGCCGATCAGCACCAGCACGCTCGGAACCACCACGCCGAGCCAGCCCCAGAAGCCCGAGGGCGACAATACAAGGGCAAGCGCCACCAGCGCGATGCACAATATGAACGCCGTATATCGGCCAAGTCGAAATTTCCGCACCGTCGCCTCACTCCTGGGATCGGGGGTCTCTAGACCTCCGATGAAGCGGAGGCGAGGCTATTGACGTTTCGCCTGCGTCCCATGCTTGCCCGCGACATACGGGGACGCGGCTCCCCCCTAAATGAAGCGGCCGCGCATCGACCGAACGAACCTTCGCTTCGTCTTGTTCGACGGGACGAACGGTATCTGGAAAGCGATGACCGGATGGTGGAACTCTGCCCGACGATGCTGGTTGAAGTCGCAAGATCGGGCGCTCGCTCGATCCGGCCGCACCGTTTTCCGCGACTGCGTACCTTATCATTATCAGGGCCCACAGGAGCTTCTCCGATGATCGTCACTATGATGATGGCGGCGGCTTTCGCTCGCCGTCGGTTCGCCGACGCCAGCGCGGATGACCGGCATTTGTTTCGATAACCGCCAATAACAATCCGGGATCACTGCCTGAACCGGCAGAAGTATCCCTTAGTCCGAAGGAATACACGATGCTTCGTACCGCAATACTCGCCGGCTCGCTTGTGCTGGCTCTGTCTTCGCCAGCCATCGCGCAGGTGGCTGCCTCCTCGACCGGGTCGATGACCGAAGCCAGCACCGGCGTATCCCCCATGAGCGGGGTTTCCGCCATCGATTATGTCAAGTTCGCCGCGGACTCCGACATGTATGAAATCCAGTCGAGCAAGCTTGCCCTCATGCGCAGCAAGCGCGACGATGTGAAGGGTTTCGCCCGCGAGATGATCGCCGATCATACGCTGACGACCAAGAGCCTGATGGCGGCCCTCAAGAATGACGACCGCACCATCGCAAAGCCGACCACGCGTCTGTCGGCCAAGAATGCCGCCAAGATCGCGCTGCTGAAGAAGGCGCCGAAGGCAAGCTTCGACGATCTCTATCTGCAGCAGCAGGCCGAAGCGCATCAGATGGCGTGGTCGCTGCACAAGGGTTATGCCATCGATGGCACCGACACCGCGCTGAAGCAGGTCGCATCGACGGCGGTTCCGGTCATCGAACGTCATCTGGGCCATGCCAAGCAGTTGCTGCCGGCCGGCCTGTCGCCCGCACAGTGACATAAGAAACGGGAGGGGCGATGTTCGCCCCTCCCGCTATGTCGTACGATAATTTGACGAAAAGCCTATTCGCCGTTGGGAGTTGCGCCTGCCCGATCTGCGGCCGGATAGTCCTCCGGCGTTACGGTGCTGACGGTCGGACGATCTTC
>JBEVNC010000095.1:0-4322 GCA_040508315.1 Sphingobium sp.
CGCCGACAATGGCGTGATCGGCGACGCGGGTACGATTCCCTGGCGCATCCCCGGCGAGCAGAAACGCTTCAAGGCGATGACCATGGGCACGCCGATGGTGATGGGGCGCAAGACCTTCGAGAGCCTGCCGGGCTTGCTGCCGGGCCGCCGCCATATCGTGCTGACGCGTGACACGAACTGGTCGGCGCAAGGGGCGGAGGTCGCCGCCGATCCCGAAGCTGCGCTGCGCCTGGCCGACGCGCCGGTCGTGTCCGTCATCGGCGGCGCGGAGATATACCGCCTGCTCGAGCCGCTGGCCGACCGCATCGAACTGACCGAGGTTCATATGGCGGCACAGGGCGACGCACGCCTGTCGCCCTTCGATCCTGCCCGTTGGCACGAGGTCGCGCGTGAGGATCGTGTCGGCGGCGAGGGCTGGCCTGCATGCAGTTATGTGACGCTCCGCCGAGCCGGAAATTAAGCCGCGTGGTCACATATTGTTAATTGTGCGCGTGCGAACAGGCTTGGTGCGCATATATGGCAGATGATGTGGTCGAGCGCGCGCTGGTTGGAGATTCGCCTGTGATTCGGGATTTCAATCGTCGTGACTTGCTGGCCTGTGCAGGTGCGGCAGGATTGCTGGGATTTGCTATCGGCAAGGTGCGGTCGCAGGTTCCCGAGCCGCCCGTACCCACCGGCACCCTGCGCGAGCGCGCCGACCGCAAGGGCCTGCTCTGCGGGTCGGCGGTCAGCTTTCCCGCGCTCAAGGACGAGCGGCTACGCAAGTGCCTGATCGATGACTGCAATATATTGGTGCCCGAGAACGAACTGAAATGGGCGGTGATCCAGCCCAAGGAGGGTCCGATCAATTTCGAGCCGGCAGAGGCGATCTTCAATTTCGCGAAGACCAACGCCATGCAGATGCGCGGCCACACATTGACCTGGTATCGCGACGAGCCGGACTGGGCGGTCGCGAAGATCGCCGGCATGACACCCGGAAAGGCAGGCGATTTCCTCTACGACTACGTCCACAAGGTCGTGTCGCACTGGAAAGGCCGCATCCTGCAATGGGATGTCATCAACGAGCCGGTCGTGGCGACGGGCAAGATCGTCGAGAAGGCTTTCTACGGCAAGCTGGGCGAGGATTATATGGACATCGCGCTCCGGGCGACGAAGGATGCCGATCCCGCCGCGCTGCGCATGTTGAATCAGACGCTGATCGCGCAGGAATGGTGGTGGGAGGACAAGCAGCGCATCCAGACCCTCGACCTGGTGGAGCGACTGCTCAAGCGCGGCGCGCCGTTGCAGGGCTTTGGCTATGAGGCGCATATGCGAACCGCCTACGCTTTCTCAGAGCGCAAATGGGCGGCGTTCCTCGAAGAGCTGAAGCAGATGGACCTCAAGTTCATGGTGACGGAGCTGGATGTCGACGACAGCGGCACCATCGGCGACGTCAAATGGCGCGATGCCGAGGCAGCCGCACTCGCCAAGTCGATGCTCGACGTTTCCTTCAGCTTCGAACATTGCCTCGGCGTGCTGACCTGGGGCGCATCGGATAAGCATAGCTGGATCCGCCACAGCGAGGAGCGTCGGCGCAAGGATGGCGCGCCGCAGCGCCCGACACCGCGCGACGACGATTATCGGCGCAAACCTCTATGGAGCGCCATTGCGCAGGCCCTGGACGGTGCGCCGGTACGCAGGCGAGCCGCCTAGGCGCTGCCTGCGCCGCGATCGTCTCTCCGGACGTGATCCGGGGTGACGAAAAGGTCCCGCCACCCGGATCAAATTTGCCGTAACCGGCTTTGTTGCGCCCGCTGCAACTGCTCCCTATAGCCTCAGCCATGGAGCGGCTTTACAGCGATAGGGGCGTGCCGCCGCATTTGCGCGGCGCCATCATCGCACTGGGCAATTTCGACGGATTTCATCTCGGTCACCAGGCGGTGGTCGGGCGTGCGATCGAACGCGCGTCGATCAGCGGGCGTCCGGTCATCGTCGCGACATTCGATCCGCACCCGGCCCGCTTCTTTCGCCCCGACGCGCCGCCCTTTCGCCTGACGTCGCTGGGCCAGCGCGAACGGCTGTTCGCGGCGGCAGGCGCGGACGCCATGATGGTGTTCCGCTTCGACGAGAAACTGGCGGCGACCGGGCCGGAGGATTTCGTACGGCTGCTGGTCGACGGGATGGGCGCGGTGGGTGTCGTGACCGGCGCCGACTTCACCTTCGGCAAGGCGCGCGGCGGATCGGTGACGACGCTGAGCGATCTGGGCCGGTCGATGGGCTTTGCAGTCAAGGCGGTGGAGCCGGTGATGGACGGCGAAGGACTGGTCGTGTCCTCCAGCCGCATCCGCACCGCGTTGATCGAGGGGGATTGCAAGATCGCGACGCGCCTCCTGACCCGACCGTTCACGATAGAGGGCGAGGTCATTCACGGCGACAAGGTGGGCCGCGAGCTTGGTTTCCCCACCGCGAATGTCGATGTCGGCCGCTATCTGCGCCCGGCTTATGGCATTTATGCGGTGCGTGGACGCCTGCCGGACGGGCGCGTACTGGACGGCGCGGCGAATATCGGCATCCGGCCCCAGTTCGAGCCGCCCAAGGAGTTGCTGGAGCCTTATTTCCTCGATTTCTCCGGCAACCTCTATGGCCAGTGCATCGAGGTCGAGTTGATCCACCGCATCCGCGGCGAGGCCAAGTTCGACGGACTGGACTCGCTGCGTGAGCAGATCGCGCGGGATTGCGAGACGGCGCGCCATATTCTTGCGGATCAGGCCCGGCTGGCGTAGGGCCGCACATCAACTTTCCAGCCGTTCGTGTCGAGCGAAGTCGAGACATCCGGCCGAGCGAAGTCGAGGCCCCATGCCTTCGCCTCCGCTCAGGCTACCCTTCGACTTCGCTCAGGGCGAACGGCGATATGCAAGCGATCCCATGACCGACTCCACCGATTATAAATCCACCGTCTTCCTGCCCGTCACCGGCTTTCCCATGAAGGCCGGCCTCGCGCAGAAGGAGCCCGCCATCGCTGCGAAGTGGGAGGCCGAGGATCTCTACGGCCAGATTCGCCGTGCCCGCGCGGGACGGGAGCGGTTCATTCTGCACGACGGCCCGCCTTATGCGAATGGCGACATCCATATGGGCCATGCGATGAACAAGGTGATGAAGGACATCATCGTTCGCTCGCAGAGCCTCCTGGGCAAGGACGCGCCCTATGTCCCCGGCTGGGACTGCCACGGCCTTCCCATCGAGTGGAAGATCGAGGAGGAGTATCGCAAGAAGAAGCTGAACAAGGACGAGGTTCCCCCGCAGGAATTCCGCGCCCAGTGCCGCGCCTATGCGGACAAATGGGTGGGGGTGCAGAAGGACCAGTTCAAGCGGCTGGGCATCATGGGCGACTGGGACGACCCGTACCTCACCATGAAATTCGACGCCGAAGCCGCCATCGTCGGCGAACTGCTGAAGTTCGCGGAGACCGGGCAGCTGTATCGCGGCGCGAAGCCGGTGATGTGGTCGCCGGTCGAAAAGACCGCGCTGGCCGAGGCCGAGGTCGAATATGAGGATGTGACCTCGACCCAGATCGATCTGGCGTTCGAGATCGTCGAGGCTCCCAATGCGCCTGAACTGGTGGGGGCCTATGCGGTGATCTGGACGACGACTCCGTGGACGATCCCTGTGAACCAGGGGATCGCCTATGGGGAGGAGATTGAGTATGTTCTGGTAAAGCCAAAGCAGACGGCAGTTGCGTCTGTATTCGGCAAGTTTCCGGGGCCTGATGAGAATTTGGCGCTTTATGAGCGCGGCCTTTTACTGGCTCGTGACCTCGTTTCCGTTTTTGTGTCACGGACTGGGATTTTTGAGGTTGAAGAGGTTTGGAGCGGTAGTGGCTCCAGCCTCGCCGGAGCCATCGCGCGCCACCCCATCGCCAACCTTATCCGTCACCCCGGCGAAAGCCGGGGTCCAGCTTCATCTTCCGCGGGCGTTGAAGGCAGCGGGACCCCGGATCAGGTCCGGGGTGACGGTGACGTGGCAGGGGACGGGACCATCCACCCCGATTCCCCGCTCGCCGAATTCTTCCTCCGCCCCCGCCCGTTCGTCCCGGCTCCCCACGTCACCACCGACGCAGGCACCGGCCTCGTCCATATGGCGCCCGACCATGGCGAGGAGGATTTCCTCGCGTGCAAAGCTTACGGTATCGACCCCGTGTTCGCGGTGCAGGACGATGGCCGTTACCGCGCCGACTGGGCGTGGCTGGGCGGCCATCCGCTGTCGGTCATCAACGTCAAGCTGAACGCACCGGAAGGCCCCGTCTGCACGGACCTGGCGCGGGCGGGCGCGCTGCTGTCCGCCGG
>JBEVNC010000102.1:0-18053 GCA_040508315.1 Sphingobium sp.
AGGGCGGCGTCGCGCGCATTGTGCATGACGACCCGCGTTCCGCCCGATTGCAGTGTTTCGATCATGGAGATGGGGACGCCCTGCCTGCGGCATTCCTCCACGACGTCGATGCGCTCGGCGGCGATACAAATGACCCGTGTCATGGCATGTCCTTCGGACTTAGAGGGCGGTGAGGCTGGCTACCTGCTGGCCGATCAGCGTGATCTCCATGCGGCTATTCTGCGCGCGAACGCCCGGTTTGGCGCTGACCGCGACCGGGACGGTTCCATTGTGGCCGACGGTCTCGATCCGCCAGCGGTCCACGCCCAGCGCGGCCAGCCCGTTGCGTATGGCGCTTGCCCGCCGGTCGGAGAGCGAGAGGTCGGCGCCGCCGCCGGTGAAGTCGTCGACCTGGACCTGCACCCTCTTGTTCACGACCAGCCAGGCCGCCAGCGGGCGCAGGCGCTCCACCGCGGCGGGCGAGAGGTCGGCGCGCCCGGCGGCAAAGCCGATGTCGTTGAGGATGAGTATCGCGCCCGATTTGGTCTGCCGCGACGGATAGTCGCCCAGCGCACGGGGTGCGGGAGTCGATGCCTGCGCGGTCGCCTGCGCCATGGCTGCAGGGATCGGGGTGGATGCGGCGATGAGGGTGGCGGCGAGAAGGAACCGGGTGGGAAATTGGGTCATGCACATATCCTCAGGCCATGGCTGCTTCAGCGACGGCGAACAGGGGCCACCGCGTGCAGACGGAGCGCCGGGCCCGCTGCAATATGTGCGTTTTGTGCCGTGCGAGGATAAGTCGAACGGACTTTACCAATATGTCGGACGTGGCAGCACGAAGCGTGGAGCGGGTGGAATGCCCAATGCGGCCAGATATCTTATATGGATATGGGCGGTTCCATTTGTAAGGGCGGCGCGAAAAAGGCTTGCCCCGGCGTTTGGGGGCGGTCCGATAGCCCTCCAACCATCGGTTTCGCGAAATATGGGGTTTGAGAACCCGTTCGGGCTGAGCGAAGTCGAAGCCCTCCGCCGAGCGGAGCGAGGCCGCAGTGCTTCGCCTCCGCTCAGCAGGGCCCTTCGACTTCGCTCAGGGCGAACGGAGAGAAATTGCGCGTGCGACCCTGGATTGCCGGGTTTGCGGGAATGACAATAGGGCAGGAGGCGCTCCCTGTGTGGGAGCGCCCCTCCCTGTTCAGAATACCGGCTCGTTGGCTGGATCGTCCGGATCGCCCTTTGGCGTGGAGACGGTGTGGATGCCGCATTCCACCTTGTCCCAGCCCCGCCAGCGGCCTGCGCGGGGGTCTTCGCCCGGCAGGACCTTCGACGTGCACGGCTCGCAGCCGACCGACAGATAGCCCTGCGATTCGAGCGCGTGGCGCGGCAAGTCGTGCGCGATGAAATACTCGTCCAGCGCCGCCTTGTCCCAGTCGCCCAGCGGGTTGAGTTTCAGGCGGCCGTCCTCGATCTCGAACCGGGGCAGGTTCTTGCGGGTCTGCGACTGGAAGGCCTTGCGGCCGGAGATCCAGCTGTCGAGGCCGTCCTTGGCACGGGCGAGCGGCTCCACCTTGCGGATTTCGCAGCAGCCATCGGGGTCGAACGACCAGCGCAGGCCATTCTCGTCCTTCTTCGCCAGCACGGCGGCGTCGGGCGTCACGGTGCGGCTGTCGAGGATGCCGAGCTGCGCGACCAGCGTGTCGCGATATTCCAGTGTTTCGGGAAACATCTTGAGCGTGTCGACGAAAATGACGGGCACGGTCGGGTCCGCCGTCGCGACGAGGTGGAGCAGCACCGCGCTCTCCGTCCCGAAGGAGGAGACGACGGCAACCTTGCCGAGCAGCTTTTCCGCGAACACGGTCTTGAGCATGACCGCCGTGTTGACGCCCTCGAACCGCGCATTGAGCGCGTCGGCGTCGGCCTGCGTGAAGACGGGCCGTGCGTCGATGACGTCGATCCTGCGTGCGTCAGCCATGACGCAGTGACCAGATCGGCCGCTCGGACGCGGCGACCTTCTGATAGACGTCCGGATAGGCGGCCAGCCGTGCCTCGACCAGCGCGGGGTCGATGGGCGCGCGGGGGGCAAAGCTGTCGAAGCCGCAGCGGCGCATGGCGAGAATCTGATCGGGCAGGACGTCGCCCACCGCGCGCAGTTCGCCCGTATAGCCAGCCTCGCGCAGGATGCGCGCGGCGGAATAGCCGCGACCGTCGCCGAATGCGGGGAAATTCACCTCCACCAGCGACAGGCGGCCGAGGTCGGGGAGCAGGGCGCGGGCATCCTCGCCCGGCTCGATGCGGACGGCGGTCGCATTGCTCTGCCCCGCGAAGCTGTCGACGCTGACCGCCGGTTCCTGGCTGGCAGCGTCGTCGCGGAAGGAAATTACGTCAGCCATAAATCGCTTCCTTGAAAGGCTGGATGCCGATGCGGCGATAGGTGTCGAGGAAACGCTCGCCCTGCTCGCGCTGGTCCAGATAGAGGTTGGTCGCCTTTTCGATGGCGTCCACCACGCCGTCCTCGTCGAAGCCGGGGCCGACGATGCGGCCGAGGCTTGCGTCTTCCGCGCCGGAGCCGCCGAACAGGAGCTGGTAGTTCTCCGACCCGCGCTTATCGACGCCCAGAATGCCGATATGCCCGGCATGGTGATGGCCGCAGGCATTGATGCAACCAGAGATCTTCAGCTTCAACTCGCCAATGTCGCGCTGCCGTGCGGGGTCGGCGAAACGCTCGCTGATCTTCTGCGACAGTGGGATGGAGCGGGCGTTGGCGAGGCTGCAATAATCGAGGCCGGGGCAGGCGATGATGTCGGTGATGAGGTCGAGATTGGCCTCGGCCAGACCGGCCGCCGCCAGCTTCTGCCAGACGGCGTAGAGGTCCGCCTTCTTCACCGATGGCAGCACGATGTTCTGGGCGTGGGTGACGCGCAGCTCGTCGAAGCTGTACTGCTCGCCCAGGTCAGCGATCAGGTCGATCTGGGCCGAGGACGCATCGCCGGGAATGCCGCCAATGGGTTTGAGCGACACATTGACGATGGCGTAGCCGGGCACGCGATGCGCGATGACCTGGCTGTCCACCCACAGGGCGAAGTCGGGATCGCTGCGGTCGATCTCGTCCGACAGGCCGGTCTCGAACGCCGGGTCGGCGAAATGGGCGCGGATGCGGGCGAGTTCGGCGACGGGCGGGTCGATGCCCAGCGTCTTCATATGCGCCCACTCTTCCTCGACCTGACGGCGATATTCGTCGACGCCGATCTCGGAGACGAGGATCTTGATCCGCGCCTTATACTTGTTGTCGCGGCGACCGTAGCGATTGTAGACGCGCAGGCACGCCTCGACATAGGAGATGATCTCCTCCTCGGCGACGAAATCCTTGATCTCCGGCCCGACGATGGGGGTGCGGCCCATGCCGCCGCCCGCGAACACGCGCGCGCCGACGATACCGTCGCGCTTCACCAGTTCGATGCCGATGTCGTGCAGGCGCATCGCCGCGCGGTCTTCCTGGCTCGCGATCACGCAGATCTTGAACTTGCGCGGCAGGTAGGTGAATTCCGGGTGGAAGCTGGACCATTGGCGCAGCAGTTCGGCCCATGGGCGCGGGTCCGCGACCTCGTCCGCCGCGACGCCCGCATATTGGTCGGCGCTGATGTTGCGGATGCAGTTGCCGCTCGTTTGGATGGCGTGCATCTCTACCGTCGCCAGATCGGCGAGGATGTCGGGCGCGTCCTCCAGCTTGATCCAGTTATACTGGATGTTCTGGCGGGTGGTGAAGTGGCCGTAATCCTTGTCGTACTTGCGTGCGATATGGGCGAGCATCTTCATCTGCTTGGCGCTCAGCGTGCCATAGGGGATGGCGACGCGCAGCATATAGGCGTGCAGCTGAAGATAGAGGCCGTTCATAAGGCGCAGCGGCCGGAACTGTTCCTCGGTCATCTCGCCCGACAGGCGGCGGCGCGTCTGGTCGCGGAAATCGGCGACGCGGGCATCGACCATGGCCTGATCATATTGGTCATATTGATACATGGATCAGGCCTTCACGATGGGGATGGCGGTGTTGATAGCGAGGTCGGTGCGAACCGTGGGGCCGGAGGCACGGATGCGCTCCTTGATATGATGGGGCAGGGGGCCGTCGGGGGTCTGGTCCGCCTCGACCAGATAGGCGACGTTGACGCGGCGCGCGGCGGCTTCGCGTTCGATGATGGCCTCACCCTCGGTCCCTACGTCCACGGCGTCGCCGACATGGCGCGACCAGCCGTTGCCGGTCCACCAGATCACGTCGCCGGTGCTCAGGTCGTTGCCTGTCGCGATGATCATTGCAGTCCCTCTTGCCCCTTCAGAATTTCCAGCAGGTCGCCGCGCGCGCCGAAGCGGTCGGATGCGTCGGCAAGTCCGGCGACATGGCCCACCACGATCACCGCCGGGCTGCGCACATCGTCGCGCCGCACCATGTCGCCAAGGTCGGCGAGCAGCGTGCGCAGCACGCGCTGGTCGGGCAGCGTGCCCTTTTCCAGCACGACGACCGGCGTGTCGGGCGAGAGGCCGTCGGCCATCAGCTTGTCGGCGATGTCGTCGGCGGTGGCGACGCCCATATAGATGACGAGCGTGCGGCCGCGTCCGGCGAGGCCCGCCCAGTTTTGGTCGGACAGGCCCTTGCACTGGCCAGCGACGAAGCTGACCGCGCTGGCAATGTCGCGGTGGGTGAGCGGCAGGTTGGCCGACGCCGCGCAGCCCAATGCCGCGCTGATGCCGGGTACGACCTCGACGGGGACGCCAGCGATGCGGCATGCCTCGAGTTCCTCACCGCCGCGGCCGAAGATGAAGGGGTCGCCGCCCTTGAGACGGATGACGGTACGGCCGGCCAGCGCCTGCTCGACGAGAATGGCGTTGATGCCGTCCTGCGGCACGCTGTGGCGGCTGCGCTTTTTCGCGACGGAGATCAGCTGCGCGGCGGCGGGGGCCAGCGCCAGGACGGCGGGGTCCACCAGCCCGTCATGCACGATGATGTCGGCCGATCCGATGAGGCGCGCGGCGCGTACCGTCAGCAGGTCGGGATCGCCCGGACCCGCGCCGACGAGATACACCTTTCCGGCCGTGGCTTCGGGCGAACGAGGGGTGGGGGTGGTCATGGTCGGGGATATGGCAATGGTGGGGGTTGGAGCCAAGCGATTAAGGCTTGGGGTTGATGTAGATATACTTTGGGGGATGGCTCCCCCCTCCCGCCTGCGGGAGGGGTCGGGGGTGGGCAAGCGACCGCGAGGCCGCTGTTACTCTCGATTGTAGCGCAGGCCCACCCCCAGCCCCTCCCGCATGCGGGAGGGGAGGAAGGAGCTAACCTGCTCCGTTCGGCCCTACCCCATGCGCCGCGCCCATTGCCCGGATAGCGTCCACCTTGGCGTAGAGCGGCGCCCAGTCGTCGTCCGTGTCGATCGCGGACCAGATGGCCTCCACTTCCTCGATCAGCATCGAGCAGGGGGCGGCGCCTTGCCAATAGGGGTGGGTGAGGGCGCCGGGGGCCGGGGTGCAGCGGTCGAGGAGGGTGCGGAATGCGCCCTCGCCGCTCCGGCCGCCGCGCGCGTCGAAGAAGAAGCGGTCTATGCCGACGCCGCTTTCGATCATCGCGGTCACTGCCGCGCCGGTCAGGTCACGGGCCAGGGCGGGATCGTCGGTCGTGACGCCCAGCCGCCACAGGAAACGCTGGTCGAGGCGGGCGCGGAACTGGTCGGGGTAGCTGTGGAATATCTCGACCAGTCCCTCCTGCAGGGTCAGGCCGGACAGGGCGACGGCCAGTTGGGCGAGGTCCCACTGGATGGCCTCCGCCTGCCGTCCGAAGGCGTAGAGGCCCTGATGGTCGAAATAGGCGGCGGTGAAGCCATTGTCCCAGCGCGGCGCGAATCGCCACGGGCCATAGTCGAAGCTCTCGCCCGTGATGTTGATATTGTCGCTGTTGAGGACGCCGTGGACGAAGCCTGCGACCATGTAGCTGGCCGCGAGGTCGGCGCAGCGCGCGGTCGCGAGGCGGTAGAGTTGCAGGGCGGGGTCTTCGCCCGATTCCTGTCCGTAGAGGTTGCGCAGGCTGTAGGCGACGAGACGGCCGAGATGCTCCGTCTCCTCCAGCACCGCCAGCCGCTGGAAACTGCCGATGCGGACATGGCTGTGGCTGAGGCGGACGAGGACGGCGGCGCGGGTGGGAGACGGCTCGTCATTGCGGGTCAGCGCCTCGCCCGTCTCGATCACGGAGAAGGTGCGGGAGGTGGGGACGCCTAGTGCCTCCAGCATCTCGCTCGCCAATATCTCGCGCACGCCGCCCTTGAGCGTCAGCCGTCCGTCGCCGAAGCGGCTATAGGGCGTGGTGCCCGATCCCTTGGTGCCCAGGTCGAGCAGGCGGCCGCCTGCGTTCGCGCTCTCGCGAAGCTGCGCGAACAGGAAGCCGCGGCCGTCGCCTATGTCGGGGTTGTAGTTGCGGAACTGATGGCCGTGATAGCGCAGCGCGAGGGGTTCGGGCAGCGATCCGGCAAGGGGGGTGAAGCGGCCGAAATGCTGGACCCAGGCGGCATCGTCGAGGTCGTCCAACCCTACCGTTGCCGCAGCGCGGTCGTTGCGGAATCTCAGGGTGGTCGAGGGGAAGTCGGCGGCCTTGACGGGATCGCCGATGAAGTCGGCAATGTCCGCAACAGCGTTGACGGGATGGGGGCCACTGGCCGCTTGCGGTGAGGGGGTCATGCGCCGATAGTGGGGGCGGGTCGGTGAGGGATCAAGTGTGGCGACGTATGAGGACAGATACTGGTGGTCGCGCGACGGGCTTCGCCTGCACCTGCGCGACTATGCCGGTCCCGCCGATAGCGACGAGCGCCCGCCGATCATCTGCCTGCCCGGCCTGACCCGCAACGCCCGCGATTTCGAGCATGTGGCGGAGCGGCTGGCGGGGCAGTGGCGGGTGATCTGCGTCGAACTGCGCGGACGGGGCGAGAGCGCCTATTCGCGCGATTCGATGACCTATGTGCCGCTCGTCTATCTCCAGGATCTCAACGGGATGCTGGACGAACTGGGGATCGAGCGGTTCATCGGGTTCGGCACGTCGCTGGGCGGCATCATGCTGATGCTGCTGGCGTCGGCGGGGCATGGGCGCATCGCGGGCGCGCTGCTCAACGATATCGGGCCGGATATCGAGGCGGCGGGGCTGGAGCGGATCAGGCGGCATGTCGGCAGCGGCGGCGCGCATCCGACCTGGGTGCATGCGGCGCGCGCCGTGGCGGAGGTGCAGGGCGCGATCTATCCCGATTACGGGCTGGTGGAGTGGCTGGCGCTCGCCAAGCGGCTTTACCGGCTGAACAGCAAGGGGCGCGTGGTGCTGGACTATGACCAGCGCATCGCCGAGCCGTTCCGCGTGCCCGGTGGCGAATCGGGTGTCGACCTGTGGCCCGCCTTCGACGCGCTGGCAGGATGCCCGGTCACGGTGATTCGCGGGGCGCTGTCCGACATATTGTCCGATGCGACGGTGCAGGCGATGGCGGCGCGGCATCCGGCGCTGGAGCAGGTGACGGTGCCGGGCGTTGGCCATGCCCCGACGCTGGACGAGCCGGAAAGCGTGGCGGCCATCGACCGGCTGCTGGAACGGGCGGTCTGCGCATCCGTTGCAGTACGATGAGCGAGCCCCTCAACATCCTGCACATATTGTCGGGCTTCGACCCCGGCGGATGGGAGGGGCGGATCGTTCGCCTGATGAACCTGTGGGGGCACAGCGCGCGGCACAGCCTGATGATCGGCAATGCGCGCAAGAGCGGCGCGTGCCAGGAGATCGACGCCGATGTGGACGTGACCGTCCTGCCGGATGCCCCGGCGCTGAACGGGCGGCCCACTTATGCGGCGCTGTCGGCGCTGGCACGGGCGATGCGCGGCTATGATCTGGTGCTGACCTATAATTATGGCGCGGTGAATGCCGTGATGGCCCGCCGCCTGTTCGGGCGGGCGATGCGCCTGCCGCCGCTGATCCACCATGAAGACGGTTTCGGCGCGGACGAGGTCGGCCGACTCAGCCGCACCCGCAACCTCTATCGCCGCCTCGCCCTGCCGGGTGCGCGGGCGCTGGTCGTGCCGTCCTGCCAGATGGCGACGATCGGCATCTGTTCGTGGAACACGGCTGCGTCGCGGGTCCACCATATTCCCAATGGCATCGAGGTCGCGGCATACGCCCGCCGCCCCTTCCCCGATGCCATTCCGGGCCTGGACAAGTCGAATGGGCGCGTCGTCGTGGGGACGGTCGCCAATCTGCGGGCGGTCAAGGCGCTGACCCGGCTGGTACGGATCGCAGCGCCCCTGCGCGAGCAAATCCAGCTCGTCATCGTGGGCGATGGGCCGGAACGCGAAGCGATCCAGGCGGAGGCGCGGCGTGTCGGTATCGAGGTGTTGATGCCAGGCCACCTGCCGCGCCCGCAGGATTATGTCGGCCTGTTCGATATCTTTGCGCTGACCAGCGATGCCGAGCAATTCCCGCTGCCGCTGATCGAGGCGATGGCGGCGGGGCTGCCCGTCCTGTCCACGGATGTCGGCGACATCGCCTCCATGCTGTCGGGCAGCAACCGGCCCTATCTGTTCGCGGCCGCCGACGAGTCGGGCCTGACGCGCGGCCTGACCGCGCTCGTCGCCGACGCCACTTTGCGCGCCCGACTCGGTGCGGCGAACCAGCAGCGCGCCATGGACGCCTTCGACGAGCGCGGCATGGTCCAGCGTTACGCTCAACTTTATGGAACGGCCGCGCGCAGCAGTGCCCTGGTCGATGCGGCGCCACCGCCAACGGCCCATCGGAAAACAGGCGCATTGTAAACTGAATCTTGCTATGGGGCCTTCGTCTGATGGCCTAGCGGTGCAGGATGCTGCACGCGCGGTAGGGGTATGATTGCTTGTTCAAGGGTTTGAAGCCGATCATCTATGGTGGGCGCGAAGTCTGGCCGCTGGTCGAAGGTGGCAAGGGCGTCGCGGTTTCCGACCATCGCAGTTCGGGCGCATGGGCCGCCGCAGGCGGCATCGGCACAGTTTCCGCGGTCAATGCAGATAGTTATGATGCGGACGGCATCCCGATCCCGCAAATCTATCATGGCCGTACGCGCGCCCTGCGCCATGACGAACTCGTCCAATATGCCATCGACGGCGCTGTCGAGCAGGTCAAGCGCGCCTTCGAGATTGCGGGCGGGCAGGGCGCGATCAACATCAACGTGCTGTGGGAAATGGGCGGCGCGCAGCGCGTCCTGCAGGGGGTGCTGGAACGCACCAAGGGCATGGTCGCGGGTGTCACCTGCGGCGCGGGCATGCCGTACAAGCTGTCCGAGATCGCAGCGGCCCATCAGGTCAGTTACCTCCCCATCGTCAGCTCCGGCCGCGCCTTTCGCGCGCTGTGGAAGCGCGCCTACAGCAAGGCGGCGGAGTGGCTGGCGGCGGTGGTCTATGAAGATCCCTGGCTGGCAGGCGGGCATAACGGCCTGTCCAACGCCGAAGACCCGACCAAGCCGGAGGCGCCCTATGCCCGCGTCAAGGCGCTGCGCGACACGATGCGCGAGGGCGGGATTTCGGACGACGTGCCCATCGTGATGGCGGGCGGCGTTTGGTATCTGCGCGACTGGAGCGACTGGATCGACAATCCCGAGCTTGGCTCCATCGCCTTCCAGTTCGGCACCCGGCCGCTGCTGACCAAGGAAAGCCCGATTCCGCAGCAGTGGAAGGATCTCCTCACCACGCTGGACGAGGGCGACATCCTCCTGCACAAATTCTCGCCGACGGGCTTCTATTCCTCGGCGGTGCGCAATCCCTTCCTGCGCGACCTGGAAGCACGGTCGGAGCGGCAGATCGCCTTTTCGCTGGAGCAGGCGGGCGACCATACCCATCAGCTCGACGTGGGCGTGAAGGGCAAGAATTTCTGGGTGACGCGCGGCGACCTGATCCGCGCGCGCGAATGGGTGGGCCATGGTTATGCCAGCGCGCTCAAGACCCCCGACAACACGCTCGTCTTCGTTACCGACGAGGACCGGGCGGTGATCCGCAAGGATCAGGCCGATTGCATGGGTTGCCTGTCGCATTGCGGTTTTTCCGCATGGAAGGACCATGACGATTATTCGACCGGCCGCCTCGCCGATCCGCGCAGCTTCTGCATCCAGAAGACCCTGCAGGACGCGGTGCATGGCGGCGAGACGGACAAGAACCTGATCTTCGCCGGACACGGCGCCTATCAGTTCAAGACGGACCCCTTCTATTCCAACGGCTTCGTGCCCACGGTCGGTCAGCTCGTGGACCGTATCCTGACCGGCGACTGAGACAATCCATGCGTGCACCCGACCAACCCGGCCTTGCCATATTGAACTATCGTGCGTCCGATTATGAGATCGTGCGGGCGGGCCGGTTCGTCCTGTGCGCGGTCAGCGGCGCGCCGATCCCGCTGGGGGAACTCACCTATTGGAGCGGTGCGCGGCAGGAAGCCTATCGCGGGCCGCAAGAGGCGACCAAGGCGTTGCTGGGCGGCAAATAGAGCCGCGAAGACCCTGCAGGGTCGTGGTCCGAATGCCCTGAAACGCCATCGCCGGACGCCACGGAATCGCGGCGACCGGTCATGGGCAGTGCCTTTATTTCCGCTGGCGACTGAGCGCCGCCACGGCTGTCCGCTGCGATGGAGATGTCCCCTCTCGCAATGGACCGTCGCCTAATGCGTCAGATTCTGGAGTTCTTCTTTAATCGCGAGCTTCTGCTTCTTCAGCGTCGCGACGAGCGCGGTGTCCGGCAGAGGCCGGGCCGACTCGGTCTTGAGTCTCTGCTCAAGGCCGGCATGTTTGGCATTAAGTGCGGAAAGATGGCCTGAATCCATGTTGTTCCTCCTTACCCAACCAAGCGGGGCATTAAGTAAATCATGATTCGGCGTTTTTGTCTCGCGGTCTTGGGCCGTTAGCGGCGAGACGACAATTTTTCGCGGGGCGCTGGTCAGCGATGCGGACGCCATGATAAGGCGGGGTCCGTGATGACTGCCGAAGAAATCGCCCAGCGGCTCGAGATTTTGCGGGTGGAGCATCGCGACCTCGACTGCGCTATCGACGCGCTCGCGCAGGCCGGCATTCCGGACCAGTTGCAACTCGCGCGGCTCAAGAAGCGCAAGCTGCGATTGCGGGACGAGATCGCCATGTTCGAGGACAGCCTGATCCCCGATATTATCGCCTGACCGGTATCATTTTTTATCCGCCATCCTTAACCCCCGCTGACATTCGGTCGGCGCTGTGGCAGCTACGGAAACCATGTTCGACTCCGACAACCGCCTGTTACCCATCGACGCGAAGCTGATAGAAGAGCTGTACGGAGAGGCGGTCGGCCTGTCCGACAATGCGCAATCCTATCTGGCCCGCGACGGCGCGGCCGCGCGTACCGCGCTGGGTGTGGTGGACGGTTTCCAATTCTCGTGCGAGGCGCTGAAGATCACCACCCGCCTGATGCAGGTCATTGCGTGGCTGCTCAGCCGCCGTGCGTTGGGCGACGGCCAGGTCGACCTGACGGAAGAGGGTAATGAGCGTTACCGGCTGGGCGAAAGCTGCCGGTCGGAGCCGCACGAGACGGCCCGCCTGCCCATCGAGATGCGCGTCCTGATCGCGTCGAGCGAAAGCCTGTACCGGCGTGCGCAGCGGCTGGAGGAACGTCTGATGGACCGCGGCCAGTCGGCGGCGCTGCCCGGCGGCGGCCCGGCGCGCGAACTGATAGCGCGCCTGCGCACATCCTTCTGACATATGGTGCGATGTCGGTGTGCGGCGGACCGAGCGTCCGGGCCGCGCTTTGCCTAGTGACGCGCCGGTAAATCAGGCTACAGCGGGGCCATGGATCGCCGACCGTCGCGCCCCCATCGGCTGCTCGACCCACGAGGGATAGCGGCGGCGGCATGTCTGGCCGCCGCGGTGCTGCCGCCTGTTCCGTGCGCGCGGGCGCAGCAGGCCGCCGACAGCCCGGCGGAGGGCGCTCCGCCGATGACGGACGACCTCGACACCATGACGGATATCGGCCTCGACTGGCCCGATCTGGGCATTGACGACGCCCTCGTCATCGCACCAACGCCGCAGGAAGCGGCCGAGGCGGCGAGCCAGCCGCTCACTCTGCCGCCGCTCGACCCGGTACTGGCGGAGGCGGAGCGGCAGGCCGAGCGGCTGGGCCGGATTGATCCGGCAAAAACGCTGCGCTACGACGTACAACTGGAGGGGCTGGATGCGGTGGCCGATCCGGTGTTCCGTACGCGCTTTGCGGCGCTGTCCACGCTGGAGACGGAGAAGCGGGACGCCACGGTCGCGCAGATCACCCGGCGCGCGCGGGCGGATGTGGAACTGCTCGACCGGCTGATGCGGGTGCGTGGCTATTATGACGCGCGCATCACGTACCGCCTCGACGCGCCGGACAGCGGCGACCGGCTGGCGGTGACGCTGGATGTCACGCCGCGCACGCTCTATCTGCTCAAGGACGTCGAGATCACCGGCCTTTCGGCCAGCGACGCGCGCGAGCAGACGATGCGGCCGCTGTTCACGACCAAGGTCGGCGACCCGGCCGACACCGACGTCATATTGGCGTCGTCGCAGGCGCTGGAATCGGGACTGCTGGAGGGGGGGTATCCCTTCGCCAAGGTCGAGGAGCCAGTGCTGCGCATCGACCATGACGACCAGGATGCGGAACTGGACGTCGCCGTCGCGACCGGGGGCTATCGCCGCTATGGCCGCATCATCGTAAGCGGCGACCCGCCTTTCGATGCCGACCATGTCGCTGATATCGCCCGCTTCAGCCCCGGCGACCCCTATCGCCAGAGCGAGATCACGGACCTGCAACGCGCGCTCGTCGCGACGGGCATCGTCGGCAGTGCCGACGTGAAGCCGCAGGCCGCCGCCACGCCGGGCGAGGTGGACTTGAGCGTCGCGCTGACCAAGGCGCCGCTGCGCACCATCGCGGGCGAAATCGGCTATGGCACGGGCGAGGGCGCTCGCGCCGAGGTGAGCTGGCAGCATCGCAACATCTTCCCGCCCGAAGGCGCGCTGACGCTGCGCGGCGTCGTGGGCACGCAGGAGCAGACGGCCGCCGCGACGTTCCGCCGCAGCAATTTCCACAGGCGCGACCGGGTGCTGAACGGGCAGGTGGCGATCAGCAACATCAACCGCGCCGCCTATCAGGCGATCTCGCTGGGACTCAGCGCCAGCCTGGAGCGGCAGACCAACATCATTTTCCAGAAGGCATGGGTGTGGTCGCTGGGCGGCGAACTCATCCTGTCGGACGAGCGCGATTTCTATGGCCAGAGCCTGACGCCGCGCCGCCGCACATATCTGATCGCCGCCGCGCCGGTGAGCCTGACCTATGATGGCAGCGACGACTTGCTCGACCCCAGCCGAGGGTTCAGGCTGGGCGGACGCCTGTCGCCCGAAGTGTCGCTACAATCCAGCACCTTCGGCTATGTTCGCGCGCAGGTGGATGCGAGCGCCTATCTGCCCGCGTCGGACAAGCTGACCTTTGCCGGGCGGGTGCGGCTGGGCACCATCGTCGGCGTGTCGGCGGACCGGATCGCGCCGACGCGGCGATTCTATTCGGGCGGCGGCGGGTCGGTGCGCGGATACAGCTATCAGGCTATCGGGCCGCGCGATCTGAACAACGACCCCGTCGGTGGCCGCAGTCTGGGCGAGGTGGCGCTGGAGGCGCGATTCCGGTTCGGCAGTGCGCGGCAGTTCGGCGTCGTGCCGTTCATCGATGCGGGCACGATTTCCTCCAACCCGTGGCCGAGCCTGTCGGAGATGCGGATCGGCGCGGGGTTGGGTGTGCGCTATTACAGCAATTTCGGGCCGATCCGCGTCGACGTGGGCACGCCGATCAACCCGCAGCCGGGCGATCCGCGCATCGGCGTCTATGTCTCGCTAGGGCAGGCCTTTTGAGCGCCGACGACGAACAGACGCCGCCGGGGGCGCCAGCGCCGAAGCGTCGCCGTGGGCGCTGGCAGGCGTGGGTGCTGGGGCTGATCCTGCTGGTGCTCGCGGCGTTCGTGGGTGCGTTGGTGTGGATCGATACGGCATCGGGGCATCGGTTTCTTGCCGCGCGCATCTCCGCTTTGCGCCCTGCCACCGGGCTGACCATCTCGGTCGGGGCGATCGAGGGCAGCATCTATAATGGCATCGTGCTGCGCGACGTGCGGCTGGGCGATCCGCAGGGGCAGGTGCTGAGCGTGCCGGTCGCCTATCTGGATTGGTATCCCATCGCCTGGTTCAGCAACCGGCTGGATATCGACCGATTGCATATCCCCGCCGCGCGGCTGGATCGCTTGCCTCGGTTGCGGCCGAGCGGGGAGGACAAGCCGATCCTGCCCGATTTCGACATTCGCCTGGCCGACCTGCGGGTCGACCGGATCGATCTGGGCGCCGGCGTGGCGGGGCGGGCGACGAGCGCCTTCCTGAAGGGCAAGGCGGATATTCGCGGCGGCCGCGCTGTCGTGGCGCTGGATGCATGGGCGGGCGGATCGGGCGATGGCCTGCGCCTGTCGCTGGACAGCAGGCCTAACGATAATCGTTTCGACGTGGAGGCGCTGGCGCTCGCCCCGCGCGGCGGCGTGCTGGCGGGGGTGAGCGGCCTCAGGAACGGGTTCACGGCGCGCATTTCGGGCGATGGCGACTGGACGTTCTGGAAGGGCCGCGCGCTGCTCGCCATGGCGGGTGGCGGCGTGTCGCATGTCGACATCGTGCAGCGGACGGGCCGGTACAGGCTGAAGGGCATGATCGATGCCAAGGCGCTGGGCGTGGCGCGGATCGGGCCGCGCATCGCGCTGGATGCCGAGGGCGGGCTGGCGAACCGCGTGCTGGCTGGGCGGGCGCAGCTGCGGTCCGATGCCGCCGAAGTCGAGGCGAAGGGCGGGATCGACCTTGGCCGGTCCAGCTTCGACAATCTGCTGATCGATCTCAAGCTGGCGCGCGCGGGTGCGTTGATGCGCGATGCGAAGACGGACGGGTTCATGGCGCGGGCGAGGCTGTCCGGTCCTTTCGCGTCGGCGGGTTATGAATATCTGCTCGCTGCGCGGACCCTGACACTGGGCAAGACGCGGATCGAGGGCCTTCGCGCGGAGGGCAAGGGGAAGCTGGCGCTGTCCAAGACGACGGTCATCCCGCTGGTGCTGACCGCGCGGCGGGTCGTGCTGGGCAGTCCGGTGCTGGACGATGTATTGGGCAATGTCTCCATTCGCGGCCTTGCGCAGCTGAGTGGCGGCGTTCTGACCAGCACGCCGGTCGCGATCCGGTCCAACAAGATCGACGGGCGGGTGGTGCTGCTCGCCGACTTCGGGCGCGGGCATTACAACGCCGCATTTACCGGCGACATCAGGGGCGTGGAGATACCGCGCTTCGGCCGGGTCGATCTGGCCAGCCGGATCGATGCCGTCAGCCGGACGGGGGCGGGCTTCAGCGTGAAAGGACGCGCCCGTGCGGCGATGCGCCGCCTTGACAACGCCTTTCTGCGCGGGCTGGGCAAGGGATTGCCGCAGGCGACGAGCGACCTGTCGCTGGGGGGCGACGGTATCGTGCGCTTCGCCAATCTGGTCGTCACCGCGCCCGCCATCCGCCTGCGCGCCAACGGATACCGCGCAAGGGATGGCGGCTTTCATTTCGAGGGCGGCGGCGAGCATGACAATTATGGGCCGGTGCGCCTGACGCTCAATGGCAAGATCGACAAGCCGGCGGTGGATCTGGTGTTGGCCAGCCCCTTGCCAGCACTGGGTCTGGCCGATGTGCATGCCGTGCTGACGCCGAGCGCGGCGGGTTATGACGTGGTGGCGGACGGCCTTTCGCGGCTGGGGCCGTTCACGGGTGAGGGCGCGATCCTGCTGCCACGGTCGAGCCCGGCGGTGATCCGCGTCGCGTCGCTGCGCGTGAGCGACGCTGTGGCGAGCGGCGACCTGATGCCGGAGGGCAGCGGCCTGGTCGGGGCGCTGAGCGTGACCGGGCAGGTGAGCGGGCCGATCCGCTTCGCACTGGTCGACGGCGAGCAGCAGGTGGCGATGACGCTGTCGCTCGACCGGGCGCGGTTTGCGGGGCCGCCGATGCTGGCGGTCAATCGCGGCACGCTGGAGGCGACGATCCTGCTGCGACCGGGCGCGACGAGTATCGAGGCGGCGGCGCAGGGGCGCGGGCTTCGCTATGGCACCGCGAAAGTAGGCCGGTTCGCCGCGACGGCGCGCATCGTCGAGGGGACGGGCACCGTCACTGCGAGCGTTGCGGGACAAGGCGGCCGGTTGTTCGACCTCCAGATGCAGGCCGGGATCGCGCCAGATGCGATCCGCATCGACGCCAGCGGATCGCTCGACCGCGCGCCGGTGCGCCTCAGCCGGTCCGTCACGCTCGCGCGTGTGGAGGAAGGCTGGCGGCTCGACCCCGTGACGCTGAGCTATCGCGGCGGCACGCTGCGCGTCGGCGGACTGTTCGGGACCGAGGCGACGCGGCTGGACGCCACGCTGGCGCGCATGCCGCTCGCGCTGCTGGATCTGGCGGAGAGCGACCTGGGCCTTGGCGGCGTGGCGAGCGGGACATTGCGATATGACGCGCCGCGCGGCGGGCAGCCTACCGGGTCGGCGCGGATCAGGGTGCGTGGGCTGACGCGGTCGGGTCTGGCGCTCAGTTCCGCGCCCATCGACGTGGGTATCAATGCCGACCTGACCGGCGAGCGCGCAGCGATGCGCGCGGTGATTGCGGCGGGCGGCAAGGTGACGGGGCGGGCACAGGCGCTGCTGACGCCGCTGGGCCAGGGGCCGCTGATGGAGCGGCTGAACGCGACGCCGCTGCGCGCGCAGCTGCGCTATGCGGGCGATGCGGGGACGTTGTGGCGGCTTAGCAATATCGAACTGTTCACTTTGTCGGGCAATGCGAATTTGAGCGCGGACATTGGCGGGACATTGGCCGATCCGATCATTCGCGGGCTTGTCTCCACCGACAAGGCGACACTGCAGAGCCCGGTGACGGGCATGGCGCTGACCGATCTGGCAGCGCGTGGCACGTTCGACGGGGCGACGCTCAACCTGTCGCGCATCGCCGCGAAGACCAAGGGCGGCGGGTCGGTGAACGGGACGGGGCAGTTCCTGTTCTCCGGCGAGCGCGGCATCGGCATCGAGCTGTCGGCGACGCTCGACCGGGCGGTGATCCTCGACCGCGACGATATCGGCGCGGCGGTCACGGGGCCGGTGCGCATAAGGTCGGACGGCGATGGCGGGGTCATATCCGGGACCTTCGCGGTCAATGACAGCCGCTTCACCTTGGGCAAGGCAGGCACGGTCGCGGCGATCCCGGAATTGCGCCTCATCGAGATCAACCGGGGCGGCGAGGAAATCGCCGCGCCGCGCAGCGGATCGCCTTGGCGCCTCGCGATCAAGGCGAATGCGCCCGACCGGCTCAACGTGACGGGCCTTGGCATGCAGAGCGTCTGGTCCGCCGACCTCGACATCGGGGGCACGATCACGGCGCCGCGCCTGACCGGCACGGCCAAGCTGGTGCGCGGTGACTATGATTTTGCGGGCAAGCGGTTCGAACTGCTGGAGGGGCGGCTGCGCTTCGTGGGGGAGACGCCGATCGACCCCGAACTCAACATCCGCGCGCAGGCCGATGTCAGCAACGTCAATGCGACGATCACGGTCACCGGCACGAGCGCCAAGCCCATCGTCACCTTCACCAGCATCCCCGCGCTGCCGCAGGACGAGCTGCTGTCGCGCATCCTGTTCGGCACATCGATCACCAACCTGTCGGCGCCAGAGGCGTTGCAACTCGCCTCCGCCGTCGCGGCGTTCCAGGGGGAGGGCAGCGGCCTCGACCCGATCAACGCGGTGCGCCGCGCGGCGGGCCTGTCGCGGCTGCGCATCCTGCCCGCCGACGTGACCACGGGGCAGAAGACCGCCATCGCGGCGGGCAAGGATATCGGTCGCAAGACCTATGTCGAGCTGATTACCGACGGGCAGGGTTATAGCGCGACGCGGATCGAATATCAGATCACCCGGTGGCTATCGCTGATCGGTGCGGTTTCGACGATTGGGCGCGAGAGCGTGAATTTGCGGGCGACCAAGGATTATTGAGGTGGGC
>JBEVNC010000130.1:0-71590 GCA_040508315.1 Sphingobium sp.
CATATCGAGACCCGGCAAAGCCGAGAACCGCGCGTAGATGCCGGCGGCCTGGTCATACGGAACGCCGAACTTGTTCTCGGACTTGCCGGTCGAGATCTTGGCATGGGTGCGCGCATCGACATCGGGGTTGACCCGCAGCGTCGCCGCCGCCCGCTTGCCCTGCGCCGCGGCGATGGCGGAGAGCTCGACGCCCTCCTCCTCGCTTTCCAGGTTGAACTGGCCGAGCCCCGCCTCCAGCGCCTCGTGCATCTCGCGCTTGGTCTTGCCCACGCCCGAGAACACGATGTGCTCGCCCGGCATCCCGGCTGCGAGCGCACGGTGCATCTCGCCGGCCGAGACCACGTCGGCACCATAGCCTTCGTTCGCCAGCAGCTTGAGCACGGCCAGGTTCGGGTTGGACTTGACCGCAAAGGCCAGGTGCACGCGCGGCAGCACGCCCAGCGCCTCGCGGAACACCCGGGCATGACGCGCCAGCGTGGCGCGGGAATAGACGTAGACGGGCGTGCCGACCGCCGCGGCGATCGCGGCCAGGGGCACCTGCTCGGCGTGGAGCTCGCCGTCCTTGAGATCGAAATGGTCCACGGGTCTTCTACTTATCTTCGGGAGGGGGCAGGTCGAACGGATCGTCCTCGCGTTTCTCCGAGCGAGTGCGCAGTTCTACGCTGCGCTCCGGGATCGCCAGCGTCGGCGTCTGCAGCAGTTCGGTGGGCAGCGGCTTCACCTCGCGGCCGTAAGGCGCGGGCGGCAGTTGCTGCCCTTCCTTCAGCGCCAGTCCCTGGCGTGAACCGCAGGCGGACAGGGCGAGCAGCAGCCCGCAGCCCCAGGCGATACGCGTCTTGGTCACTTTGCGGCGCATCGTCGTCACTCCAGGCCCAGCGCTTCGCGCGCCAAGGCCACTTGCTTGCGGACCTGATCCGGAGCCGTGCCGCCGTGCGACTTGCGCGCGGCGACCGATGCCTCGACCGAGAGCGCGGAGAATACGCGCTCGTCGATGCGGCTGTCGATGGCCTTCAGGTCCTCCAGCGGCAATTGGTCGAGCGGCAGACCTCGGCCCTCGGCCAGCTTGACCGCGGCGCCGGTGATATGATGCGCCTCGCGGAAGGGAATGTCGGCCTGGCGCACCAGCCAGTCGGCGAGGTCGGTGGCGGTGGCAAAGCCCAGTTCGGCGGCAGCGCGCATGCGATCGGTGCGGAAGCGCGTCTCGGCGACCATGCCGGTCATCGCCGCGATCGACAGCGCCAGCAGGCTCGCCGCCTCGAACACCGGCGGCTTGTCGTCCTGCATGTCCTTGGAATAGGCGAGCGGCAGGCCCTTCATTGTGACGCACAGGCTGGTCATGCAGCCCATGACGCGCCCGGCATGACCGCGCACCAGTTCGGCGGCGTCGGGATTGCGCTTTTGCGGCATGATGGAGCTGCCGGTCGAATAGGCGTCGGGCAGCGAGATGAAGCCGAAGGGCTGGCTCGCCCAGATCACGAATTCCTCGGCCAGCCGCGACAGGTGCAGCGCAAGCTGCGTCGCGGCCATCAGATAGTCGAGCGCGAAGTCGCGGTCGGACACGGCGTCCAGGCTGTTGTCGGTCGGCCGGTCGAAACCCAGCGCGCTCGCGGTTGCATGGCGGTCGAGCGGGAAGCCCGTCCCCGCCAGCGCCGCCGATCCCAGCGGGCATTCGTTCATGCGGGCGCGCGCATCGGCAAAGCGCGAGCGGTCGCGGCGCAGCATCTCATAATAGGCCATCAGATGATGACCCAGCGTCACCGGCTGCGCGGACTGGAGATGGGTGAAGCCCGGCATGATCGCATCGGCGTAGGATTCCGCCCGCGCGACCAGAGCGGCCTGCAACGCCCCGATCCCCAGGACCACCTGATCCATCGCATCGCGCACCCAGAGGCGAAAGTCGGTCGCCACCTGGTCGTTGCGCGATCGTGCGGTGTGGAGGCGTCCGGCGACGGGGCCGATCTTCTCGGCCAGCCGCGCCTCGGTCGCCATATGGATGTCCTCGAGGTCGAGGTCGTCGGGCACGCCATTGGCTTCATAATCGGCGGCGACATCCATCAGGCCGGTCGCGATGGTCAGCGCATCCTGCGCCGTGACGATGCCCTGGGCGCCCAGCATGCGGACATGCGCGATCGATCCTGCGATATCCTGCCGCCACATCCGCTTGTCGAATGGGATGGAGGCATTTATCTCCCGCATCACAGAGGCCGGACCACCAGCGAACCGGCCGCCCCACATGCTGTTGCTGCCCTCCGAAGGGGAGATGTCCTTGCGCTCCGAAATTGCCTTGCTCCTGCTATGCGGGATGACCCTGATGTCCGGCGGCTGCGATAGGCGATCCGGCGCTGACGGGCAAGGTGGCGGCAACGCCACCACCGCCGCGAACGAAGCGGCCCTGCCAACCGACGGGGAGGTCGCGCCTGGACCCGGCGGCGCCAGTCGCGAAGCCTTCTCGCCCAAGATCGACCGGAGCCATGCGGGCACCGACGCGCCCGATTTCATCTTTGGCGATGCCAAGGGCAAGGACGTGTCGCTCGCCCGGTTCAAGGGCAAGCCGGTGCTGGTCAACCTGTGGGCGACATGGTGCGGGCCATGCGTCGCGGAAATGCCGATGCTCGACAAGGTGGCGGCGGATTATGCCGGCAAGGGCCTGGCTGTGCTCATCGTGTCGCAGGATACCGGCGAACCGGCGCTGGTCGATGCCTTCCTCGCCAAGCGGTCCCTGCCCCACCTGTCCGCCTATCGCGACCCGGAGAACCAGCTGGGCTTCCATTATGCGACGGGCCTGCTGCCCACCACTGTCCTTTACGACCGCGACGGCAAGGAGGTCGCGCGAGTGGCGGGCGCGATGGACTGGTCGGGCGAGGAAGGGCGCGCGATGATCGAGGATCTGCTGGCATCGTGAGCGTGCCGTCGCCTGCGCCGCGGATGTTGACGCCCGGCGATCCGGTGCCGACGCTCTACGGCCGGACGAGCGGCAATCCACGCTATGCACTGGACAGCGCGGCGGGGCGAACGCTGGCCATCTGCTTCATCGGCAGTTCGTCGGCGCCCGGCATGCGCGACTGGCTGGGCCGGCTCTATGCCACCGCCGCACCGTTCGATGACGAGGCGGCGAGTTGTTTCATCGTATCGAGCGATCCAGCCGACGAGGCGGAGGGCAGGCTGGCGGATCGCTATCCCGGCATTCGCGTGCTGTGGGACATGGACGGGGCGCTGGCGTCCGCCTTTGGTTGCCTGCGCACCGGCGATGGCGGCGTCCAGCTGGCCTGCGCGACCTTCATCCTCGACCGCGCGCTGCGCGTGGCGGAGGTGCTGCCCATCGACCGGACGACCGATCATTTCGCGGCGATGGCGGCTGCGATCACCCGGCTGCCGTCGCCTGCATCGGACAGGGAAGGCACCGCGCCGGTGCTGGTCGTGCCGTCGCTCATCGAGCCGCAACTGGCGCGCGACTATATCGCCTATGCACGGGCGGCCGGGCTGGAGGAGAGCGGTTTCATGCAGACCGATCATGCCACCGGCCAGACCGGGCTGGTGGTCGATCACCGGCACAAGCGGCGCAGCGACTGCACTATCGAGGATGCGGCCCTTCGCGATGCCCTGCGCGCGCGGATCGTGCGTCGGCTGGTGCCTCAGGTGCAGCGCGCCTTCCAGTTCGAGGCGACGCGAATCGAACGCTATATCGTCGCCGCCTATGATTCGGCGGACGGCGGCTGGTTCCGGCCGCATCGCGACAACACCACGCTGGGCACCGCGCACCGCCGCTTCGCCGTGTCGATCAACCTCAATGCGGACGATTATGAGGGCGGCGACCTGCGCTTCCCCGAATTCGGCCGCCGGACCTATCGCGCGCCCACCGGCGGCGCGGTGGTGTTCTCCTGCTCGCTATTGCACGAGGCGACGCCGATCACGAGCGGCGTGCGCTATTGCATACTGCCCTTCCTCTATGATGAGGCGGGGGCGGCGACGCGGCTGGCCAATGCGCAGCATCTGGCGGACCCCAAGATGCGCGACGGGGTACTGGCGTCGGTGAGTACGCCGAAGGGGTAACGCTTCTCCCCTCCCCGAGAGCGGGAGGGGTCGGGGTGGGCCTGCGCTACAGTCGAAAGCAACAGCGACCTCAAGGTCGCTTGCCCACCCCAGCCCTCCCGCCTGCGGGAGGGGAGAAGAACGATCTCAACCGCCCGGCACCACCCGCATCACCTTCGCCAGTTCCGCCCGCAACGCTGGCATCTCCCCATCGCCCGTTACGCCCAGGCGGACCAGCGTCAGTCGCTGCCGCGGCGACACCGCCACATATTGCCCCATCAGACCCTGCGCCGCGTAGAGGCTTTCGGGGGCCTCGCCGATGAACATCGACTTGGCACCCTCCCGGTTCAGCCAGATCTGGCCGCCATAGCCGCCATTGGCGCGCGACGGGCTGGTCATGAAACGCACCCAGCTGGCCGGCACGATCCGTTTGCCGCCAACCTGTCCGCCCCGCCGCAGCAACTCGCCCAGCCGCGCATAGTCGCGCGCGGTCATGTGCATGAAAGCGCCGCCGATCATCGTGCCGTGCGTGTCGAATTCGGGCGTCAGGCTGGTTAGGCCCGCCGGTTTCATCAACCGTTCCCGCACGAACAGCATCATCGCCTCGCGCCGCACCTTGGGATCGTCGCTGTCGGTCAGCAGCCGCGTCATCATGTCGCACAGGATGACCGTCGTCGCCGTGCTGTAGTTGAACGTCGTGCCCGGCTGGCTCGCCAGCGGCTTGGATTCGGCATAGCGCGCCATGTCCGTCGCGCCATCGCCCGCCAGCATGCGCAGCACGTCGGTATCCTCGCGCGGACCCTTCGATTCCCGGTTGGCGATGCCGGACGCCATGCCCAGCATCTGCCTCAGCGTGATCGCGCCGCGCGGGTCGGCGCCCTGCCGCCAGGCGGGCACGGGCACCGGCTCGTCCAGCGCCAGCCGCCCGTCCGCCACCATGATCCCGACGAGCAGCGCCGTCACCGTCTTGCCCAGCGACCAACTGAGGTACAGGCTGTCCGGACCATAGCCCGGCCCATAACGCTCCGCGACGATTTGGCCGTCATGCATGAGAATGACCGCGCGCGTCTCGCCAAGGTTTCCTACGCTGTCCGGATCGAACAACGGCTCCACCACGTCGCGCAGCGCCTGCGCGCCTACTGCGCCGTCGCCGCTATAGCGTGCGATGGCGGGAACGGGATCGACGGCCGAACACCCGGCGCACAGGAGGAACAGTCCGGCCACACCGGCCTGCAAAAGCAGTTTCAAACGCATCGCCACGCTCCTAGAGGCTGAGCGGCGACAGGGGAACAGGCACGTCGCGTGATCGATGGGCCAGATCGATGGGATTGGCATGAAAAGACGTTTGGACTGGCGTCTCGCGCTGCTGGCGGTCATCGCCCTGGTGCTGGGCTATTGCTGGTGGAATTGGGATATCTGGCAGCGCAGGGCCTGGATGGCGGCCGGATTCGGCGCGCGGGTCGCCTGTTCCTGCCACAAGGTGGAGGGGCGGCCGCTGCAAAGCTGCCGGAGCGATTTCGCGCCGCTGCGCGGAATGGAACTGGTCCACCTCTCCGACAGCAAGGATGGGCAGGGCGTGGACGCGAGCATCCCGTTGCTTGCCCATCGCACCGCACGGCTGGTGCCCGGTTTCGGTTGCATAATCGACAATCGTTAGCCGCCGTCATCGCGGTGTAACCTGCCATGCCATCCCGTGTTACGGGCGCATAACGTTCCCGCCATTCTCCGGGCGACCATTTCTAGACAATAGGGGCTATTGCCGCATGCACTCCCGCATCGAAGTGCTGATGACCTACGACCTGCCCGCACCGTCCGACATCTTGCTGGCCGTGCAAGTCATCCCGCAGGGCGACCAGATCCTGCTCAGCGACAACCTGATCCTCACCGGGGCGGAGCCGATGCAGGCGGTGGTCGATCCGCTCGACGGCGGCACGCGCACCTGGTTCCGGGGCACGGGCCGCGTGACGGTGGACTATGTGGCGGAGGCAAAGGTCGACCGCGCGGCGACGGCGCTGGTCGGCAGGCCGGTGGGCAATCGCATCGACCTGCCGGCGGAGACGCTCCCTTATCTCTTTCCCAGCCGATATTGCGAATCCGACCGGCTGGAGCGGTTCGTCCTCGACACCTTTGGCGTGGCCAAGGATGGCGCGCAGGTGGAGGACATGGCGGCGTGGATATACGAGCACATGACCTATACGCCCGGCTCCAGCAATGCGGCGACCACGGCGGTCGACACCTTCCTCGCGCGCCGGGGCGTATGCCGTGATTATGCGCATCTGCTGATCAGTTTCGCGCGCGGCGCAGGCATCCCGGCGCGCGCCGTGTCGGTCTATGCGCCCGGCCTCGACCCGCAGGATTTCCATGCAGTGACGGAGGTGTTTCTGGACGGCGCATGGCATATCGTCGATGCCGCCCGCATGGCACCGGAAGAGCATTTCGTGCGCATCGCCACGGGTCGCGATGCCACCGACATCAGCTTCATGAGCATCTTCGGTTCGGCCACACTGGTCTATCAGCGGGTCAATGCGTTCCGGGTCGAACCCAAGCCAACACGGGCGACAAGGAAGCTGCGAAAGAAGTGATTCGCAGGAACGGACCCGTAACAATATCGGCGTTGTGCATCCGCTAACAAAGGTTCCCACGACTCGTCGCGTTAACCTTTCGACTCGTCCTCGAATATCCCCCGTGGAGTCGGTGAGATGGGCTCGCTCTGATAGGTCGCTGGCGAGCGTGGGTAGACAACCAAACTTCGGGTCATAGTGCTGAACAGTATCGACAGGACTGGCGTCCTGGCGCGCTTGCGCGCTCTTGCGCCGGAACGGGAAATTTTTGTGCGCGCCGGCGGGACGGTGCGGTTCGTTCGTCTCACGACGCGCGCACAACTTCTCGTCGCTGCGATTCTGGCGGCATCTCTTCTTCTCTGGCTCGCCATTACCGGGCTGATGCTGTGGCGTCAGTCGGCCGTGGATGCGCAGCAGGCCGCCGTTGCAGTGCAGCGATCCGCCGTCAGCAGCGCCGCTGCAAAGGTGAAGGCGGAACGCCGCTCGGTCGACGCGGTGGCCGACGATCTCGAGGATCGGCAGGACCGGTTGGACGCGTTGATGGAGCGCCATTTCGGCGAGGATGCCGACGCTGCTGCATCGCCCGACAAGGTAAGTTCCAAGGCCAGCGCGTCTCAAGCGCGGCTCGCGGCGCTGCGCGAACGGCAGGCGCGGTTCGCCGATGGCCTGCGCCATGCCGCCACCGCCCGTCTGGCGCGCGTCGAGGCGGCGATCCGCAAGGTCGGCCTCAATCCCGCGCGGATCGCAACGGCTGGCCGCGGCGGCCCGTTCATCCCGGTTCGGGAGGCTCGCGCGGCCTATACCCCCGATGCGCAGTTGCGCTCGCTCGGGCGGCTGCTCGACCGGCTGGAGATGATGGAGGAGGCGCTGGTCGTGCTGCCTTCGGGCGCGCCGACCGGATCGCCGATGCAGACCAGCAGCTATGGCTATCGCCGCGACCCGTTCAATGGCCGGGCCGCCTTCCATGCGGGCATCGATTTTCCGGGCCGCTATGGCCAGCCGATCCTGGCCGCATCCGGCGGACGCGTGATCGCGGTGGGCAAGCGCGCTGGCTATGGCAATTGCGTCGAGATCGACCATGGCCATGGCATCGTCACCCGCTATGCGCATCTGTCCCGCTTCGGCGCGCGCGTGGGCCAGCGCGTGACGCGCGGACAGCAGATCGCGCGCATGGGCTCGACCGGCCGCTCGACCGGCACCCATCTGCATTTCGAAGTGAGAGTGAACGGCGCCGCCGTCAATCCGCGACCGTTTCTGGAGGCAATGCCGAATGTTCTCGAAGCCCGTCAAATCGCCGATCCGTCCGGGCGCACCCGCGACCGGGGCTAGGCAGATACCCTTTTCGCTGATCGGCGGCGACATCGCCGTGCGCGGCGACATAGAGGCGACGGCGGATTTGCATGTGGATGGCCGGGTCGATGGCGATATCGCCTGCGCCGCGCTGGTGCTGGGCCCGGACAGCCGCGTAACCGGCAATATCCGCGCCAAAAGCGCCCGCATCGCCGGGCTGGTCGAAGGCAGCATCGCGGCGGGCGATGTGGTCGTGGAAGCCAGCGCGCGCATCACCGGCGACATCACCTACGACACGATCAGCATTGCGCCGGGCGCGCAGGTCGCAGGGCATTTCGCGCGGGCGGATGCGGCGGAAGTTGCGGGGGCCGATCTCAAGCTGGTGGCGAGGGAAGGTACGGCGGTCTGACTGGGTGGATTTCTGCCCCTCTGTTTTGTCACCCCGGGCTTGACCCGGGGTCCCGCTTCTTACGAGGGGAAATAGAGGAAAGACAGCGGGACCCCGGATCAAGTCCGGGGTAACAGACTCTTACCTGAATGGGTGGAATTCGGACAGGCATGTTTCGGGCGGCAAACTTGAGAAGCCGACGTTCGGCCCGTGAGCGGCGTTGATTGATACGGCTTTCTGGTCAATCTGGGCCAATGAGCAACGGGCTATCAGATCAACCGATAGTACGCGTTATCGAGGCGCTGAATGCAATCTATCGCACGTTCGAGATGCGCCCCCCTCCCGTAATCGAGGGCTGCCCATGCTGCATCGATACTCGCGGCACCGATGTCCTGCTCACCACCCCACTGCGGCAAATCAGCGGACGGGTCCTCTGGCGCTATGTTACGGGAGCGTTCCTAACGGTTGGAGAGCAGCGAGATTTTAAGTATCTTCTTCCACGTATCCTGGAGGTGTCAGTGTTTGATCCGGGAAACGCCAACAATCCCGAGATTGTGCTAGGCAAACTCTCGCTCGCTAAATGGCGCTCATGGCCAGCGAATGAGCAACTCGTGATTGAAGAATTCATAGGAGCCTGGTTCGAACAGGCGCTCGCGAGCGACCTAGCAGAGGCGGATAAAGGTTCGACGGGTTGGGATGCCGAGAGCGTGCTTTGCAACGCGGGGCGAGCCGGGTTGCCGCTGGACCGCTGGCTTTTGCGTTTAACCGAACCGGATGCAGCACCGGTTTTCGCTGATATGCAAGAGCGGTTTCCAACCAAACCTTTAGGCTTCTGGGAGGATGCGCCTACCGCCTTCTATGAGGTGCAAGCATTTTTCGGTCGAAGGCGAGCTTAGGTTTGCCTACCACCAGATTTGGGCATTCCGCCTTTGACTTTTCATCTGAATGATTGGCCGGTTTCAGAGATGCGGGTGATCTGACGGAGCGACCACAACTGGTCGTTTCCCGTCATTCGGTCGACCCATGGCTTGTATTTCTCTACGCCTGAACAAACTTCCCAAGCCCCCACAAGCTCGAAACCCGTCCCTAATTCGTCGGCGCCCGCCGCCGATAACTCAGCGCCTCCGCCACATGCAGGCGCCCCACCGTCTCCGCCCCCGCCAAGTCCGCAATAGTCCGCGCCACGCGCAGCACACGGGTGTAGCCCCGCGCCGACAGCTTCATCGCTGCCGCGGCTTCGGCCAGCAGCGCCCGGCCCGCCTCGTCCGGCGACGCCACTGCGTCCAGCGCCGCGCCTTCCAGTTCCGCGTTCGTCCGCGCCGTCCCGCCGACGCCGCCGCGACGCGCCGTCTGCACCGACCGTGCTGCCGCGACCCGCGCGGCAACCTCGGCCGACCCTTCGGCGGGTGGCGGCAGGATCAGGTCGGCGGCCGTCACCGCCCCCACTTCCACATGCAGGTCGATCCGGTCGAGCAGCGGCCCCGACACCTTCGACTGATAATCAACAGCGCATCTGGGCGCGCGAGAGCAGGCGAGCGCCGGGTCGTCGATATGCCCGCATCGGCACGGGTTCATCGCCGCAATCAGCTGCACCCGCGCCGGGAAGGCGACATGGGCGTTGGCGCGCGCCACCACCACTTCGCCCGTCTCCAGCGGCTGGCGGAGCGAATCGAGCACCGCGCGCTGGAATTCCGGCAATTCGTCGAGGAACAGCACGCCCATATGCGCGAGGCTGGCCTCCCCCGGCCGTACCTTGAGCCCGCCGCCCACCAGCGCCGCCATCGATGCGCTGTGATGCGGCGCGCGATAGGGCCGGTCGCGGCTGATGCGGCCATTGCCCAGCGTACCGGCGACACTCGCCACCATGGAGACTTCCAGCGCCTCCTCCGGCGAAAGCGGCGGCAATATGCCGGGCAGGCAGCTGGCCATCAGCGACTTGCCGGACCCCGGCGGGCCGACCATCAGCAGGTTGTGACCGCCAGCCGCGGCGATTTCCAGCGCGCGCTTGGCGACCTCCTGCCCTTTGACCTGACGCAGGTCGGCGGCGGGGCGGCTTGCCTCCACCTCGCCGGGCCGGGGTGCGCTGAGCAGGCCGTTGCCCTTGAGATGATTGAGGAGAGAGACTAGGTCTGGCGCGGCCAGCACCTCGACACTGCCCGCCCAGGCCGCTTCCGGCCCCTGAATGGCGGGGCAGATCAGGCCCAGGTCGTTTGCGCCCGCATGGATCGCGGCGAGCAGCACGCCCGGCGAGGCGGCGATCCGCCCGTCCAGCGACAGTTCGCCGACCGCGCAATAGCCCGACAGCGCCTCCGCATCGACCACGCCCATCGCGGCGAGCAATGCCAGCGCGATCGGCAGGTCGAAATGCGACCCCTCCTTGGGCAGGTCTGCTGGCGAGAGGTTGACGGTGATCCGCTTGGGCGGGAGCGACAGGCCGATGGCGGCGACGGCGTTGCGGACGCGCTCCTTGCTTTCCGCCACCGCCTTGTCTGGCAGGCCGACCACGATGAAATTGGGCAGGCCGGAGACGAGCTGGCACTGCACCTCGACGCCGCGCGCGTCCAGGCCCAGATAGGCGACGGTGGCGACGGTCGCGACCATGGAAATTCCCCCTTGCCCATCAGCCTTAGAGGCGGCGCGGGGATTCTGTCGAGGGGGTTATCCGCGGTTCGTCAGAACGGCAGGATCTTGCCCGTCTCCGAAAATTTCATGTAGCCCGCATTGACGCCCAGCCGCCAGCCGACACCCAGCCGGATCGGGATGAGGACGACGTCGTCCTTGCGCAGATAGGTCGCGGTGAAGCCGCCGATGAGATAGGCCGCGCCCTCTCCGCCCGGAAAACGCGCGAACAGCTTCTGGGAATCGTACAGATTATAGACCAGCACGAACACCTTGGACGCATTGCCGCCCACGTCGAAGCCGACCGACGGGCCCGTCCAGTAGACCTTGCGCTCGCCCTCGATCTTGTGGCTGAGCGTGCCCGAACCGTAGCGCAGACCGACGATCAGCGCGCCCGACGCCTCGCGCCCTGCAATATAGCCGATGGGTTCGCCCTGCTCGGACAGGATTTTCTCGATCATGGAGGCCAGTCCCTCCGCACCCTTGCCGAATACGCCCTCGGCGCCGGCGATGACGTCGTCCTTCTGGTAACCGGTGCGGGGCGCGGCGGGCGGCGCGGCGGGCGCCGCATTCTGGGCGCTGCCGCCATAAGGTTCGCCGACAGGCGCGGAATCGGACGCGGCCGGGGGCGCGGGAGCGGCGGGATAGGCATCGCTGGCCGGAGCACCGGGCGCGAGGTCGGCGTCGATCTCCGCCTCAGGGTCGGCGGTACGAACCTGCGCGCCCGCCGTGCTGCCCTGAACGCTCATCAGGCCGAGCGCCAGCCAGCAGGCGAGGCGCCGGGCCCCGTGAAACCATTTCGGCTGGACGTTGGAAATCGGCATGTGGCGTCCTGACGATCCTGTGCGGGTCATCGCCCCATGCGCGCCCAGTGACGCTATCCCGCCCGCGCAATGAAGCGACAATGAACGAGAGACGACACGAGTCCATTTCGCGCCGGACCGACACGATGCCGGGGATCGCTTTGGCCGGATTCCTATTGCCGGATCGCCCGGACGGGGCCGGTCAGGCCGGATCGCTGTTCAGGCTGTTCATCGCCGCATGCACCCGCGCCTCTGCCTCCCGCCGGTCCAGGCCGGGGGGAACCGGCTCGCCGACCCGGTAGCGGACCACGCCCGGATAGCGCAGGAAGCCGTCACGCGGATTGGTCCGCCCGCTATTGACCGCGATCGGCACGACCGGGACCCGGAGCAGCACATAGAGGCCCGCAAAACCAGACTTGAGCGGCGGCTGCTCGCCGGGCGGCACGCGCGTCCCCTCCGGAAACAGGCACAGTGCCCGGCCGGACGCGATGGCGGCGAGTGCATCGCCGCGCAGCTTGCGCAGCGCGGAGGCGCCCGCATCCCGGTCCACCGGCACGATGCCATAGGCTCGCGCAAGCCGTCCCCAGAACGGGATGGTCAGCAGTTCCTTCTTGGCGGCGATGGCAGGACCACGCAGCAGCCGCGGCATGTCGAGCGTCTCGAACATGGATTCATGCTTCATCACGCAAAAAGCCGGGCCAGACGGCAGCGTGCCCTCCACGACGATCCGCTGTCCCGACAGCCAGCGCGCGCAGAAACGATGATAGCGCGACCAGATGATCGCCATACGGATGACCGCCCGCTGTCCGAAGGGCATGGCGACCAGCGACGCGGCCATGAGCGGCACCGTGCCACCATAGAAGATGAGCAGGAACAGCAGCGAACGGATGACGATGACGGCCTTTTGCATGTTGTTCCTCAGACGCCCACGAAACCGGCTGCGCGGCGGAGCACATATTTCTGATATTCGCGCAGGAGTATGCGCAGGGACGGCTGGGTGACGACCGCGTCGCGCACCATCTTCACCCCAGGCGGCAATTGGCGCCGCAACTCATAGCTTGCCCGGCGCATATGCCAGTCGGACGTGATGAGCCGGATCGACTTGTAGCCGCGCCGCTTGACCCAGGCGGCGGTTTCGATGGCGTTGGAGCGGGTGTCGATCGCCTCGTAGCCCAGTTCGACGCAGCAGCGCATGGTCTCCATCTTGATACCATAGGTGCGGCTGATCGACGGCTTGCCAGTGTCGCGGCCCACGCCGGAGATGAGCAATCGCTCCGCGCGTTGCCGCCGCAGCAGGGTGATGCCGCGTTCGATACGGCCCGCCGCCCCGGTCACGACCACGATACCGTCCGTCCGATCCTCACCCTGCGCGCGGGGCAAGGTGGTGGCGAACAGCACGAACCCGCCGAACCAGCCCAGCAGGAGCAATGCGAAGACGCGCAGGATCATCGCGCCGCGTCTCCGCACGCGTCGGCCCATTCGCCGATACCGTCAAACTGGACGCTTGTCCTCATCGCCGAACCGCCTGCAACTCCCCGCCCGATCCCTGTTGCGCGGCCCGGATGCGGCGCTGGGTCGAGGCCCTCCATGGCACAGCCGACACGCCCCGGTAAAGGACGAGCGATGCAACGCACAGCGCTCTTGCCCTGCCGCGTAAAGCGGTGTTTATGATCGACGAAATGATCCTCGAATGCCCCAATTGCTCCACACGCTATACCGTTCCCGACGGCGCGATCGGGCAGGAGGGGCGTTTGGTACGATGCGTCACCTGCGAGCAAAACTGGTTCGAACCTGGCCCGGAGGCCGAAGCTGCGGTAGCCCCTGCCGACGCTCCCTCTCCCGTACAGCCGGAAATCGCCGCACCCGCGCTCGTCCCCGTCCCGCCCCAACCCGTCGAACCTGACGAGCCGCCCGCTGCCGTCGTCGTAGAGACGCCAGCGCGCAGGCAACGGCGCAAGGCGCGCAGCCGGGCGCTGCGTTACTGGGGGTTCGGGGCGCTGCTCCTTGCGCTGATCGGCGCCGCGGGGGGCAGCGCATTATGGTATTTCGGTCCACCCGGTTGGGCGGTCAGCCTCGGCCTTGCGGCGGACCGGGACCAGCCCAAGCTGATCTTCTACCTCGCCCGCCAGCCGCAGCGCCATATGCTCGGCAACGGCAAGGAATATTTCGTCGTCAGCGGACGCATCGTCAACAGCGCGAACGAGGAACTGGCTGTCCCTCCCCTGGTGGTGGAATTGCGCGACACGCAAGGGCGGCTGGTGTTCAGCTGGATCACCAAGGCCGACAAGGCGCGCCTGAAACCGCGCGAGGAAGCGCGCGTCTCCGAAACGCGGCTGGACGTGCCCCGCAACGCGCATAATGTGTCGGTGTCCTTCATCGGCAGCGTGACGCGCTGAAGTCCGCTTGCGGGCGGCTGCAGGCCATCATCGGTTTAGATGCAAAACTGCGCGCAGCGACGCTTGCACAGAGCCATCCCCTCGTCTAGGGCACGCCTTCCTGGCATGCGGAGCGGTGGCCGAGTGGTCGAAGGCGCTCGCCTGGAAAGTGAGTATACGTCAAAAGCGTATCGAGGGTTCGAATCCCTCCCGCTCCGCCATTTACTCTAGGCAATTCCTTGAAATTGTTAGGAAATCTCTACGACGAGAGCTCCTGTTCCCCATTTCATTCCCACAGGGTGGGGTGGCTGTGGGCGGTCGTTGGCGAAGACTGGCGACGTAAAGCATGGTCCTGCAGTCCACTCTGTTCGTAGTGGACGTTCTTAGAGCTTGCGGTCGCACTGCGCCCGCGCTCTTACTTCCGAGCGGGGTGGGAGGGGCTATTGTCGAAGAACAATGGAGCGGTAGCAGGCTGGGGCATTGCGGGCATCTTGGCCCTCGCCTTGATTGGACAATGTTCGAAATCGCCAACAGACAAGGCGGACGATAGTCAAGCGGTGGCCGCTTCGGTGATCCGCTACGTTTCCGCCCGCTCCCTGAACTGCCGTTTGGAGCCTGCACCCGCAGCCGGGGTGTCCAGAGGACTCAAACGCGGAGAAACAATCTCGGTTGGTGAAGAAAAGAACGGCTGGGTCCATGTTCAATCCTCACCTCCCTGTTGGGTCAAGGCGCGCTACTTGTCCGACACGCAGGGCGCCGTGGCCAGCTTGGCAATGGGCGCGGTCGCATCCGCCGCACCGCTGTCGTCAAACCACGCTGATGCATTCTCATTCCAGAGCGCAGGGGGCTATTCGTCCTTCGGCGCGAGCAAGTCTGCGGTGTCGGCGAGCAGCATAGATGTTCCCCGTTCCACGGCCTCGGAAAAGCGCAACGCGAGGAAAGCCCGGAGGAAGAAGGCAAGCCGTAAGTCCCGGAGCTATGATGCTGGGGGATGTCCTTGCCCTGGCGGGAATGTGTGTATCGGGCCGCGTGGCGGTCGCTACTGCATCACCAGCGGTGGCAATAAGCGATACGGCGTCTGACTGGGCGGGAAAGTCGGTTTAATTCCGTGCGCGATTACACCGACTTTGCCACCTGAATGGAAGGCGGTAGCGGCTGCCTGTCCACGGCATTCGTTGCACACGTTCTTGAATGTTCAATGCAGTGCAGCCAATGAACGGGAATGATAAATCCGAACGAATGGTCCGAAGACGCGCTACGCAGCTTGCAGGAGACTGATGAGCTGGAGATGAAATTAGCGGCCGGACGCGACGGACGAGGAGAGTTGCCGAAGGATTTTTGGCCAACATATAGCGCCTTCGCGAATACCAGCGGGGGATATGTGGTCCTCGGGGTGAGAGAGAAAAGCGGCCGTTTCGAAATAGGCGGCATCCATGAGCCTGATAAAGTCATAAGGCAAATTTTCGATCAGGTTTGCAATCGCCAGAAGGTTAGCAGCAATCTAATCTCAACAGATGACGTTGAGGTGTGCCAGATTGGTGTAAAGCACATTATCTCCGTGAGAATTCGACCTGGTAGTCGACGAGAGAAACCTGTTTTTATCGACGGAAATCCTCTTACGGGGACTTACAAACGTGTCCATGAAGGAGATCGGATCTGCCTGCCGGACGTAGTGAAGCGGATGCTCGCTGAGCAAACAGAAGACTCACGTGATGATCGCGTACTGAAGGGGTTCAGCCTATCTGACCTCAGCTCTGAGTCAGTAGAAGTGTATCGACGGATGCTACGTGACGCATCCCCTTTGCATCCCTTTCTTGATCAGCCCCTATCCGATTTTCTCCGAAGTATTCGAGCTTGGAGAATTGATCGAGACACAGGAGTCGAGGGCCTGACAGTGGCTGGCTTGCTTATGTTTGGCACGTCAGAAAATATTAGAGACGAGTTCCCCAATTATGCTGTCGATTACCAAGAACGCGACGAGCCAAGGGTGTCGCGGTGGGTTGATCGACTTACTAACGACGGCACGTGGTCGGGTAATTTATTTGATTTCTACCGTCTTGTGTGGAGGAAGCTTACCGCTGGCATTAAGGTTCCTTTTCAGCTTGTCGGGGCGCAGCGCCATGACGAAACGTCGGTGCATCTCGCGATACGCGAGGCACTAGTGAACACGCTGGTTCATTCGGATTTCACTGGTCGCGCGAGCGTGCTTGTCGTTCGACGACCCGACATGTTTGGTTTTCGCAATCCAGGCGGAATGCGAATTCCTATTGAGCTGGCTATCCGAGGCGGCGAGAGTGACGGGCGGAATCGGACCCTTCAGCAGATGTTCCTTCTGATTGGAGCGGGAGAGCGCGCCGGATCCGGTGTTCCGAAGATCCACAAGGGATGGAGGGAGCAGCACTGGCGGCCGCCTGCCCTTTACGAGGTGGAGACGCCTTCCGAGCAGACGTTGTTGGAACTGCATATGGAGGACTTGTTGCCAGCTGGCGTAGTGGATTCATTACGCAAGCGCTTCGGGGACCGCTTCGACGACCTTATGCCGGATGAACGTGTGTTGCTTGCTACTGCGGCGATAGAGAATACCGTCTCTCATGCCCGAGCAATGACACTCTGTGAAATGCATCCTGTAGACATGACGCGACTGCTTCAAGGGCTTGTGCAGCACGGCTTTCTCGAAAAGATTGGGCAGGGCCGAGGCACGCGATATTTCTTGCATGGCACCCAATTGGTGGATCCCGATGAGGCTTTTCTGAGCGGTCAGTTGCCCCTGTCGTCGACGTCAATCTTCGAACCTTCGGACCCCGACTCCGAAGGTTCGGGAGTTAGCTCCGAAGGTTCGGAGGCAAACAATGGGGAGCAAGAGCTTGGTAGAGGACGAGCCATACAAGGCCTCGAACTACCGCTGATTGATACGCTTGGCGACTTGCAGCAAGAATTTTTGTCGTCATTGAAAGACATTGCGAGCAAAGCAGCTGGCAGACGAGTCGCAAAAGAGACGATGGAATCGGTAATCGTCGGGCTATGTGCTGAAAATTTCATAACACTAAAAATTCTGGCGGGAATTCTTGGAAGATCAGAAGATTATCTGCGGCAAGAATACCTAAACAGATTGGTTAAAGAGGGGCAACTTCGTCTAGCTTTTCCTCAAAGCCCCAATCATCCGAGGCAAGCATATTCTAGTGCTATATAGGTGACGAAGAGCGGTAATTTATATCATATATGAAAATAGATTTTTTAGTGACTTCACCGCCTCGACAACGGAGATTGGCCGCCCGGCACTAATCAAATGATTGCGTTGTGTCTGGCTTCCACAGTAACGGATGTTGCGGCACGAGGGTGGGGCGGACCGCTGCCCTTTCTACCACTTACTTTCGCGGCTTTCGTGCCAGCGTATGTCGGTGCGATCTATCTGGCAGTCATTTCGATCCTGTCTCGGCGATGTACGGTCCCCGGGTATCTACGTTTTCTCGCCAGCACTGTCCTGACGTTTGCCCCAATCGGCGTCGCTGTCGGTGCCTACTATGCCATCCCAGATCAGGCGGTGCCTATTATCGTCGTGATGGTGGTCCTCGCCCTGATCGCGATTATTATGCTGTCTGCTTGGCCTGCTGCACAGGTGTATGCCCGGCTGCGCTTTCACCGCTGCGCGTCCCGAAGGCGACGAAAGGGCATCGATGGGGATTGATACTGGGCACATCGGCGGTGTCGGCGATAAACAAATCGACATGAAGGTTGCGGAGACAGGCAGCAACAGAAGCTATTTTGGATGCTCTGGTCTCGGCAGGCCTTGGGATTATCTCCACCGCTCTTCTCGTCACGCTCACGGCAACGGCCTTCCGCTATGCTATGCGACATGACTCTGATCCGTATGCAACAAAGTCCAACGGATTTCGTGGGCGGTGGCCATTTCCGAGCATCAGCGGCTTTTGTTAGACCGGCCGTTAAGTTTCCCACAACCTCTCGCCGACGTCGCGCAAGCATCTGAACTGCGTCCGACGCGTTAAGCCATTTCTATGGAGGTAAAAATGGCGGAAGAGAACGAAGCGGCTGATCGGAACCCTTATCGCGAGGCGCCATCCATCGGCGCGCCAAACGCAGGCCCTGGCCAAGGCGGTCAAGCGAAAGGCGGCAACGCACCGCAGGCGGACGACCCAACCAATCCTAAGCAGGCCGCCGAGCACGCCGCGGCATCGAATAAGGAGATGCAGGAGCGCGGCTTCGGCGACCATAAGGGCGGTGATTTAGGCGATGACGGGACGGTTACTTCTGACTGATGCCCCTGACCGATACGAAGTGGGTTGCTCGAGACTCTAGGCGAGATGACGCAGCGTGGAGGCTGGAAAAGTGGTCTCACCATCCCGTTCGACTGTCAGTATCATCGCCCTTCCTTTCCGCGCGCATATTCATTTGGCGGGTCCGGCTAGCTGCCTAACGGCAGATTCAAAAATCTAGCATTTGATCCGCAGTCCGGACCCGCCCTCCCTCACCGGGAGCCTTCTGCCAATCCTTTCGGATCGAAGCTTGTGTTGTTGCGCCACATAGAAAGCATCACGACTGCCAGCTTTCTCGCAACGGCGACCCTTGCTTTTGATATGCCTCTTCGCGCGGCTATCTCAGTCCCCCAGTGCTTCAGAAAACAATCCGCCTTCAGGTTCCTGTTGAGCATTGCCCGACCTGACATCACGAGGTGAGACCGAGTGAGCTTGTTGCCACATTTTCCGACCTTGCCGATCTTCAGACCCGTTCCGGACTGCCTGATCTTGGGTGTCAGTCCAAGGTACGCCCCCACGTCTGTTCCTCGTCCAAACCGCTCTGGATCTTCAATGGCGGTGTAAAAGGACATGGCACAGATTGGGCCGACTGACGGAATTTCCATAAAGCGCCGCGTAACATCGTTCTCTTGCGCCCGGCGAAGGAGAGCTTGATCCTGGAAAGTGATATAGTCTCGAATGCTTTCACACAGGCGGAGCAAAGGTAAGAACCGCTCCGTAAATTCAGCGCCGAGCTGCGCAAATCCAGCTTCAGCGCGCTCTACCAGCAACTTTTTCGTGCCGAAGGGACCTGGCTTCACGCCATAAACCCGGAATGCCGCTCTAAGGCTACTTTCAGCGGCCATGCGTTGGCGGACCATTGTGTCCCTGAGAACAATTTCGCTCCGTAATTCCTGAATGATCTGGCTTTTTATGTGCACCTCTCGCAAGCCATGCTTGCCCAGCCTCGTTACCAACGCGATGCCGCGCGCGTCGTTCACATCAGTCTTGTTTGTCGTCGCCGACAGGAATTTGTGTATGCGCCGCGCATCATAGAGGGCGACCGGGAACTCGCGGTCGATGAGGAAGCGCGCGATCCCCGGCGCCATGGAGGCTGCTTCCATACCAACTTTTGCATAGCGGCTGGGCGGAAGCCTGGCCAATATGTCGGCGATAGCCTGCGGGGAGGTAGGGCATTGCTCCTCAATGAGCGTCGTCCCGTCGTCGTCCGTTATGCAAATCTGCGAAGTGTAATCGCCAATATCGAGCCCAGCCCATAGCGCGTCCGACATATTCACCTTCTGTGTAGTGCAATACTGAAGGAGGGCCGTCGCGCTCATCTGCTCAGATTCGGAAAACTCGCACCCCGGACGCCGTCCGGCCCTCCGCCTTGCGGCGGGCTCGTTCTCTCTGAAAAGAATATCTAGAGGATTGATGAAGTGGGTTGTCTCGCGCTCCACCATCTTTGGACGATGTCGGCCGGTGCTGATAACAAAGCGCGATAGGACTAACGGCTAGGTAGAACGCCAACTCCACCCTTCGTCGGCAAACATCGCCTCGATCCACCCTGCGACCTGCGCGCGCGGTCTTTTCGCGCAAGCGAATGAGGTGCGAGGGCGAAGCTAGTGAAGCAGCCAATTAGCCTTCATCGGAGCTGGCGCGGCGCAAAATCAGTGAACCGCCTTGTTCGAGCCGGACGTCGAGGACTGATCCTGGGGCCGCGCCGAGGTGGTCCAAAAATTCTTGAGGGAGCGTGACCAGTCCCTCTTCCAAAACCGTCAGTATCACGCGCTTATTGGGATCCGTCATGAACATCCTCTAGCGTAACCGTCGAGACAGCGTCTTCGCGCATTCATAGCCGTTCCACCGCGACTTGAACAACCGCAGTTGAGTGGGAGGCCATTGAGCGCCTTCGGCCTCTCAATTTGGTGGCGTGCCGGCCACCAGATCCCGAAGCGACTGGACATGCACCAGCCGTCGCCTGCCGATCTTGATCGTCGTGACCTCGCCCGATCCGATCAGCTCATACATGCGGGTTATGCCGATGCTGACCATATCGCAGGCGACCTTAACCGAAACGCATATTGGTTCGGCTGGTGAAGCTGAAAGATGCGAAAGCCCACGCTCATCGGCGCCGGCTTCCCGACTAAATTGTTCGCGATCCATGGAGGGGCCGCAGGAGATTGTAATCATGGACCGCGAAGGCCCGGTCGCGTCCGCATGGCTTAGAAGGGGATATTAGGCGTGCGAACACTGCTTGCGTCGTGGCCGACGCGGCTGGCGAAATTTGTTTGGCTCGTGCATTGAGGATTCGTGGCAAGTGTGAATCCTGCGATCCTGATCTGGGCAAGAGAGACCGCCGGTCTCGATCAAGAAACGGCTGCCCGGAAAATCAGCCTTAGTGCCGCCAAAGGGCAGTCCGGCGCTGAGCGTCTCGCCGCGCTAGAGGCAGGCGAATTGGCACCGTCGTCGAGCTTGCTCCAACGCATGTCGCAGCAGTATCATCGACCGCTGCTCACCTTTTACATGCCGCAAGTGCCGGCAGCGGCGGAGCTTGGGCAGGATTTTCGGACCCTGCCGGATGCGGGCGACAAATCTAACGTCCTGCTAGCGACGCTCCTCCGGGACGTGAAAGCACGGCAATCCCTCGTGCGAGACATCCTGGAAGACGACGATGACGCCACTGAGGTAGCGCTAGTCGGCTCTCAACCTCGCGCGAAACGCCCTGCCGATCTAGCAAACGGCATCATCGAGACCATAGGTTTCAGCCGGGCAACCTTCCGCGCGCGCGGGTCGGTTGACGATGCATTCTCCTACCTTCGGTCTCTTGTCGAAGCGAAAGGCGTATTCGTGCTGCTGGCTGGGGACTGCGGTCATTGGTCTACCGCCATTGATGTCCAAGTATTTAGGGGCTTTGCTATTGCAGACCCGCTCGCCCCATTTATTGTGGTCAACGACCAAGACGCGAAGTCTGCTTGGTCATTCACTCTGCTGCACGAGTTAGCCCATTTAATTCTGGGCGAAGGCGGGGTGAGCGGCGGGCCACCCGAAAGTGAAATTGAGAAGCTGTGCAATGACGCGGCCGCGTCCCTGCTGCTGGATGCTACGGAGATCGCCGGGCTCAGGCTTGCAGGTGATGCGACGGATGTTCGCCAGATAGACGCCTTGGCAGATCGGGCCCTGATTAGCCGTTCGATGGTCGTCTATCAGCTTTTCCGGGGGAGGCGTATCGATCGCGCTCGCTGGGAAGGATTGAGGGATCAATTCCGAGCGGACTGGTTGGCGATCAAACAGCGCGAGAAAGAAAAGAATCGCGAGAAGGATGGTGGCCCGAACTGGTACATCGTTCGCCGGCATCGGCTCGGGCAGGCGCTATTAGCGGTTGCTCGACGGGGCATGGCTGATGGCTCCCTGACGCCTACCCGTGCTGCGAGAATGTTGGGGGTTAAGCCGATGGCGGTGCATCCCCTCCTCGCGGAACCAAGGCGTGCGTTCAGTTGATGCGGTATCTTCTGGACGCCAACACACTGATCAATGCGCATCGCACTTGGTATGCGCTTAATCGCGTCCCGGAGTTTTGGCGCTGGCTTCTGCATCATGCGGAAGCGGGAGCGGTAAAGGTGCCACCGGAAATTTATGCCGAAGTCGAGAACGGCAACGGCGCCCTTGCGGCATGGATGAAAAACGCCGAACACAAGAAGGTTCTGCGTCTCAGAGAGGAAGCCGATCTCGCTAAAATTCAGATCGTTTTGGCAAAATATGGCGATCTGCTAACTGAAGCCGATCTGATCAAGATAGGCCAAGACCCATTTCTGGTTGCCGCAGCGCTCGGGCACAATGACCGCTGCGTCGTCACGGCCGAGGTTCCTGCCGGCAAGGTTGGTGCAAACAGGAAGGTGCCAAATATCTGCGAAGACTGCGGAGTGGTTTGGATGACTCCGGTCGCGTTTATCAATGAGCTGGACTTCACGACCGATTGGGAAACTGCGTAGTCCGATGATGTGCCTCGCTCTTACGCAGTCACGATCATGGCTTCCGCGATTGCCTGCATCAGCACCGCCTTGGGGACGGGAACGCTAGCGCTGACATACCCCACATTTCGCGCACGCTTGATCCCATATAGTTCGATCCACTGGCGGCCGTTGGTTCGCCATGCTCGCTGCAACGGAGCGACGGGCAGCAGATAACACACACCTGATGGGGCGAACGCATAGGCAACGAAGTCGCACGCGAGAGGCTTTTGAACCCAGCCGGGCACGCGGCGCTCCTCGTCGCTCCATCGTTCTAGCAGGATGTCGGGCCAATCCTCCGTGCGCACCTTCTCGTCCACGGTATAGGTCCGGCCGCATTCCAAGGTGAGAACACGGTCGACCCCGCCGCGCTGCGCCCAGCCGTCCTCGCGCACTGTCACGGCGGATGCGAGCTTGGGGAACGCACGGCGATAGACATCCATCCACCAGGGCGCGTCCGTGTAGGCTTCCGAGACGGCAAGGCTATCCCGGAACCTATGGCGGCGAGGTGGCGACGAAACGCCCCGGCCCTGTGAAGGTGGAGGTGCAGTTCGCAGGAAGGGCTGGTGCCGATCCTTCAGTGGGATCGTGCCTCCAGCACCCACCACCCGTTTTCGGTCTTGCGGCCCAGCATCCTCACCACCCGCTTTATCTGTCGGTCAGAACGAAGGTGTTTCCGCATGCTGAAATAGGCCCGGTTGGCGCGCATGCATTCGGCGGCTTCGTGCTCTGTTCCGTTCAAAAACGGGCGCGGCACGCCACCGCCCTCTGTAACATCACCTTCGGGGGTGATGAGGATGCGACCGTCGTTGAGCAGAAACTCGCGGACTGCGATCGTGGTCGCCCGAGGATCGACGGGACGTTCGTCTAGGCATAGTCGATCCCGACGCAAGGCTTCCATCAGGATGCGTCGACGGTCCTCAACTTTTTCGAGATCCTGAATCAGGAAATGCAGCCAGCGCGATCGGTGGCGTATCTGCGCATCGCAGGCTGATCCGATCCATAGATGTCGCTCTCCATCGCGCGCGTAATGGAGAGACAGGCCAAGCCCAGCCGATGCCGCGTGGCGGCGCCATAGTTCGACATAGCCAACATCATCGTCGTTATATTCGCGAAGGCTTTCCAGCATGGCGTCGATGGGCCGGACATTGCGCATGTCAGGTCCGTCTGACCGATCACCCCACGGGGCTCCCATCGGCTCTTCGGCTGTTGCGACGTGGGGAGGTAGCTGTTCCATTTTCAGCACTCCCCTGCAAAGGAGTTGGGCAGATAGATGCCGACCACCGGACCCAAGATATAGGCGCCAAGAGCCCATGGGTAGAACGGTCCTTCCGGACGAGCGTAGCGGCGCGTCCCCCGAATCACCTTTGAGTGGAGGGACACATATTCCCAGCAGCCGGCTTCGAGACCCTGACGCGTAGCAGGCCGGACATAGACCACCTCCCGCTCGATGATCCGCGGGCTATCGGGGAGGAGCGAGCAAGCGACCGGGCGCTGGCGTTCGAGGCAGTAGAGCCCTGGAGAGGTTCCATCGCAGAACGCATAGGCACGCTCTTCCTTGTAGATCGCCACCTCACCGGGGCGAAGCAGGACACCGCCATCCCCGAATACTGGCACAACGCCATGACCGGGCTCGACCCGGTTCATGATCTGAAGGCGGCGGCTGGCTTGCTGAAGCGCTTCTTCGGTGGCTTCGACGCCAGCAGGCGGTCGAACAGCGGGTGTTGTTGAACTTGTCTGCATGATCAGTCCTCCTGTGCCGGGGAACAGGGGGCAGCAGGATGCCGGACCACGGTCTGTCCTCGGCGCTTGCAAGCTATCATCCTTCGCGATCTTCGCCGTGCCACACCAATCGGACAGCTTTGTCTGCGGTGTCGTTTCCGATGCCGCCGCATATAGGCCGGCAGATCGAGCAGTCCGGCGTCCGGCTCCATGTCAGCGACGGCACGTGTGACCAGTCGAGCAATGAGTGGCCGAGGCAGAGAGGGCATGGCGCTCAGCACATGGTCGATGGGATCGAGGGCCATTAGCGGGCCTCCCAGTATTTGCCGTCTGAGCCGCACGAGCGATCAATGGCGCGAGCAGACCGGCAAAAGACTTCCTCCTGCTTTGCCACACCGCTCACCATGCTCAGACGAGCGGGCGCGACATCATGGTTGCGGCAGAGATGGAAGCCGAAGAGCGCCCAACGACGCCAGCGACAGTCACGGCAAAGGTGAAGGCCGCTCATGCTGGAAACCAATCGGAACGTGGCGACTGATCGACACCGTAGGCTGTAGCTTCCGGAGCAGCCTCCTGTATTTCACCTTCATCGAGAGGGTCGCCAGCCGGATCATCATCCTCGACGTCAGGAACACCGTCGAGCGTATCCAGCAGGTCGATAGCGATCTCGATGAACGCCTCCAGCTTCGGCCGGTCATATTGAGCGAGGATGCGTGCGACGGACGGTGGAGGCGCAGGCAGGGGAGGAAAAGGGAGAAGGTTTGCCATCAGCCGAACTCCCCTTCGCTGGACAGGACCAGCGCCTGCGACTGCTCGATGTGTGCACGAACGGCTGCCAGCTTGACGGGATCCGCGATCACTTCTTTGTAGAGCAGCCGGGCCATGATGTTGTCTGACAGAGGCTTCCCCTCTATCACCCAGCAGAAATGCAGGGTGTCGCTGGTGTCCATGAATCCACCGCCGACGGCCTTGAACTGCTCGATCCAGTCCGCAGCATTGAAGTGCGTTTCAGTTGCCATCACGCCCTCCCGATTGTGCTGGCGCCGGTAAGGCGCGCAAGTTCCTCTTCCCACCATTTCAGGCGAGCGGGCGAGATGGCGCAGGACATATAGCAGGCGTTGCAGCCATGTTTGCAGGCGGGGTTCGCAAGCTGCTGTTCGTCGGGAGCGGCGGCGGGGCGTCGAGCGACAATCGCGCTTTGGCGCTCAATCATCTGCATCGCCCAAAGGAGCCTATGGTGGGCTTGGGCAATGGAAGGCGACGCAGCGCTCGATGGGATTTCAGCGTCTTTCATAATCAGACCCTCCCGATCACGGTCAAAGGAATTACCTCTGCGTCTTGCTGCTGAGCGAAGATGTCGCGGCAAAAGCGCTGGGCGCCGGTCGCGAGCATCATCATGTCGTGCAGGCTCATCGCAACGCGCACCTTGGCGCCGCCGCTGTGCATGGTGAGACGGACAAGATTGTTCCGCTTGTCGAGGTCAAAGTCGGTGCGCTCGTCTACGAGAATGTAGGCCTGGTCCATGGTCAGGCTCCCTTCGGCATCAAGCGAGCGATGTCGGCGCGAATGGCGTTGGCGATCTCGTCGCACCAGAGCGATATGTCATCGTCCGCGAATGTCTCGTCCAGCTTCCACCGGAGCGCCGCGAGGTCGGGTGATGGCATCCGCAGTAATGTCCGACGAGCGTTGGATTCGAGATCGGCGTAGTGCTCATTCTGCGCAATGATGGCGTCATGATTGTGTGCAGTGCGCCACTCATCCCGTCGCGGATCATCAAGGGGGATAGCAAAATCCCCGAATGCTGCTTTCATGGCGGCGTAGAGGGGATTGACGTGCGAGCGATCATATTCGGCGCCGGCCAACTTGGCGGCCCGGTGCTGGCTCATGAGGGTGTCCCACTCGCAGCGGTCGGGGGTCGCCGCGTTCAGCGTAATGTCTTGGCCCATGATCATGCCTCCCCCGCCAAGCGCCTGATGTCGGCATATAGAGCTCGCATCTCATCCTCTCTCGCAGCGAGATCAGCGAAGACGGACAACTCCAGCTTGAAGGCCAATGCTGCAATGTTGGGCGCTGGGAGCACTGCCAAATGATCTTCGGCCGCAATTAGGGCCGCAAGTTCTGGCGAATCGTCGAGAAGCCCGGAGGGGGTGCGCGCGGCCGCTTTGGCTCGCTCATATTGTGCGACGCCTTCGTCCCATTCCGAGTGCTCGTTCAAGGGCAGAGCAGCGTGGGCAGTGGCGGCGGGGGCTATTGTAAGTGCGGCTGGTGCCGCGGGAAGAGCGCGCGTGACGGCGCGCCGCGAAACCGGTAGGTGAGACATAGCTTCAATCCCTCTTCGTCAGGGTTGCGGTTAGGGCCGGTTCGGAAGTTGGCGCTTCCTGCCGGCTCGCTTTCGTGTTATCCCAAAATCCTCATGGCGTCAAATAGTGATAACACAAAATCCAGGGGCCGTCCTAAGACGACAGGCAAAGGGATATTGATCGGGATCCGTATGCTTCCTGATCTGCTCGACGCGCTTGATGCATGGATTGAACGTCAAGATGAGCCGAGGCCTTCACGACCGGAGGCAGCTCGCCGGTTGCTGTGGGATGCTTTGAAGCGCCGCTGACGGCATATCCACCCGCTCTCCACACTCACGCGCGCCAGTTGAGGGGATTCGTATTCTCCAGTACGTTGAACGACCACGATCGGAGGCGAGTCGATGGCAAAGCTACCCAAATTCACCGTGGCTAAACGGGACGATGGCAAGTGGGCACTGACTAAGGACGGGTCGGACCGCGCTACCAAGTTGTTCGAAAAAAAGGAGGACCTCACGAAGGGCGGAGTTCTTCGCGATGCTGTCGGCAAAGACGGCGGGTCTGTCAAAATTCAAAAAGTCGACGGTAAATTCCAAGAGGAGCGAACCTATCCTGATTCAGCAGACCCCAAAGGGTCGCCAGGCTGACAGACGTCGTACCATAGCGGGTGAACAACCCGACGGATCATGGCACGCTTCACTGGACGTTCTTAAACGCCATCCATGGATCCGGCAGCCCTGCCAAGCCGGGACTTTTCGGCAAGGGCTGTGGATGAGGCTTCTCGCCGAGCTGCAATGATTCCCGTGCCGCCTTTCGCGCATCGCGCATGATGTCGCTCACGCCCTTCTCGCGGTCATCGGCACGCATCGTTGGCCAGTCCGGACCGGTGACGAGTTCCTCCAGCAACGGTTCAGCTATCTGACCGGCAAGGGCCTGATAGCTATCATACTGCTGGGTGGTCAGGCCCAGACGCTTTCCTGGCCTTTCTGGATCAGCGAACGTCCGCGACGGGGCGCTGATGCTCAACCCCGCATCCACCAGCGCATTGAGCGTAGGGTTATGGTTACGGGTGCTCTGCCAGATCGGCGTGACGATGTCCGGACCGAGGCCGCCCTCCCCCGCTATCTCGCGTCCCAGGACATCCCGCTTCGGGTAGAGACTCCGGGATGCAAACGGGATGCGGGAGCGGATTCGATCCAGCGGCGTGCGAGCCTCTCGAAGGACGGGGTCGACTGTCCGCGCAACCTGTGCAGCAACCGCTGGCACAGCAACGGAGCCCGAGAGGCGTCCAATGAAGCTGTTGAGCGACCGGTCAGGTTCGTTGATCGCCTCCACCAAATCGGTGAGACCAGATAACCATGTCTTGCTGGACAAGTTCTGGATCGTCGCCACTCCCAAAAGGAGGGCCGTTTTCTCCCGCTGCTTCTCCTTCATGTGTCCTTGCAGATCGACCAGATCCGCCGCGATGCCGATGGTCGAAGCCAGCGGATCGAGCCGCTGATAGGAATAATATTTGTCTCCTACGCGGACAGAATACGGCTGCCACCCGTCTGCCCGCAGTATCGCCTTCGCGCGATCGTCGGCGGGGCCGCCCCCTGTCAAGTGACCCTCCGCCGCAAGCTGGGTGACAAGCGCCATCATGCTCGATCCCGCGATTGCTTTGGCCATGGCCAGATCACGACGCGCACCGCCGGCCGCCATATCGCTGCGCCATTCTCTGAGCAAAGGCGCGCCGGGCGAACGCTCCAGCGTGAACTTTAACAGGTTGGTCGGGGTCTTTACGAAGGGGAGGACGAGCTTCAGCAGCGGCGCTGCCTGGGTGATGCGCTGGACCCCCTGCCCGACATCGCCCAGGTCCTTCTGGAAAGTCAGGTAGCGACCATAGTCGATGGACCGGGCGAGCATTTCGTCAGTGGGATTGGCCAGCAATTCTGATGCCCTATCCCTTGCCGCCTGCCCGCGCAGGCCTTCCTTGCTGGCGCGTCGGACGGCGAGGCCCGCAAGTTCGGTTCGCCGGGCCATAGCCTTGAACAATTCATCTTCAGCGGCGAGCGCCCGTGTCGGCGTGCGGAGGATAGAGCCTTTCACTCCCGAGATCGCGTGCTGAGAGTCGGTTTCCAGCTTCGACATCAAGTCGGAAGAGTCTTTGCCACGGAATACGCGGCCCGCTTCGCGTAGACCCTCCCGCGCGCCCTGCAACATGCCGGTCGTTCGCGCGCCAAGTTCAGAGAACAGAATGCGGTCGGCGACCCGCTGCGACGGGACAACCTGGCGTGCGGCACCGATCCCTGCCGCCAGTGCATGCTCCGGCAGCTGCGCGAGTGCCGTCATCGTGTTGGAGAGGATATTCACGGCATGGGTCTGCGGGCCGGACAGCAACGAATTATACCATAGCTCGATCAGCTTATCGCGGAAGCGTGGCTTCATAGCCCGTGCCGCGACGGCGTTGAGCGCGGTGGGATCGTCCGCATGATTGAGGATCAGGTCGGCTGCTTCCTTGAGGCGCCCGGTTCCCCCGGCGGCATCTATCAACCCGGGCAGCACACGCCCGCGCGCCTGACGGCTGTTGGCCACCATGCGGAACTGGGCAAGCGCCCGGCCTGCTTCGGCGGTCGCACCCGCGACTTGCTCTTGGATGGCAACATGGCGAACCCACGCCTGACGGAATTCGGCCAGCAGTTCATCGCCCGGATTGTCGAGAGCCTGCACACGACGCGCGAGGTTGACCATTTCGTTCCCGGACTTGGCCAGTATCTGGCGGGCGGCAAGCGCCTCCTCAGCATTGAGCGCCTGGCCACTGCGACGGGCGAGCAGCCCATCTGCAGTCATACCCAATTCCGCCGCGAGTTGCTCCATCTCCTGCTGCGTGATCTTGCCGCGCCGGGCAGCGTCGAAGCCGCCCACTCGTTGGTCAGTCACGGTCAAAGCGCGCTTGATGCTCTGGGGGGTATCCAGTTTGTCGAGACGGATATTCCCGGCAAGGTGCGCATCAGGCGCCACGTCGCCCGCTGCTGGGCTCGAAAGCGGGAGCACGTCTGCTGGCTCGATCCGTTCCGAGGCCGCCCGCAACTGCGCTTCGCTCGGCGCCTGGCTTACAGGCGTGGGTCGACCGGCGACGTCGATGACGTCAGGTTCGCGAGATGAAATCGAAGGCGAAGGCTCCAGACTCTCGTTTTTCATCGCGGCCACTGCTGGTTGCGCGACGGGAGCGTCCGGGAATTCGTCCCATCCGGCCGCTGCAGCTTTCGTCGTGGATGGCGACGCTGACGCACCGGATTGAACATCGGCGATTTCGTCCACGACCGGCGGCGTTGCCTCGGGCATTATCGACGAAGGCTCTCCCGGCCGGGCGCGGACGGCGGCCCGCCTGCCTGCGGCCATCCCGCCGCCCAGGCCGCCAGCGAGTCCACCGACAATCTGGGCGGCCGCCTGCACATAAGGGTTGCCGGGCGCAATATCATCACCAGCTTGCCCAGCCACCTGAGACCCAACGCCCGCCCCCGCCTCGCTTGCAATCAGGACGCCGGGACGCGCGGCAGCTTCAGCGGTCGAATTACGAAGCGCTTGCCGGACAGCGCCGCCTTCGAGGACTGACGGCAAGGCAGATGCGGCGATCCGGGTGCCTGCTGCCATAGTTCCGCCAATGGGGACGATGGATTGGCCCATGCCCCGCGCGAAGGCCTGCGTGTAACGTTCGGCATCTGACCGGGGTGCAAAATCCTCGTCATACTGGCCGACGCCGCCCGCATGCATGAGGTCTTTGATCCACGTCGAGCCCAGAACCGGCTTATCGGACATAGGCAAGCCCACCGCCGACAGGCCAAGATTTACGAGATCGACGGGGCCACCTACGAATTCGGCGATACCGTCGTTAAGTGCGCCCAAGTTGCGCTCAACAATATTATGGCGGTCAGGGAGCACTGCCTCGCCCGTTACGTCCGACTGCTGAAAATATGTCGAGGCCTTCGCATTGGGGTTGCGACGCACGAAGGACAGGATGTTGGACGCGTTCGTGATCGACTGACCCTGAGCCTTCGCCCAGGTTTCCAGCTCTTCGGGCTTGGTCTTGGGGTTCCGAATCAGAGCATCATATTCACCGGCCTGCTGGGAAGTCATGGCGATCTTGCCACGTTTTGGCGCAGCCTGACCCTGACGGCGGTATTCTTCGGGGTTCTGGTATTCACCAGCATAGGCGCCGCGTTCTGCGGCGATGGCATCCCGCTGTGCCGCGATGTAATCCCCCTTCCGCGCGGGATCATTCGCGAGATAGCGCGGAGTCGGAATGGCGTTGCCCGTCGCGATCATGCTGTGGCCGGTATCGATCCCTGCGGCCTGCACTGAGACAACAGGGCGACCATAGGTTCGCGTTCCGGTGTCCGTCATGACAGCGTTAGGAGTGATCAGCCCCGCCAGATAGTCACGCGAATCACGCCCAATGGGCACAGCCTCGCCCCCCTGGCGCCCCGTCTGATCCAGCTCGAAAGCATCAACACCATAAAGCCGGGCATTACCGCCATTCCGCATAGCGAAGGTGTCGCCATCGTGCACCGCGCCTGTGGGCTGAGACACCTTGACGGCTGGCACTGTGTCCTTCGACACGCGATCGGGAGTGTCCGGGAACTCGGCCCAGCTGTCACTGACTGGTGCGGCATCCGAGTTTTTGCGCCGGGGCTGCTTCGGTGCGGGCTCCGCGTCAGGGAAGTCCGCCCATGGATCGCTCATGGCCGTACCTTCACCTGTCCGTCTTTGGTCTGGAACCGAGTGCCAGAAGGAAGGCGCATCGCCTCTTCCGGGGTATTCATCACGGGAAGGCTTGGCGCTGCAGCGCGGGTGCGCTTCCCGCCGGTGCCATAGCCTGCGCGGATCCGCGTGTCGGTTTGGTCCGCGACGTAGCGGCGGTCACGTGAAGAGGTGTCGGTGGAGTAGCGCCGATCCGTCGACGAGATGTCCTGACCGCGACGGCCACGGGCATCGGTCAGGTTCTGGCCGCGCACGGTGATGTCACGCCGAGCGGACCGATCAGAGATCACACTGTCCGTATTCCGATCTGCCCTATCGTTATCGAGCTGATCATCCTCAATGTCCCATTCAAGACGTTTCGAACCGCGTTCGGCGGCGAGGCGCTTATCGGTGTCCAGTGCTGAAAGAAGCAGGCCGTGCATTACATCCGGGTCGTACTGATCTGGCAGGTTGAAGCTTCCAATGTCGACGCCGTGCTGTCCGTATAGCTGAGCGGCACGCGCCTTCATTACATCATAGCTTTGCTGATCGCGCGCACGGGCAAGCATGTTGATCGCAGAATTGTTGAGTTGATGCTCAAGGTCGAGTTGCTCCTTGCGGGCCTTCCGCTCGCCCGACTCCATCGCCAATGCCCGGTCTGGGTCAAGTTGTGCAAGGCGGCCAAATGCGCCACCCGCATCCTGCTGAGTGGAGAGCCCTGCCTGGACCAATTGCTGAAGGTTAGGTGAGGAAGCGGTAGGTGATCCACCCATGCCCGCACGATCGACACTGGCGGTCGTAGGACCGGCTGGCCCGCCTTGCCGCGTTGCCAGAACATAGTCGCCAGCGGCCCGACGAGCTTCCTCCATCCGCTTCTGTTCGTTGCGCGCGATGGTGGTCTGCCGCCCCATCTCAAAGGCTTTCATCGCGTCCAATGCTTCCGTGCCGGACTGCTGAAGTGCGAGATTCCAGTTCAATGCCATGGTTCACATCCTCATGCGCGATAGGGATAAGTGCCGTATCCGGCATAGGGCGGCGTGCTGTAGATGGGGGGCGCCTTCTCCGCGCGCCCCATGCCTGCGGACGGGCTGCCATAACTGGAACCATAAGCGCTAGCGGCAGCATTCCCCATGCCGATGAGCGATTTAGCCCAGTTGGACGCAGTATAATTCGCCGCATCGCCGGCGGCGTCGGCGGCACTCTGGGAGGCGGCATTTGTTGCCTTCACTGTGTCGCCACCCACCCCGGCCACCAGCCCGCGCGCCTGGCCCCCGGCGCTGATGAGCGTGCCGAGATTGCCCATCCAGCCTTGTGCCGATCGATCGGCTAGTGAAGACCCGCGGTCCTGCAGCGCCTTGAGCGTCGCACCGCTGCGTCCCATGCCCTTCGCATAAGCATTGGAGTTGACGGCGGCCAAGCCTTCCCGGAGAAGATCCTGATACCCGGTCGAACCCCTGAACGACGCCAGCGCATCGGCGGACGCCTCCGGATTGTCGCCAGCACCAAGGAAATCTGCGTAAAGATCCGATGCACGTTCCCCCCGGTCGATGGTGGGAGCATTGAGATTATACTGATAGTCCCGATTGCGCTCGGTCGCAGCGATCTGTTCGCGCGCAGACTGAGCCTGAATTTCGGCTGCCTTCTTGGCGCCTTTTCCGCCAGCGACGCCGCCCGCGATAGAACCAGCTGCGCCAATCGCTGCCGCTACAGGGAAAACCATCTAAACCTCCACTGTGAATAGTTCGCACGCGCCAGAAATATGGTGGGTGCGGATACCATGAGACCGTGCGCCGATCTGACGATTGAGCCAGCGTGCGGGCCGATTTTCGATTGGGGTTTGCCCCCAAAGCAATCGGGCGCCTTCGCGCTCGAACATCCACGCAATCATGCGTCGGCATTCTGTGATGGCACGACGGCCCCGGCACGAATGAGCGAACAGATAGTGCGACTGCCAGATTCCGGGGCCGGACCACTCAAATATCGATCCGGCATCTTCGCCGTTGCAGAGCAGTACATATTCGGCGGGCGCGGCGGCAAGCTCGCGAAAGTCGATGTCGCCCTTTTCGACATGACCAAAATAGGGCTTCACCTCGGGAAGGTTAGCGATGCGATTGAGAACAGTGACATCGCGCGTGCGCAAATCCGCCAGAGAGGCGAATGACTGGCGACGTTGCGCGACGGCCCGCACGGCGACGATCAGTGGATCGTGACGGGGAGGGGCGGCCCGTCCACCTTGAATTTGCCCGTCACGAAGCCGGCAATGACGACCCAGCCATCCGGCATGATAGGCAGCGTGCGAAATTCGTCCGGTCGGCAAATCACATGACCGAAGACCTCATCCCACGGGATACCGTAGAACTGCGAAATTGCGGTCGTAAGGTGGTCGAGCACCACACCTTCAAAGGCTTGCTCGCATTCAAGGGCCTGCCATTCGGCAAGTGTGGGCGGCTTCAGTCCGAGGCGCGCGGCCTTGGCGCAAGCGATGAGATGGCCCAAGGGGCTCATGCCGCGTCCTTCACTTCGCGGCGAAGGGCATGGCGGAAGAGTTCTGGGAGGGACATCCCTTCCTGCTGGGCCTTTTGCTGAGCCCGCGCGAGCAGTGCACCGTTAACCCGGAAACTCGCGACAGCGTTATGGACTTGCATCATTGCTTCTCCGCCCTTGACCAGATGGTCATGACACGGGCGCAAACCAGAAAATCGGTTGTGTTTATGGGGCGGCTGGCACCTGTTGGACGGATGTAAACATCCCCCAGTGGGTCGCTGCCGATGTTCTTATGCGGATATTCCGCCGATCTTGCTCTGTGGGCATGATCGTGCATGATGCTGGTCATGCAGCCCGACAGCCTTTCCGGTCCCCACGCTCTTCAGGCGCTCGGTTTGGGTGTGGTCGTGGCCATCATTCTCGTCGTCGTCGGGTTCGCGGCGAAGCGGGCAGGCGCTCGCTATGGAGACAGAGCTGGAATGATCGTTGGCGCGTCAATGCTTGTGCTGCTGGTATTGAACGCACAGTTCGGGTGGCTCTGACGAGTTAAAGCCCGTTGGATTCGTGATCTGGGCGATTAGTTGATTCCGATAGATTTTCGTGCTGCCGCACCAGCCAGTCGACGGGATGGTTTTGGGCCCGGAGCGCGGCGACGAAGGTCAGATCACACTCCGCGCGTTCCATTGCCCATGCGGCCGCCGCTTCCACTGCGGCAACACCATGTTGCTGCCTGGCAATCACATTGCTGACGTTAAGACGCTGTTCCAATACGGCACATCGCTCTGAGCCTTGATCGCTGCCTGCGGGCAGAAAGATGCTCTCAATCCCCATCGTGTCGACGTGCCACGCGCGGAGTAAGGCGCGCAATAGGTATCTAACGGACGTTGTCATCTTAGAACGGGTGCAGCCGCCTATTCAGACGGCAGCCGTATGCGGGCAAATGCACGTTGTGTGGCAAGCGGCAGGCTCTCGGCGACAATCGGCTGCGGTCCATTCAGCGCAGCTTCAACCATTGCGCGCTGATCATCAGAGAGAGCCGATAGATCGCAATCAAATTCTGGCGCGAAGCTTTTCGGCGCCTGCGCTTCTAGCGCCCGAAGGCGGCGGTCGAGGGGGTTCATATGGCGCTCTCTTCTAAAAATGCGGCCACTTCCTTAGGAGGAAACCAGTCACGCAGTAGGCCTGGCCCGGGCGTAACTTCGGTCATGAAGCCGTGGCTTTGAAGCAGCAGGACATCGTCTCGCGAGTAATCAAGGATGTGCTTGCCAGCGATCCGCTCCATTTCCTCCAAAGCGTCATCTGGCACATGGTCGAGCGCTATCGATCGCACCGGTGTGATTGTTTCCAGTGCAATGATCCGCTTTTCTAGATGCCTCATGGTTGCATCTCCTCAAAAGCGGAGCGGGCAAATGCCGCTCTCACCGCGGCGGCTCGCGTCTCGTCGCCTGTTCCGCCTGCTGGCTGCTCGATACCCGCCAGCCCCATGGCGAAAACTTCCCATGTCGCGCAACTTACAGCCTCCGCGCACAATCCGTCGATCATTGCATCACGGGCGCCCTTAGGGACGATGTAGGAAGGAGCAGCGCGCGCGGCATGCTCCAACTTCAAAAGGCGGGAAATCAGCCCGGTCATGATGTTCTCCTTCCTGTGGACGTGGAGGCCGCGGACTCCAGCGCGGCGATACGCTCGGCCAACTCTCCGGTCTCAATGATGGACCGATGGGCAGACAGCAGAGCCATGATGCGCCCGCCCTCATCGGGTGTCACGTCGCCAGCGGCCACCGAGGCGAGGACGGCGGAGGACGCCTTGATGGCATCTGCTGCAGACTTCACCGGCGGAAGGTCGATGCTGATCGGCGAGTCTTTCCGAGGTGGCGCGATCCGATCTAAGCAGAGTCGCAGCGCAACCGTGTCGCCTTCCAGTGCCTTGTCGATAGCGGCCTGTGTCAGTTGCTCGTGCTGCCCCTCCAACAGTTCTTCGATTGCACGGGTGACGCGCGACCGGGCGCCTTTCGGCTTACCTGGGTTCCCAGGCTTAAACGGCCGACCACGCTGCCGCGATTTATCGCTGGGGTTACGCGGGACGCCCATCAGAACACTGTCCTTCCAAGGGAGGTGTCTGCAGTTGCCGCACCCATGTTTTGCCGCACCTCATTTCTATCGACCGCAGCACTGCCGCACCCCCCCGCCCCTATAGGGGGGCGGGGGGTGGTGGGGCACTTTTGTTGCTCCACTGCCGCACCTTGCCCTGCCGCACCTTTTTCAAGTGCGGCATCTGTGTTTTCGAGCCATCGGCCGACCCTGACCCACTTGCGGGTTTCCCGCTTCTTATCCGGCCCCTCGACCACTTTCAGCGCTCCCTCTTTCAACCATCCGGAGAGCAGCTGCTTAATCCGGGACTTGTCGGCCTTGTCATTCACGTCGAGATCCAAAACCTGCGCGACGGCGATCCCCGCCCATTCCGGAGACTGGGCGTTTTCCCGGAAGTCGCCCTCGTCGATAAGCTGCTGCACGCGCAGAAGGTGGCCTGGCCGCACCTCATCAAACGGGTTGGGCACAGACCACGGTTCGGCCACGCCGATATTGTCGCCGGGCATCGCGCCATCCATGGGACCGTTGCCCAGTTCGACCGACACCAGCTTGTACCAGTCCGCCTTCTCGGCCGGCGCGCGGTTGTGCTTGTCGTCGCCCACGCTGATATACCGCCGGCGCTCATCTTCGGCGATACCGAGGCGCTCGGCCTCTGTGGGTTCCATGCGGTTGATGACCAGCGCTGAGCGAGCGGCATTGACCAGAGCAACGGCACCGCGCGCCGACATCGCCGTAACCTCCGCCGATCCCGCCTTGCTGGTATGGTGGACCAGAACGATAACGCAGTTTGCCGCCTTGGCGACCCGGCCCCAAGCCTTGGCGATCTTGTCGATCTTGCTGTTCGCGTTCTCCTCGACCTCATGGGACGAGACGAACGGGTCTACGACCAGCATGTCGATGCCGCGCTCGATCAGTTCGGCGGTAAGGGCGTCATAAACCGGGGCGAGCAGCTTGAACTGCCCGTCCGTCTCGACCGCCGTGCAAAGCCCCTGACCCTCCATCGCGCTATCCACGAATAGGTTGCCGTCAACATCATCGCCGGTCAGACCGAAGTGATTGCCCGCCGCCTGGATCGACCGCGACAGCTCGTCCAGATCGTCCTCCAGGTTCCAGAGCCAGACCCGCTTAGGGCCGCCCCAGACTTGCTTCCCCAGTAGCGGCTTACCAGTCGCCAGCGCCAGCGCCGTGCCCGATATGAGCGTGGTCTTGCCGACACCGCCCGGCGCGACGAGGCAGGCGACGGTGCCACGCAGAAACCAACGCCCGTAGATCCACTCGCGCAAGGGTATGTCCCTTGGATCGCGCCAGACGTAAGGGGACGCCGATATGGCAGGTGGAGGGGTAGGCATGGCCGCGCTCTCCGCCCTGGCATAACTGTTCCGGATGGGTGTGGCGGTCATACGCACACCCCGCGGAGCTGGTCGTTCCAGTCCTTGAACGAGGGTTCGGGCCACATTGTCCGGACTTCCACGCCGCGAGCCGCGAGGGATTCCGCCGCAGCTTGAACTACAGCGCGGCCGGCTTTGTCGTTCTGACCGGCGATAGTGACGCGGCGAACGCTCTGAGGCAGATGAAGGAGCGGCATGTTGCTCGTGCCCAGCGACGACCAGACTTCCAATTCCGGGATAGCCTCGGCAATACTCAGGGCGTCCTCTGGCCCTTCGGTCACGACGATCTCCGTAGGGGCGGCTTGCCGGTTGCCCATCTTGATCGCGCCGCAGCGGAAGCGACCAAGGGTTAGCTTCGACTTTTTGCCCCAGCGTTTGCCGGTCCCGTCGTCCCGCAGGAATATGCGCTGAATAGCAACCAGTTCGTCCCCGAGCGTCACGGCGCCGATGAGGGCGGGATAGGACCGTTCCCATTGGCCATGCTCATTCTTCGCCGCTGGCACCATCCCGAAGCGAACGGAAGGGGGGAACGCGACCGAGATGCCGCGGCACTGCCGCAGATAGGTCTCCGCTGGTGTGCCATGCACATCGGTTGCCGCTGTCCAGAACAAGTGCGCCTCCGCGATGGCAGCGAGCCGCTCGGCCTCATCCTCTTTTGCCCGGCGCGCTCGGTCAGCCGGATCGACCGCTGGAAAGGTATCGTCGGCCAAGGCCTCGAATGCCTCACGAAACGTCATGCTGTCCAGCTTGGTCAGGGCGGTGAAATGATCGCCGGAGGCTCCGCATCCATGGCAGTAGAAGGTGCCCTTCGCATCGTTGACCTCGAACGAGGGGCTCTTTTCTTCGTGAAACGGGCACAGTCCCTTCATCTCGCGCGCGCCCCGTTTCTTGAGCGTAGTGTGCCGCTGGAGGATGTCGGACAGATTGTGGTGAGCTTTTGCCTCATCGCAGCGGCGCCGGAAATCGTCGTCCGGCACACGGAAGTCGGCCCGGCCGCGTTGCCGACCATAGGACGCGAAATGACTGTGGGAAGTCATGCCGCACCTCGGCTTTCATCGACCAAGCCGACATAGAGCGACGGGAAAGCCAACATGATGACGGTCGCATGTTCAACGATCTCATCATGCGTCGGGCGCCAGATGCGACACTGACGTTCCCGTTCGGTATTGGCGGGTCGCAAGGTCAGGGCAAAGCCTGCCTGGTCCGACGCAATGACCAGTCGTTTGGTGAGACAGGGATGCAGGACGACGTCACCCATGGTCGTCCTCCCCGGTATCGTCGATCACAGGCCAGCGTGTCTCGTCGCTCAGGTTGCGAGCGGCGTCACGGGCAAGCACGATGGTCAGGCACTCGATGCTCGGGCGGTCGATGGTGCGAGGCTCGACCGTGACGACGTAGCGACCTCCGAAGACGCACGCACGGATATGGATGGTGCGATCAGACATTGGCCATTCCTCCCCAAGCGAGATCGGCAATGATCTTTGCGCGGACGTCGGTAAGGCCGAAAATGGAAGCGAGCCGTTGCGCCCGCTGACGGTTCAGATTATCCTCGTCCGTGCCGTTGTAGACGAAAATTGTGGAGGGTCGGACTGTGGCGGTCCGGCCCTTTCGCGTGTTAGAGGACGCGCCCCTTTTTTGGATGGCCATGACGGATCACGCGGCCTCCAGCAGCGCGCGAATGCTGGCGGTTTTCACCAGTGTGCGACGACCGATTTTCACCGTCTCCAGCTTTCCGGCGCCGATCAACTCATAGATCTTCGTGATACCGAGCCCAGTAGCTTTTTTGGTCCCGTCGATTGTGAGGGTGATAGGGTCCATATTTTCCTCCGATGGACTGCGGAGAATCTTAGGCCGAATTGAAGGGCCCACGAGGCTCCGCGAATGCCAGCGAAGGGTCGGCGTTCGCGTTTCCGATTACGCGCAAGATAATCAGATTGTAGTCCGCAAGGACGGATCGTTGGCTTTTTCTCGGGCAAATGCGAGCACATCGTCCTCGCGTGGGGGCCAGGGAAGCGCGCTTTTCCAAGCCGAAATGGCACGATCAATGATTTTCCGTCCCTCACGATCTTCGCCATGCCTGGCAAGTGAAAGCCGCCATCCGTCTACTGTCGTGGTCGGCAGCGGTCCTGTCACAGACTTTCCTTTCCGCACCTTCTGACGGCCACCGAACCCAGCCGCCGAGAATATCTTGATCACGGAATTTTGTGCATTTGCCGTCGTTATTCCGCCGAGTTCCAGCAGCTCAATGCACAGGACGACATGGGCCTTGAGTGCGCGTCGGCCGCTATGGTCTCTTAATTTGGGACGCCCGGGCCGAGGGAGGAGTATCGTTGGTTTAAGCCCCTTATCTAAATCAAGCATCGCGTTGCCAAGATCGGTGAGTGCCTGAAGTCCAACGTTTCCCTGAAAAGTGGGGATTTCCCTTAGCGCAGAGACCACGGCGGCAAGGGCGCGCGCCGCCGTAAGAGTGGCATTCGCTTGAGGGTCGGTGTCAACGATTGCAGCATTCCCGATCTCATCCGGATCGAGCTTCATGCGTCTGATGAGCGTGAAGCCATAGTACTGTGTGTCAAGCTCGACGAGTTTGTCATTTAGACGAGCGACCCATGAGGCTGGGTCCAGCCAGACTTCGCCTGTCATGCTCGTGCCGCCAAGTTCACAACGTTTGACCTACCGCCGAGATAGGCCGCCCATGCCTCCATCAGCTTGCGGCGCTTTTCCAGCATGGCTCCTCGCTTATAGGCGGCTTCCACCTTGTTCGGGATAGCGTGCGCCAGCGACTTCTCAGCGATTTCTCCCGGAAAATTAGTCTTTTCGGAAACCCAATCACGGAAACTCGAACGGAATCCATGGACGTCGCAGCTCAGGCCCATGTCGCGTAGGATCTTCGTCAGGGTCATGTCGGACAGCGGTTTCGCCTTGTTTCCGGGAAAGATTATCTTCGACTTCCAGTCCTTCCTGTCACCGGCCAGCGGCTTGACCGTTTCCAGGATGGCCAGCATGGGCGCGGTGAGCGGCACAATATGCTCTTCCTGCGCCTTCATCCGTTCGGCCGGGATCACCCAGAGCTTCTTTTTTTCGTCGATCTCAGTCCAGGACGCGCCGCGAACTTCGCCTGATCGACCCGCCGTCAGGATGGCGAACATCAGGGCCAGCCGTCCCATCGTCTGGTTCGCGCCGCGCAGCGTCACCATGAAGTCCGGCACTTCCTCATAGGGCATCGCCTCAAAATGGCCGTCCTTCTTCGGCTGCTTTGGCAGGCCCTTACCGACAGACCGGGTGGGCGCCTCTGTGGGCCGAAATCCCTGCGAATGAGCATAGTCCAGGACGGCGGCAATGCGCTGTCGGACACGCCGGGCGGTCTCGGGCTTCGTTAACCAGATTGGGGCGAGCACCTTCACGATCTGGTGGGTCTCGATCTGATCGACCTTCTTCGATCCCATTTCGGGGAAGACATAGGTATCCAGCGTGTTGATCCACTGGGCGCGATGCTTGGCGTTGCGCCACCCGGCCTTCATGCTCTCATGACATTCCGTCGCGCAGGCCTTGAATGTGGGAACGGTGCGCTTTGCCTTTTCGAGTTCTTCGGCGGGATCGAGGCCAGCTTTCATCATCCGGCGATACTGGTCCGCTTTGTCGCGCGCCTCGGCTAGAGTCAGGGCGTGGCGCTGCATAAGGGGAATGTTCGCGATGATCGCGCTATCTTCTGGGGTGCGATCGGACGTATCGGCCGCACCAAGCCCTAGATCGCGACGCTTGCCATTCACCTGGACGCGCATCATCCACGATCTGGTGCCTGTGGGCTTCACCAGCAGGTAGAGACCGTCCCCGTCAGCGTGGCGCCCAGGTTTCTTGCTCTTTATCGATATGGCCTTCAGCGTGCCCATGAACCCTCGGAAGTCGTTCCCCACTTGGTTCCCACACATTGCCCCGGTTAGTGGCGATGGTCAACGAAGGATGGCGAAGGGAACGTATCGGAAAGGCTGAATAATGCTGGCGAGTCGCGACGGATGGCGAAAATGAGCGACGCGAAGTTGGGAGGACTCCCGCTCCGCCACATAATTTCATAAGATGTGAATTATCGATCTTTTATGGGGGGATAGAGGTCGGCCCCCTACGTCGTCTCCACATGTCGTCGGCGCAGCTTTTTAAGCCCCTCCTGCCTCCTCCAGCGCCCTGACATCATCGCATCGCCTTGAAAAGTCAGGCGATGCCGCGCCCACCGCCGGAGCGGACGACATCGCGCTTTGCTCGCGCCTATCGACATGACCGGCGAAACGCATCATTCTGCAGCGAGATTCAGGAGCTGCGATGACCGAGATCATATTCTACACCAACCCCATGTCTCGCGGCCGGATCGCCCGGTGGATGCTGGAGGAGATCGGGGCGCCGTATCACACCGAAATTCTCAGCTATGACGACATGAAGTCGCCCGGCTATCTGTCGGTGAACCCGATGGGCAAGGTCCCCGCCATCGCGCATGCTGGCAGCGTCGTGACAGAATGCGCGGCGATTTGCGCTTATCTCGCGGACATATTTCCGGACGCTGGCCTCGGTCCGCGCAAGGGCGAGCATGCCGACTTTTACCGCTGGATGTTCTTCGCCGCCGGCCCTGTGGAGGCTGCGGTCACCGACCAGGCGCTCGGCGTCGTCATACCCCCGGAGCGCAAGGGTATGGTGGGCTATGGCTGCATGGAGGAAGTGCTGGATGCGCTCGAGGCGCATTTCGCCACACATGATTTCGTGACCGGGGGCCGCTTCACCGCGGCGGACGTCTATGTGGGGTCGCAGATACGCTGGGGTCTCGGCTTTCGCTCCATCCCTGCCCGGCCCGCCTTCGTGGCGTATGCGGACCGGCTCGGCGAGCGGCCCGCGCTCATTCGCGCCACGGAAATGGACGACGCACTGATACCGGCCAAGGAAAGCTGAGCCGCCTCGCGTTTCTCGACCGCCGCCCGGTACAAATGAACGCGGCCCGGAAGATCACTTCCGGGCCGCTTTGCCAATCCGTTCGACGCTGGCTTATTCGCGGTTGCCCATGAAGCGCAGCAGGAACAGGAACATGTTGATGAAGTCGAGATAGAGCGACAAGGCCCCCATGATGATCGTCTTGCCCATCATGTCGGTGCCCGCGACATAGGCATACATGCTCTTGATCTTCTGCGTATCATAGGCCGTCAGGCCAGCGAACAGCAGCACGCCGATGAAGCTGATCGCGAGGTTGAGCGCAGAAGACTGCAGGAACACATTGATCAGCGTGGCCACCAGCAAGCCCACGAGGCCCATGATCAGGAAGGTGCCGAAACCCGACAGATCCTTCTTGGTCGTATAGCCGTACAGGCTCAGACCCACGAAGGCCGCGGCCGTCGCGAAGAACGTCGTCGCGATCGATTCACCCGTATAGACGAGCAGGATCGAAGACAGCGACAGACCCATCACTGCGGCATAGGCCCAGAACAGGCCCTGCGCAGCCGCCGTCGACAGCTTGTTGATGCCAAAGCTCAATACCATCACGAACACCAGCGGCGCGAACATGATGACATATTTCAACAGGCCGGGACCCGTCAAAATCTGCTCGGCCAAACCGCTTTGCGCGAACAGCAGCGCGACGACACCCGTCAGCAGCACGCCGCTCGCCATGTAATTATAGACCGAAAGCATGTAGGAACGGAGGCCAGCGTCATACGCCACGCTCCGCGCGCCGGTGGCAAGGCCGGCCATACCCACAGCCGAAGTCGGGGGATCACGCCAATCAGCCATTGCAACTCATCTCCTCAACGCCAGGCATCCTCAGCCGGCTCGGATCGAATATCGGCTCTCGCCTCTTTATTTTCAAGCGAAACCCGATTGTGGCAACAGATCGACACATCCGGTGGAGACCGCTGTCGCCGCCATCTGCCCGAGGTTTATAAGATCGCGGTCCGGCTTATCGCCGCAGGATGAACTCATGGTCGCGGTGGTTCCCCACCGCAAAGTCATAAGTGCCGACCTGACGGAAGCCGAAACGGGCATAGACCGCCCGCGCGCGATCATTGCCAGACCAGACGCCCAGCCAGATCGGGCCGGGGCGATGAGCCTCCATCCAGCCAAGCGCGACACCCATCAGCCGTCGGCCCAGCCCCGCCCCCTGGCAGGCGCGCAGCAGATAAAGCTGGTATAGCTCCACATCCTCCGGCCCGACGTCGGGATGCGGCAGCTTGCTCGGCCCCACATGGACATAGGCGACCAGCGCACCGTCCTCCGCTTGCGCCACCCACGTCCGGTGCGTGGCGTCGGCCAGTTCCGCCGCGACCTTCGCCTCGCCATAGCTTTCGGTCTCGAACAGGGCGAGGTCGGCGGGCGGATAGGGTATCGCGAAATCCTCTATGAAGGTCTCGCGGAAGGCCGCCAGCTTGAGCGCCGCGAGCGCGGGTATATCGGCGACCTCGGCCAACCTGATCCGATAGGCGTCGCTCATGCCCGCGTCACTCGCCCGAACAGCACATGATAGGTCGTCGCTCCCCCGGCTTCGTCGAAAGCGCGCATCACGCCGCGCAGCGCAAGCGGTGAAAGGGCCGCATGCCCGCCCGCCGGGACCGTCGCGCCAATGGCTTTCAGATGCGCGAGGAACCCCTTCGCACCGCCGAAATCATGCCGCCAATGCTCCTCGAAAGCGAAGGCGTCGGGATAATTGGCCAGCATCGCGCGCAGCCCCTCCAGCGTGGGATAGCCCGGCGTTCCTGCCACCTGCCCTGCCACATCATGCGCCGCGCGCCACTCGCCAAAGCTGTCCGCGCCCATGGTGGAGAAGAACAGGCTCCCGCCCGGCCGCAGCAGGCCGACGAGACGCGCAATGGCCGCCGGCAGGTCGCTGAACCACTGGAAGGCGAGGCTGGACAGGATGAGGTCGAACCAAGGTCCGTCGAATGCGGGCGCTTCCCCATCCATCGGCAGGAAAGTGCCCGCGATCATCGCATCCTTCGCCGCCATGCCGACCATGGCCGGCGACAGGTCGCTGACCACCAGCCCGGCCATCGGCCAGCCCTCCCGGATATGCCGGGTGAGCAGGCCCGTGCCGCAGCCGACCTCCAATATGCGCGCATCGTCTGCCACACGCTGCCGCCGCGCGAGGCTTGCGACCAGATCGGCGGCCTGGCGCTGCGGCGCGGCCGCGTCGTCATAGGTGGCGGCGGCGCGGCCGAAGCTGTCGGCGATGCGGGTTTTACGGTCGTCGATCATGCTTATCTGCCCGGTCGTCATCCTTGCGAGGGCGGGAATGACCGGCGCCTCAGCCCAGCACCCGGTCATAGATGACGTAGCTTTTGTTGATCCGGCAATCGATGGCCGTGGCGATGGCGTTCATCCCCTGATTATCCTCCAGGATCCACCCGATCTCACCCCGCGTCGCGCCATATTCGGCCACCGACGCCTGCCGGATCGACTCGATCAGCATGAAGGCGAGCTGGCTTGCCATGCGGGAGTTCTGCAAGCGCTGCAGCACGCCCATCAACGGCACGCGCATGGTCTTTACCTTGGGCTTGCGCAGCCACCCCAACAGTTTGAGGATGTTGAACGGGAACAGCCGTCCGTTGAACGGCCGGATCGCCTCGTTGAGATCGGGCAGCGTCATCATGAACGCCACTGGTTCGCCGTCGAGTTCGGCGATGCGGATCAGATCCTCATAGACGATGGGCTTGAGCTTCTTGCCGGTGAACGCGACCTCCGTGTCCGTGATCGGCACGAAACCCCAGTTGCGGCCCCATGCATCGTTCAGGATGGCGAGGATCGTCGCCGCCTCCTGCGCGAACTTCGACTTGTCGACCTTGCGCACGGTGATGCGCGGGTTCTTGATGCCCGATTCGATGACGCGGCGGATCAGCGGCGGAAAGGGCTTGGTGATGTCCAGTTCATAGGTGTTGAGCAGCTTGACCGGCGCATAGCCTGCCGCCGCGATCCAGCCGGAATATTCCGGCCGGTGGTGGCCCATCATCACGGTCGGCGGATGGTCGAAGCCGTTGGTGAGGACGCCCGGCTCCTCCCAGATCGAAAGGGAGATCGGACCGATGGCGCGCGTCACGCCCTTGGCGCGCAGCCAGTCCTCCGCCGCCGCGATCAGCGCGGCTGCGCTCACCGGGTCGAGCGCATCGAACATACCCCAATTGCCGGTGCCAGGACCAAAACCCTGCTCGGCGGGCATGCCCTGCGCCAGCCGGTCGATATGCGCGCTGATGCGGCCCGTCACCTTGCCGCCCTTGCGCGCCACAAAATATTGCGCCTCCGCATGCTCGAAAAAGGGGTTCTTACCCGGCGTCAGCAGCTCGCGCATGTCCATCTTGAGCGGCGGGACCCAATGGGGATCGTCCTTGTAGACCTCCCACGCGAAGTCGATGAAAGTCTCCAGATCGCGCTTGCCCTCGACCGGCGAGACGATGATGTCCTGTTGTGCCAAGGCGCGTCCTTCCCTTGCGATAGGCGGGTTCACTGCGGTTCAGCGGGCGCGCTTGTCAAGCTGCGCCGGTCGCCGGGGTGGCGACGCCACGATCTAGCCACTATCTAAGGCTATGCACAGCGCCATGGGAATATCGGAAACCATCACAGCCGCCGACCGCAAGGCACGGCGCGAAGACGACGCGATGCTGCGCGCCGCCGCCGACCTGTCGCGCGAATATGCGAAGGCGCGCCCTGCCATCTACTGGACCGACATGGGCCTGTCCGTGCTGGTCGGCTATGGCGCACTGGCGGGCGCGATCCGGATCGGCGATCCGCTCGCCGCCATCACCTGCGGGCTGGTGGCGATATTGGCGCTCTACCGCGCGGGCAGTTTCATCCATGAGCTGACCCATATGAAGTCGAGCGACCTGCCGGGCTTCCGCCTCGGCTGGAACCTGCTGGTCGGCATTCCGATGCTCGTGCCCAGCTTCATGTATGAAAATGTCCATACGCAGCATCATGCCCGCACCCGCTACGGCACCGCGCAAGACCCCGAATATCTGCCGCTGGCCCTCATGAAGCCATGGACGCTGCCGCTGTTCGTCGCAGCGTCCGCGCTCGCGCCCGTGGCCGTGCTGGTCCGCTTCGCCCTGCTGACGCCGCTCGGCCTCGTCATTCCGGCGCTGCGTGCCAAGACGGTCGCCTCCTATTCGGCGCTCGCCACCAATCCGGCCTATCGCCGCCGCCAGCCGGAAGGCGCGTTCCGCCGCCTCTGGCTGTGGCAGGAGGCGGCCGCGAGCATCTGGGCCATCGCCCTGCTGACCATGGTGGCGACGGGCGTCGTGCCACTGCGTGCTTTCCTGATTTTCCTTGGCGTGATGTCGGGCCTGATGGTGCTGAACCAGATCCGCACCCTGGTCGCGCATCTGTGGGAGAATGAGGGCGAGCCGATGAGCGTGACGGAGCAATATCTCGACTCGGTCAACGTGCCGCCGCCGGGCCTGCTGCCCGAACTGTGGGCGCCGGTGGGCCTGCGCTATCATGCGCTGCATCACCTGCTGCCCAGCGTGCCCTATCATAATCTCGGCCCGGCGCACCGGCGGCTGATGGAGATGATGACGCCGGATTCGGCCTATCATCCTGCCAATCATGCGGGGCTGCTGCCGCTGGTGACGCGGCTGGCGCGGAGCACGATGGGCGCCCGCACGGCGCGATAGCGTGCCTGCATAAGAATCCTGTCATTCCGCCCATGCGGGGATGACCAAAAGGCCTATTCCTCCGTGTGGACGAGCAGTGCCTCACCGACCAGCAAGAACAGCATGAACGGCGCCCAGGCCGCGAGGAACGGCGGGTAGGCACCCAGATCGCCCATCGCCAGCGCGAAATTATCGGCCACGAAGAAACCGAAGCCCAGCGCCATGCCGATGACAGCGCGCACGAACAGCTTGCCCGACCGCGCGACGCCGAACGCCGCGACCGCGCCCAGCAGCGGCATCAGCAGCGCCGACAGCGGCCCCGAAATCTTGTGCCAGCGCGCACCCTCCAGTTCGGCGGTCGGGCGTCCGGCGGCGTGCAACTCGGTGATCGCCTCGCCCAGTTCCCAATAGGACAGACCCTCGGGATCGACGCGCGACAGGGTGAATTGGTCGGGCCGGATATTGGGCGCGACGCGGATATTGCCTACCCGCTGGACGCTGCCCCGCGCCACGTCGAAGCGCACCGCATCCTCCAGCAGCCAGGCATTGCCATCGCGGCGACCGCGCGGCGCCTCTATGGTCGAGACCAGATTGCCGCCCTGCCGGTCGTAGATCGCGACCTCCCGCATGGTCACGGCATTGCCCTTGCCCGAGATGAAGGCGGCGTGAAACAGATCCTCGCCGTCGCGCACCCAGACGTTGGACTTCACCCCGCTATCGGGCGGCACCGGGCCGAATCCGGCCGAGTCCCACGCCTCCAGCGTGGCGGTGGCGCGCACGACGATGCGTTCGTTAAAGGTAAAGCTGATCGCGGAGATCACGCCCGCCACCAGCACCAGCGGCGCCAAGATCTGATGCGCGGACAGACCCGCCGCCTTCATCGAGATGACCTCGCTATTGGCGTTCAGGGTGGTGAGCGTGACCAGCGTACCGAGCAGCACCGCGAACGGCAGGAAGGTCGCCGTGATCTGCGGCATGCGCAGCGAGACATAGCGCCACAGCTCCGCCTCGCCATTGCCGGGATGGGCAAGCACATGGCCCGCCTCGCTCAGCAGGTCGAGAACCTGCAGCACCAGCACCAGCATCGCCAGCATCGCGATGCAGCGGGTGAGGAAGGTACGCCCCATGTAGAACGCCAGCGCGCGCGACGGAAAGAAGCTCATCATCTGCATCGCTCCTACGCCGCCTCACCCTTGCGCTTGCGGCGCGGACGCACGATCCGCACGATCAGGCTCGCCAGCTTGGCGAATTGCCGCTCCAGCGCGCCGATGGGCTGGCCGCCGGGCACATGCGCGGTGACATGATACATCCACACGATCAGGCCGGAGAACAGGATGAACGGCCCCCACAGCGCAATGATCGGATTGACGAAACCCAGAGCGCCCACCGACTGCCCATATTGGTTGATCTTGTGATAGGTCACGATCATCACGATGGACAGGAATACGCCGAGCGCCGAGGTGGACCGCTTGGGCGGAATGGCGAAGGCGATGGCCGCCAACGGCAGCAACAGCATCATTGCCACCTCCACGATCCGGTAATGGAAATTGGACCACGCGAGCGTTCGTTCCGAAGGCGTCGACTTGGCGCTCAACCCCTCGGCCACCAGTTCCGGCAGCGTCAGTTCCTGATCGCCGTCGCCGCGATCGCGGAAATTGTCGATCTTGGGCAGCTTGATCGGCAGATCGTGCGACGAAAAGCTGAGCGTGCGCGGCGTGCGGTAATCGGGCGCATCCTGAATGAGCATGCCGTCGGTTAGGCGCAGGATGATCGTGTCGGGATCGTCGGTCGCGAGGAACTGGCCGTGCGACGCCGATACGGCCAGCGTCCGCCCGTTCGACGTCGCCATGCGCGCGAAGATACCGGTCAGCCGCCGCCCCCTGTCCTCGCTATTCTCGATGCGGATGGTCATGCCTTCGCCGAGATTGGTGAACTCGCCGACCTTGATCGACGCGCCCAGAGCGCCGGTGCGCAGCTCGAAGCGCAGCCGCTCATAGCCGAACTTGCTGTAGGGCTGGAGGAAGCCGACGATGCCCAGGTTCAGTATCGCGAGCGCGATGGCGAACATGTAGGGCACGCGCAGCAGCCGCCAATAGCTGAGGCCGACCGCGCGGAACACGTCCAGTTCGGACGACAGCGCGATCTTGCGAAAGGCCAGCAGGACGCCGAGCATCAGCCCGATGGGAATGCCGAGGCCGAGATATTCGGGTAGCAGATTGGCAAGCATGCGCCACACGGCGCTGACCGGTCCGCCCTCCGTCGCGACGAAATCGAACAGGCGGCGCATGCGGTCCAGCACCAGCAGCATCGCGGAGATGACGAGGCTGCCGAGCAACGGCACGGCGACCAGCCGGGCGATATAGCGATCGACGGCGGTCAGCATGGTTTTGCCGTGTCTTTCCAATGCTGCGGCGCGCGGGTCATCGGGGCGGGATAGCGCCGCCTTGGGTTCAGGTCATGCGGAAAATGCGGTGAGCCCAAGAAGCCTATGGCAATCGCGCGGACGGCGCGCGCTCGAAACGCGCCACGGGGCCATCGGCCCATCCCCGCCATTTGCCCCGCCGCCGACATCGCCTATAGCGCGGCCATGTCTCCGCTTGGCTCCCTCTCCCGGCGTCTCTCCGCCCTCGACACGCGCAGCCGCCGCCGCACGCTCAGCCCGCGTGCGGGCATCGACTTCGCATCCAACGACTATCTCGCGCTCGCTGGCGACCCCGCCATCGCCGACGCCATTGCGCAAGCTGCGGCGCGCGGCGTGCCTGCGGGAGCCGGCGGATCGCGGCTGCTGCGCGGTAACGCCCCGGAGCATGAGGCGCTGGAGGACAAGGCGGCGCGCTTCTTCGGCGCACAGGCCGCGCTGTTCTTCTCCAGCGGGTTCGCCGCCAATGCCGCCCTGCTCGCGACCCTTCCGCAGCCGGGCGACCTGATCGTCGCCGACGAACTCGTCCATGCCAGCGTGCATGAAGGCATCCGCCTGACCCGCGCCCCCCATGTCCTTGCAGCGCATAACGACGCGGCAGCCGTGGAGGACGCCATCGCCCGCTGGCGGGTCGATGGCGGGCGCGGCACGGCGTGGATCGCAGTCGAGAGCGTCTATTCGATGGACGGCGACATCGCCCCGCTCGCCGATCTGGTCGCGGTCGCCGACCGGCATGACGCGGTGCTGATCGTGGACGAAGCGCATGGCACCGGCATCATCGGTCCGGGCGGCCGCGGCCTTGCCGCGCCGTGGGAGGGCCGCGACAATATCATCGTCCTTCACACCTGCGGCAAGGCGATGGGGGTGGAGGGCGCGCTCGTCACCGGGCCTGCCATCGTGAAGGACTATCTGGTCAATCGCGCGCGGGGCTTCATCTTTTCGACCGCCCCCTCGCCCTTGATCGCGGTCGCGGTGAGCGCCGCCATCGACCGTATCGAGGTGTCGGACGACCGCCGCGCGAACCTCGATGCCCTGCGCGCGCATGCCGGACGGGCGATCTGCGCGCCGCTGGGACTGGATGCGCCGGTCAGCCCGATCCTGCCGATCATCCTCGGAAAGGATTCGCGCGCGATGGCGGTGGCCGGGGCGTTGCAGGAGGCGGGTTTCGACATTCGGGGGATTCGGCCGCCTACGGTGCCGGCCGGGACGGCGCGGTTGCGGGTGACCTTGACGCTGAATGTGGGGACCGCCGACATCGATGCCCTCGCACCCATATTGCAGGCCGCGCTGGAGGCGAATCCATGAGCGGGGTTCTGGTCGTTACCGGCACGGACACCGGCATTGGCAAGACCGTTGTGGCCGCCGGATTGGCGGGGGCGTTGGGGGCGTCCTACTGGAAGCCGATACAGGCGGGGACCGAGGATGGGACGGATAGTCTGAGCGTGACAGAGTTGGGGTCCTTAAGCCTCTCCCCCAATGTCCTGCCCGAAGCCTATCGCCTCTCCCTCCCCGCCTCCCCTCATCTCGCAGCGGAAACGGAGGGCGTCGCAATCGACACCGCCTCCCTCCAACTCCCCTCCCCCCGTCCCCTCGTCATCGAAGGCGCGGGCGGCGTGCTCGTCCCCATCCGCCGCGACCCGCCCTACTTCATGGCCGACCTGTTCGCTCAGTGGGCCGCGCCCGTCCTGCTGATCGCCCGCTCGGGCCTTGGCACGATCAACCACAGCCTGCTCAGCATCGCCGCGCTGCGCGAACGCAGCGTGTCCATTGCGGGCATCGTCATGGTCGGCGACGCGCATCCCGACAATGAACGCACCGTGCCAGCCCTGTCCGGCATCCCGCTGCTCGGCCGACTGCCGCGCCTCGACCCGCTCGACCGGGCCAGCCTCGCCGCCGCCATCGCCGCCTATATCGATCTCGCCGCCATAAGGGCCGCCATGCAATGACCTCCCCCATCTGGCACCCCTTCACCCAGCATGGCCTGAAGGAAGCGATCCCGCAGATCGTCTCCGCGTCCGGCGCGCATCTCCACACCGCCGACGGCCGCACGCTCATCGACGGCATTTCGAGTTGGTGGGTCATCACCCACGGGCATTGCGAACCGCGCATCGCCGCCGCCATCGCCGACCAAGCGGGCCGCCTCGACCAGCTGATCTTTGCCGGATACACGCACGAGCCCGCGGAAAAGCTCGCGAACAGCCTCGTCCGCCTGACCGGCCTGCCGCGCGTCTTCTATTCCGACAGCGGATCGACGGCGGTGGAGGTCGCGCTGAAAATGGCGCTCGGCCATTGGCATAATCGCGGCGAACCCCGCCATCGCATCGTCGTGATGGAACATAGCTATCATGGCGACACCATCGGCACGATGTCGGTGGGGGAGCGCGGCGCGTTCAACCGCGCCTATGCCCCCTTGCTGTTCGACGTGGACACGGTGCCCTATCCCGCCGAGGATCGCGAACAGGCGACGCTCGACGCTCTCGAGAGCCTCTGCGCCGCGCCGGAAAAGCCCGCCGCCTTCATCGTCGAGCCACTGGTCCTGGGGTCGGGCGGCATGCTCTTCTACGGTCCCGGCACATTAGGCGCGATGGCGGACATATGCGCGCGCCACGACGTCCTGTTCATCGCGGATGAGGTGATGACTGGCTGGGGCCGCACCGGCACGATGCTCGCCTGTCAGCAGGCCGGAGTGACGCCCGACATACTCTGTCTTGCCAAGGGCCTGACCGGCGGCGCGGTCCCTCTCGCCGCGACATTGGCCAGCGAGGCCATTTTCGCGTCCCATTATAGCGAGGACCGGGCGGACATGTTCTTCCACTCGTCCAGCTTCACCGCCAATCCCATTTCCTGCGCCGCCGCCAACGCCAATATCGCGATCTGGGACGCGGAAGACGTGCCCGGCCGCATCGCTGCACTCGGCAGCGCGATGGATGCGGGCCTTGCGACCCTCGCCGCCGATCAGCGTTTCGCCAATCCCCGCCGCATCGGCGCCATCGCCGCCGTCGACCTCATCGTGGCCGACAGCGGCTATCTCTCCAATGTCGCGCCCCGCCTGCGCGCGCATTTTTTGGAGCGCGGCCTGTTGCTCCGGCCGCTCGGCAACACCATCTATGTCATGCCCCCCTACTGCACGAGTGCGGCCGAGGTGGCGCGGATATTCGCGGCCATTGGCGACGCGGCAGACATCGCCGCCCGGTAGCCCTATCCCGTGGTACTGCTTCTTCTTCCCTTGTCGCGTTTTTGGCGCTATGCGCCGCGCAATTGTCATCAAACGGATTGTCATGGCCAAAGAAGAACTTCTCGAAATGCGCGGACAGGTGGTTGAGCTGTTGCCCAACGCCATGTTCCGCGTCCGCCTCGAAAATGAGCATGAAATACTCGGCCACACGGCAGGCAAGATGCGCAAGAACCGCATCCGCGTCCTCGTCGGCGACGAGGTGCTGGTCGAACTGACCCCCTATGACCTGACCAAGGGTCGCATCACCTATCGCTACATGCCCGGACGGGGCGGCCCGGGACCGGCCTGAGCGCCGGTTCGATGAGTCAAACGTTCGGCGCTCGCCCCCGCCTCATCCTGGCCTCGGCGTCGCCGCGTCGCTTTGATCTCCTCGCCCAGATCGGTGTCGAGCCGGACGCCGTCGACCCAGCCGATATCGACGAAAGCCCGCTGAAGGGCGAACTGCCGCCCGCCTATGCCGCGCGCATTGCGGCGCAGAAGGCGGCGGTCGTCGCCGCGCGCCATCCCGGCGCCGCCATCCTCTCCGGCGATACGGTGGTCGCTGCCGGTCGTCGCATCCTGCCCAAGGCGGAGGACGAAAAGACCGCGCGCGATTGCCTGACGCTGCTCTCCGGCCGCCGCCACCGCGTGCTGAGCGCCATCACGCTGATCGATGCCGCCGGGACCGCACGCCACCGCCTGTCCACCAGCATCGTGCTGTTCAAGCAGCTTCATCTCGACGAGATCCATGCCTATGTCGCCAGCGGCGAATGGCATGGCAAGGCGGGCGGCTACGCCATTCAGGGGCGCGCTGCCGCGCTCATCCCGTGGATGTCGGGCAGCCCATCGGGCGTGATCGGCCTGCCCCTCCACGAAACCCGCGCCTTGCTGAGCGCTGCAGGATTGCTCCCATGACCGAAGATTTTCCCGTCCAGCTCCAATGGCTTTACGAGGACGGCGTGGGGGAGGCGCGCGCCGCGCTCGTCGCGCATGGCCGCATCCTGGAGGCGCTGATCGAGCGCACCGATGGCAAGGCGCGGGCGGGCGCGATCCTGCCTGCCCGTCTGATTGAGACCATCATCCCCAAGAAGCGCGGCATCGCGCGCATCGACGGCGGCGAGGAAGTGCTGATCGAACCCATTCCGCCCAAGGTCGCGGAAGGCTCCGCGATCCTGGTCGAGATATTCCGCGAGGCCATCGCCGAGGAAGGCCTGGGCGGCGTTCGTCCCAAGCGTGCCACTGGCCGCGTCGCTGCGCCCGGATCGCGCGCCACGCCCGCCCCTTCCCTCCTCCAGCGCATCCAGGCAACCGGCACCCCCGGCCGCACCTGCATGGCGCACGAGCCGGACTGGCTGGAGCAGCATGGCTGGAGCGAATTGCTGAGCGAAGCGATGACCGGCGAGGTCGTGCTGGAGGATGCGGCGCTGCGCATCTACCCGACGCCCGCCATGACCCTGATCGACGTGGACGGCGTCGCCCCGCCCGCACAGTTGGGACCCAAGGGTGCGAAGCTCGCCGCGCTGGCGATCCGCCGCATGGGGATCACCGGCTCGGTCGGCATTGACCTGCCCACCATGAACAACAAGGACGAGCGCCTGATCGCTGCCGCCCAGATCGACAAATATATGGTCCTGCCGTTCGAGCGGACCGCCGTGAACGGTTTCGGCTTCGTCCAGATCATCCGCAGGCGCGAGCGCCCGTCGCTGATGGAGTTGCTGCGCGGCGACCCGGTGACGGCGCACGCGCTGGCTGCACTGCGCGTAGCAGAACGCCATGGCAGCGGATCGGGCGCGGTCACGCTCACCGTCGCAGCGCCTGTCGCCGGTCTGATCAAGCGCACGCCCGACTGGCGCACCGCGCTGGAACGGCGGCGCGGCGGACCGTTGACGGTGGAAGGCGACGCAAACCTCGCCATGGGCGCCTGTCATGCCGCGTAAGGACGGATGCCCGCTTTGCGGCAAGCCGATCGACCCGCCCTTCAAGCCCTTTTGCAGCCGGGGCTGCCGCGACCGCGACCTTCTCGCCTGGTTCGGCGAGGAATATCGCACCCCTGCCAGACCCACTGGCGACGACGAGGAAGACAGCCTGCCCATCGCCTCGGGGGACGAGGATTGAGGACGGACGAAATTCGTCCCGATGGATCACCCCACACCACTTTTTGGGGTGGACAGGCCCTTTGGCCCACGCCTATAGGCAGCGCTCCGCGACGCGGGGCGGCCAGCCTGCCCGCATAAGCGTATGCCCGGGTAGCTCAGTTGGTAGAGCATGCGACTGAAAATCGCAGTGTCGGCGGTTCGACTCCGTCCCCGGGCACCATTTACTCTGATTTCGGCCATTTTTGCCGTCCGGAAATTGCGGTATCTGACAGGCGTCTGACGGTATCTTGTCCGGGTGCGTCCCTTATTTCTCTCCGATCCTGGCGGTATTTTTTCGGCATCAAAGGCCGGGAAGTTTCGTCATGCTTACACATGCCGCCATTCGTCGCGCTCCGCGACAAGCCGTTCAAGCTCGCGGACATGCACGGACTGTATCTCTTCATAAAGCCGAACGGCACGAGCTATTGGCGCTGGAACTTCCAGCATGCACGCAAGCGGGCCAACCTGGCACTGGGCGTACATCCCGAAGTGTCTGTCAAGGAGGCGCGCGAGAAACATGGCCCCGCTCACAAGCTCGTCGACAAGGGCATCAATCCTTCGGCCTACAAGAAGATCACGAGGAGCGTGGCGGAATCGGTAGCGAGGACACGTTCGGCGCCGTGGCGGACGAATGGACCGCCAAGCTTGAAGCCGAAGGCCGCTTGGCAGCGATCATGGAGAAGATTCGCTGGTTGCTGCGATCCGCTGAGCCCCTGATCGAAGAGCGGCCTGTCGGGCAGTTGACCGCGCCTAATCCTGACTGTCCTGCGCGTCGTTGAGGCAAAGGGGCGATACGAGGCGGCTCGGCGCTTGCTAACCTACCTGCGGCAGCATCCTTCGTTATGCCATCGTCACCGGGAGTGCGGAGCGCGCTGATCACGCCCAAGGTCGTCCACCGCGCCGCCATCATAGAGCCGGCGCAGTGGGAGAATTGCTGCGCGCCATGTGGGGCTATGACGGCCAGCCCAGTGTCGCCATCGCTCTTATGATGGCCGCCTATACATTCGTCCGGCCCGGCGAGCTTCGCCATGCGGAGTTGGACGAGTTCGACCCCGATCTTGCAATCTGGACTATTCCTGATCACAAGATGAAAATGGGCCGAGAACATCGCGTCCCGGTTGGCACCCAGGCCATGAAGCTGCTGAAAGACCTTTATCCCATCAGCGGCAACGGAAAATATCTCTTTCCGAGCATCCGGTCGAACGAGCGGCCTATGTCCGAGAATACCGTAAATGCGGCGCCCAGACGCCTTGGCTATGACAAAACCCAGATGACGGGCCAGGCTTTCGCGCCGTGGCTAGCACTTTGCTCGACGAAAGCCGCAAATAGCTTCCCGATGCAATCGAGCGGCAATTGGCCCATGTCGAGAGCAATGATGTCCGACGCGCTTATCTGCGCGGCGAGCATTGGGGCGAGCGCGTGAAGATGACGCAATATTGGGCGGACTATCTGGCATTGCTCTGAGGTGAGCCCAAGATTATCCGCCCCCGCTTCAGTACTGCAAAAGATAGCCAAGGTGGCGGATTTGGCGGCGCAAGGTCGGTAGCTGGTTATCCAGCGATGATCCTAGCTCCCACCGATCCGTACGCGGGGCGAGGCAGAAGGCTTTATGGTTCGTGCTTTCAATTAGGAATAGGGCCGTGGCGCTGCGGATGCGCGAATCGGGGAGGGCGATGAATGTCGCTCTCTGACAAGCACGATCCGGCCGCGGTCCCTTTCAATCGCCTGTCACTCCCTGTCGGGCTGATTTTCGATGGCCGGTTGCAGTCGGCGGGAAATTACGGCCCTGGCTTTCGCTGGCTTGCGACCTGCCTTACTGGACTAGCGTCGGCGTCCGGCAGATCCTCGATCAGCTGCACGTCATAGTCGGGGATGGCATTGGCGGCCGCGATCTGGCGCATGGCGATGCGGAAGTTGGAGAGGGGATTTTGGAAGCCGATCTGCAGCTTCAGCGTCTGCAGGTCCACCGCTCGCCGCGGATCTCGCCGATGAGGGGGCTGTCGAGCCGGAACAGTTCGCCCTGCGGTATGGCCATCATGATCCCTTCCTGCCCGATATGCCGCCTTGGCAATTTCTACTCGAAAGCACGAATTGCTTTCTACTGCGCGCCTCTCCGACAAGCCTATCGAGAAAGATGGCGCTCCATCTCCTGTCTGGCGTGCAGGATACGGGTGATATCCACCCGGTCATCCTCTTGCCGGAAATAGATCATATGGGCGCCTCGGGCATGTTTCCGATAGCCGGAACGAAGATCGACCATGCAGCCCCGCTTCACACCCGACTCCAGCGCCTCGAACACCGCGACCAGATCCTCATAATAGCTATCGGCCTGCGCTAGTGATGAGCGGTCCAGCGTATAAAGCCAGATCCCTTCCATATGGACCTCCGCCATCGGCGAAAGCCGGTACGTCCTCCTCGCCATGCCTGGCCGCGTATTTCGCACGCATCCTGGTCAGAAAGGCTTCGCTGTCGAAGGGGCGCGGCTCGCCCGATTGCTCGCCCGCGATCAGCGCCTCCTGAAGCACCCGCGCTCTGGTTTCATGCTCTTCCAGCAGTCGAAGCCCCGCGCGCACGACATCGCTGGCCGAACCATAGCGACCTGCATGCACCTGCTCACTGATGAAGCTGGTGAAATGATCCCCTATCGTCACAGATGTATTGCGGGCTATCGCGCGCGCGTCGGCGCGGCGCTCGCCATGAAGCGCGAAGATCTGTTCGCGCAGGGCCGCAGGCTATGCTGCGCCTCCACGAAAAGGGCGGCAAGCGGCACGACTCGCCCTACCACCATCAGTTGGAAGAGTATCTGATGGCCTATATTGAGGCCTGCGGCCTGACCGACCCCAGGGCACGCTTGTTCCGCACCACCAGAAGGCTGGGCACCGCCCCGCTGACCCACCCCGATGCCCACGCCATGGTACGCCGCCGCACTAAGGCATCGGCCATCGGAACCCGCATCGGTAACCAGAGCTTCCGCGCGACCAGGATCACCACCTATCTCAAAAATGGCGGCACGCTGGAAAAATGCCGCCACCATGGCCAACCACGCCTCGACCCGCACGACGCAGATCTACGACCGGCGGCGCGACGAGATCACGCTGGCGGAGGTGGAGCGGGTGCGGATCTGAACGGCCGAAGCAGATATCCCGCCCGAGAAGGCGGCTTTATCTGGGCCCAGACACCACTTGCAAACTCGCCTCATTCAACCAGGCCGCGCGCGCACTTGTGTCGCTTTCGGTGTAGCAGCGCAGTTCCGGTGCATTGCCGCTGGGGCGCAGGTGGATGATGTCGCCGCCCTCGAAATGGATGCGCAGTCCGTCGGTCGTATCGATCCCGTCGGCGGTCCCGGCGAGGGCGCCGAACATCTGCGTCAGCCGCGCCAATATCTCTGTCTGGCTGCCGTCCTGAAGGTGGGCGATCAGCGCCTGGCTCTGGCTGGTCGGATAGTCCTGCAGTCGTTCGCTGAACGTATAACGGGCAGGCAATTCCCTCTGCAACGCAGACAGCGACATGCTGCGCCGCCGGGCATCGACCAGCGCGGCGATGATCGGCAACACTGCGTCGCGCGTCGGCAGGGCGGACAAGGGCATATCTGCCACGTCCACGGCCGTGCCGAGGAGGAACCCGCCATTGGCCTCATAGCCGCATACCGTGGCCTGCCCTTGGGCGATCAGCACATTCATCGCCTCGATAACGAAGGGCGATCCGATGCGGGTACGACGCACAACGTCGAACAGGCCGGACAATTCCACAGCACTGTTGCAACTCACCGGTGTAGCCACCGCTTTGATGCCCAAGGCCCGCGCGCACAGGATGCCCAATATGTCGCCGCGGATCCATGCCCCGGCCTCGTCCGCCAGCAACGGCCGATCCGAATCTCCGTCGGTGGAAAGGATAGCGTCGAGGTGCAGTTCGTCCGCCCATTGCCGGGCAAGCGCCTGATCTTCGACACGCACGGCCTCGGTATCGACGGGAATGAAGGTTTCGGAGCGTCCAAGGCGGACGGCCTGCCCCCCCAATTGTTCGACCAGCGCGACCAGAATGTCGCGCCCGACGGCTGAATGTTCGTAGATGCCGAGCTTCAGCCCCTGCAATGCCTGCCCGCCAAAGACATCGACATAGCGCGCCACATAGGGCGTCGCGACATCGACCAGCGGGCCAACCGGCCCCGGCGCCCGCAACATGCCCTGATCGTCGAACAGGTCGGGCAGGGCGATACTCTGGGCGCGGATGCCCAGTTCGTCGGCCTTGAGCACTTCGCCATCGGTGCGGTTGAACTTGATGCCGTTGCGGTCGTCGGGAATGTGACTTCCCGTCACCATCAGCGACGCGATCCCCTGCGCAAAGCCATAGGCGGCGACAGCAGGCGACGGCACGAAGCCGCAATAATCGACATGGCCGCCCTTGTGCCGGATCGCTGCGGCGCAAGCGGCCATGATGCGCGGGGAAGAGGGTCGCAGGTCGCCAGCGATCGCCACATGGCTCCCCGCCGAAAACTGCCCGATATCCTCCAGATGCTGCAGAAACCCGCAGGTATAGGCAAAGCATATCCGGTCCGTCATCGCGCTGACCAGCCCGCGCGCGCCACTGGTGCCGAAGGCGACACCGGAAAGCGCCATCAAATCGGCAATCGCGACAGGCTGTGTGGCTATGCCTTGGTCAGCTGCGTGCATAACGGTCTTCATAGCGGATGATGTCGTCCTCACCCAGATAGCTGCCGGTCTGCACCTCGATCATTTCGACCGGGATCTTACCCGGATTTGAAAGCCGGTGTACCGCGCCCAGCGGAACGTAGACGGATTCATTGGCCGCCACCAACCGTACCGTATCACCGATCGTCACCTCGGCCGTACCAGCCACGACGATCCAGTGTTCGGCCCGGTGATGATGGCTCTGGAGAGATAGAGCTTGTCCCGGCTTTACCGTGATCCGCTTGACCTGAAAGCCATCACCAATGGCCAGGCTTTCGAACCAGCCCCATGGCCGGTTATCGCGCGGCATGGCATCCGCCTGCTTGATGGACCGGGACCTGAGCACGGAAACCGCTTCGCCCACACGCTGGCTGGCCGTGCGAGGCGCGACCAGAACGGCGTCGGGCATGGCCACGACGATCATGTCGTCAAGGCCGATGCCGACCAGTTCCAGGCCATCGACCTCGGACCGCAGCAGGCTGCCCTTGCAATCTATGGCCGTAGCGCGACCTGAACGGACATTGCCCGCGTCGTCGGGCGCGCTTTCCTGCCAGACGCTCTTCCAGTCGCCCAGGTCCGACCAGCCTGCGGAAAAGGGCATGACGACCAGATTTTCGGCCTTTTCCATGATGGCATAGTCGACGGAGATGTTCGGGGCCCGGCACCATGCCTCCGCGGACAGGCGCGTAAAGCCGAGATCGGTCGCCCCGGTGCGCACCGCCTCATCGACAATCGCCAGCATATCGGGCGCGTGCTTGCGATAGGCCTCGATCAGCGCCGTGACCGAAAAAAGAAAGATGCCCGCATTCCAGAGATAGCGGCCCGACGACAGCATGGCCTCGGCCTTGTCGGCATCGGGCTTCTCGACGAAGCGTATGAGGGGCTGTGGCACCGAAGCGGAACGGGCCGCCGGGTCCTGCATTTCGAGATAACCATAGCCGGTTTCCGCGCGATCCGGCTCGACGCCGAAGGTGACGAGGAAACCGTCCCGCGCGCTCTGGCTCGCCGCCTTGACGGCGGCCTGAAAGGATTGCCGGTCGGGAATGAGGTGATCGGACGGTAGAACCAGCATGAGCGCATCGGGGTCCTGCGTTTGCAGGACGAGGGCGGCCGCCAGGATCGCAGGCGCGGTATTGCGGCCCTCCGGCTCGATCAGGATCGCGGACGGCACCGTGTCGATCACGCTCAACTGTTCGGATACGATGAAACGGAAAGGGTCGCCGGTCACGATGGCGGGGGCCGCGAACCCGTCGCCATCGGCAAGGCTGGCCGCGCGCTGGAACAGGCTGATATCGTCCACCAGATGCGCGAACTGCTTGGGATATGCCTTGCGCGACAAGGGCCACAGGCGCGTGCCCGCACCGCCGCACAGGATCACAGGATAGATTAAGGAACTGGCAATGGGCATAGGTCGCGCCTATCTTTCACGGTAAGGTTTGCAGCACTTGCCTATTGCAAATGCGCTTTGTGATGTCGACTGACGTGCTCCCCCGAAACTCCTCCATTTTGAGTTAGAGTCCTTCATTGAGGACGGAAATGAAGCGCAGTCAGCTTACCGAAACACCTTCAAGGATCGACCGCGCACGCAATCGAGAGAAGCCGACTGATACTATATGGACCCATAAAATATCCTGTACGTGTGGGCATTTCACCCATTTGGCTGGAAACGAACGATACGGTGTTGCTAATCAAATTTGGTGGCAGCGGCGCTGGCATCGCCCGCCTGTGTCACGGCCCCCGCTGTCGCCAAGGGTTCATCACTGGTCAACCATGCCTTGGAAAGCACAGAGGCGTAATTCCAGCGCGACCCACGCAGGGAGTCAAACCCGTCGTGCGATAGACGACAGCAAGGCTTTGGCGGAATCTTGCCAATCCGCACTTGGCCGGACTACCTCAATCTGTCCGGCCTGCACGTCATTGGCCCACTGCTGGATACACATGGCGAGATCCCGTGGGCCTGCATTGGCTGGAAAATACCGGACCCCTAGGTCTTTATGGATCGAGAATATAGGGAGGTCGCGGGCCAACACCGGCTTGTCATGCCCCAGCGCCTCTATCAGCGGCAATCCGAAGCCCTCGGCATGGGATGCGATGATCACCCCCTCACAGTCTTGATAGATACGCTCTAGTTCCGGATCATCCACATCGTCGAACCACAGCAGCTTGCCGCCATGTTCCGGGTGTGTACGGATAGCATTGCGCAGTTCCTCAATCTGCCAACCCATCCGGCCGACCAGTACTAGCCGGTTTGCAGCGCCTTGCCGCCAGAGTTCGGTGAACGCCGCCAGAATGTCAGCATGACCCTTGCGCGGCTCTAGCGTACCTACCATCAGCGAAAAGGGGATAGACGTGTCGAACCGCACACTCGCCGCGCTCTCAGCTGTCATCTTGTCAAGATAGGATTCGCGGATATCGTGGCCCATCGGCACAATGCTCGTCTGATAACCGTCAGTCAGCCTGTAACGCGCGTCCAGCACGCGCCCCAAATCGCTCTCCGTCTGCACCGATATGCACAGAAAGCCCTCGCTGATGCCAACGATAGTATCGAGCCAGGCCTTGTAGCGAATGACGTTGTTGGGTGAGAACCATTCAGGTTTCTCCACCGGCAAAAGGTCGCAGATCAAAAACCAGCACCGTCCGCCATTACGGCGAAACCGGGTTAGCTGCCTGCGATAGCGGCGGATCGTGTCGAGGGAAAAATCAAGCCCCAGAAACAAGTCACCAGGGCGCCCCTCCATTTCGGAAGGATCGATGACCGTGCCGGATTTGGGCCAAGAGATGCCATGATAGGGACGTCGCCGGTCAGCTGCGACGAAATGGATATCCCACTCTTTCGGTCCCTCTTTGATCAGTGCGAGCGCGAGCGCCCGGACCACGCGCTGAATCCCTGTTCCAGCATCGTGCCTGCTAATGACCGCTAGATCGACATACAGGCGCTTGGGCGCCAGCGTGGCAGGCACCACTGCCGATTCGCGATGGCGCCGTTGATATTTGGTACGGAGTTCTCGGACCCAACGGTTAGTAATCGCCTGCTCGATACGATGCGGCAACAGATTCCAGAAAGGCTTCACAACAACGCTACTCCAAGTCCGGGACATCCCCAGAATTACAATGCCGGCACCGTCGTCGCGACGGGGAGGAATGTGGAGTAGATGACATTTACAAATTTCTGGATGTCAGCCAGCGGTGCATTGGACACGTAAAGAACATCCCTGTTCCGGATGGGGAAGCTTTGCGCAATGAAGAAGCTCGACGGATCTTTCATATTGATACGGTAAATGACCGGCACCTTGCCGTCCGGTGTGGGGTGGGCTGCGGCTCGGATAGCTGGATCGAGCGCGGCGGGATCCTCAAACCGGAAGACAAATACCCCCTTCACATCGGCGCGCGAATCTTGCAGCCCGGCAATGCGGCCCAGTGCCTGTGCCAGCGTCAGCCCCGTCGCTTCAAACGGCAGTTCGTCATTTTTTCCGATCGCCCCCAAGGCAGTGAAGCTGTAAGGTTGATAGAGCATAGTCATGATGTCGTCAGGTTGAAGCCGGACATTCTGCCGGGGATCGCGAATCACCGTTTCCAAAGGGAGCAAGGCAACCGTCATTCCACGCGTAATCTGCACCGTCATCTTCCCGACGGGCTGCCTTACGCCACCCGCGGTCGCCAGAATATCGAGGATACGCTCGCCACGCGATGTGAGGGGCACCCGAGCGCTGTTGGCAACCTCTCCAACCACAGTGACATTCGCCGCGGCATTACGCGACAGGCGCACAATTGCCTGAGGCTGGTGCGCCTTGCCGGTCAGGCGCGACGTGATGGTCCGCGCGATTTCCTGCGGTGTCTGCCCAGCGGCTAACACCCGGCCAATAAAGGGAATGGTAATCTGGCCATCGCTATCGACCATCTGTTCAGGCAGCGACGTGCCCCGGGCCAGCGCGCCGGAACTAGTGGAACCCAGCCGCAGATCACTGCCGGAACTGCCGAACAGCGTCGCTGGAGGTGCCTCCCATATGGCGATGTCAAGCACATCGCCTTGACCGATGACCGAACCGATCGGCCTGCCTTCACCCAGTTCATGGGCAAAAGAAACCTGATGGGTGTTGGCAATAACCATGCGCGCGACCGAATCCGTAACGTCTACGACCTTGATCTGTGCGTCGTCGATTGTGTGATCGCCTTCGGCCATGATGCTACGAGCGGAAGGCCCGGAGGATGACATGATGGCGCAACCTGAAAGTGCCATTGCCAAAGCTGCCATGCTCGCCAATCGGATCGACATAAGAGATTTTTTCATCGAGGCTCAGCCAGATCCTGTTATCAAACATACACGCAGTCATGGGAAAGGGGCGGTGACCTATGGCTGAACCAATCAGGCGGATCAAGGACGCCCGACATGAATCTCCCTGACGCGTATATCGCGCGAGCGCCAGCATATTGGCGCCGGGCACCCTGCCCTTTTAGATCAAAGCGAAAAAGCAGCCGCGTTGACAACAGCCTGCTGGACGAGGACCGGCGAGGCGGCTAGGGCGAACCCTGCTTTTATCCCGGGACAATGCTTGGTTTGGGATAGAATTATGTCTAGGGGTACCACTCACGCCGAAGGGGAATTAAGGCGTTGAATGTAAACCAAAAAATAAGAGAAGCGCGCGGTATATTATGCGGATTCCGGAAATGATCGCAAACAGATTTCAGAAAATCGGTCCGTTATTTCTGATTACCGTTATCATGCCTACCTTGTTGGCTATCCTGTATTTTGGGGTGATTGCATCGGACGTTTATATTTCTGAATCGCGATTTACTGTCCGAAGCACCGAAAAGTCGGCACCCACCGGCCTTGGCGCATTGTTCAAAAGCTCGGGCTTCGCCAATTCGGGGGACGAGATTTACGCGGCCCAGGATTATGTGCAATCGCGCGATGCGCTGCGTGCGATCAATCGTAACCAGACTTTTGCCCGTGCTTATGCTTCCCCATCAATATCTGTCTTTGACCGCTTTTCCGGGATGGGAACAGGGGCCAGTTTCGAGGACCTGTTCAAGTATTATAAAAAGAAGGTCGAGGTGAAATATGAAAGTTCATCTTCCATCGCCACTCTGACCGTCCGCGCCTTCACGCCGCAGGATGCCGCACGCTTTAACGAGCAACTGCTGGAGATGGCCGAAGCCACCGTCAACACGCTCAATGAGCGCGGACGACAGGACCTCATTCGCTTCGCACAGAGAGAGGTCGATGAGGCCAAGAACAAATCGCAAAGCGCCGCACTGGCCCTGTCCGCTTATCGCAACGCAGCCGGGGTAGTGGATCCTGAAAAACAGGCGACCGTCCAGATCCAGATGATTTCAAAACTACAGGATGAACTGATCGCGACCCGGACTCAGTTGACGGAAACACGCACAGTTTCGCCCCAAAATCCGCAAATTGAAGTGTTCGTTGCCCGGGCAAAAAGCCTGAGCGACGAGATCGACAAACAGCTTGGTCTAGTCGCAGGCAGCAGCCAGTCCCTGTCGTCGCGCGCAGCCCAATATCAGCGCGTGTTGCTCGAAAACCAGTTTGCCGACAAACAACTTGCCAGTGCGATGGCGGCCCTCGACGATGCCCGGAACGAAGCCAATCGCAAGCAGGCCTATGTGGAGCGCATCGTGCAGCCGAACATTCCTGATCAGCCGTTGGAACCCCGACGCTGGCGTGGCATTTTTTCAACCTTCATCCTTGGCCTTGCCGCATGGGGCATTATCAGCATGCTGGTCGCTGGCATGCTGGAACATCGGGACTGATAACCGCGTGACCGCTTTTTCGCAGCTTTCCACTATACGCCGAAGCGCGGGAATACAGGGCCGGGTTATCTATGCCTTGTTCATGCGTGAAGTGCTCACCCGCTACGGGCGGCACAATATCGGCTTTCTGTGGCTGTTTGTCGAACCGATGCTTTTCACCACTGGTGTCACAATTCTGTGGACAGTGTCCAACGCAAGCCATGGATCATCGTTACCGATCGTGGCATTCGCGCTTACTGGCTACTCCAGCGTCCTTTTGTGGCGCAACATGCCGGCAAGGTGCATCGGTGCGATAGAACCCAACCTTGCCCTCATGTATCACCGCAATGTCAAAGCGATCGACATTTACCTCGCACGCATTTTACTGGAAGCTGGCGGCGCAACCATTTCGTTCGTTACGCTCAGTGTCTTTTATATCTATCTTGGATGGGTCGACCCACCCGACGACGTTCTCAAAGTCGTAAGTGGATGGCTGCTGCTGGCGTGGTTCGGGGCCAGCCTAGCAATGCTTCTGGGTGCCGTTGGAGAAAAGACAGAGCTTGTCGAACGATTCTGGCACCCTGCGTCCTATATCATGTTTCCTCTTTCGGGCGCGGGTTTCATGATCGACGCACTGCCGACGAGCATTCAAAATTTCATGCTTTATGTGCCAATGGTCAACGGGGTCGAGCTTGTCCGTGAAGGATATTTCGGTGATCACATCAAAGCTCATTATGACGTGCCCTATCTCCTGAGCTGGTGCATCGGTATGTCGTTGCTCGCACTTGCCCAGGTTGCCATGGTCGGCAGAGGAATTACGCCAGAGTGATCAGAACCGAAAACGTATTCAAGGTATATCCGACGCGATCGGGCGATCGTACCGTCCTGAACGATATCTCGTTCACCCTTGACCGAGGAGAAAAGCTGGGCGTCCTGGGGCGCAACGGTGCCGGAAAATCGACTCTAGTCCGCCTTGTGAGCGGTGCCGAACAGCCAACATCCGGCAGCGTTACCAGAACAATGTCGGTATCCTGGCCCCTCGCATTTGGTGGCGCGTTCCAGGGAACATTGAGTGGCCTTGACAACATCCGATTTATCAGCCGGATTTATAAGCAGGATTATAATCAAAATATCGATTTCGTCGCACAATTTACTGAACTTGGCCTTTACCTTAAAGAACCGGTAAAGTCTTACTCGCAAGGTATGCGCGCCAGACTGGCATTTGCCATTTCAATGATCATTGAATTTGATTGTTATTTGATCGACGAAATAAATGCTGTTGGCGATGTTCGTTTTCATGAAAGATGTGAAGTTGAACTTTTTCAAAAAAGAAGTGATCGCGCCATGCTGATCATTTCTCACGATACTAATTACGTTCGCCAGCACTGCTCAAGATTTTCCGTCCTTCATGAAGGTCATATGCATTTTTACACCGATTTCGATCAAGCCTATGACCAGCATATGTACAATCTGCACAGTTGAAGGCGGAATTGGTGAGGCCTCACTCTGACCTTGCCGATCGCTTGATGAGCTCATTGGCTTGCCTTTGCTCAGCGAAAACAAGCCTGTCACCGTTCGCTTCTCTACTGCAAACAGATGTAGGCATATACACTGCTTGCGGAATTCGTCCGAGCTCCCAAGGGATCAGACGCCTTTGGTGAACCAAAGGCGGGCGCGGCCACGCACGGCCACGGAGAATGGATACCTCTCCACTTGTCCTTTAGCAAACGCATGGTAGGGCATGAAAACTATCTTTAACTCGCCATCCGCCACGCGCGATTGAACATCACAAGCGCTTCGGACATCACAATGGTCGACAAGGCAGAGAAGTAATCCATGGTCTTCGAAGATAATGAAAGCGTTAGCCAAATGCTAGCTCTGCCCGTCGCTGCCTTTGTGCAAGCCGCCTATAGCAAGTTGCTAGGACGCGCCCCAGACATGCATGAATTAAAGGCGAATATTGGAGCACTACGTTGCGGATTGGGCCGCGTTCATTTTCTAGATAATATTTATGAATCTGACGAGTTCCGTGCACGGATTAAACGGGTATTGAACGAAGGCAGCGATGGCGTGTTTATTACTCGAGAATTTGTGACATATCTCGGACGAAAGCCTGATCCACAAGGCCTCGAGCATTATCTCGGCCTTCTCGAGAGTGGCAAAGGCCGAGAAGATGTTCATAGAGACATCACACGCTCCAAAGAATCAAAGAAATCCTATACATTCTGGTTCGAACTCGACCGTATATTAAATGATTGGCGAAAGGGCATTCATCCGATCAAACGGTGGATAGGAAAGCACGTTCGCGAGGAACGTCAAATAAATCGAAATTTTGAGATAGCCATCATGATGGCGTACCTCTCCCGCAAGTCAGATACTGCGTCATCATACGTCCCTATTGAGCATAATGTATCTAGTGATACTCATTTGAATTTTGATGAAAATGTAACGCCTATAGAGGCCCCTTTATCCCCTGTATTAATGCACGAAAAATTAAATGGCGCCGCGCAGAAAATAAGACTGCGCCTTCAGCATGCGGACCGCTTGTCTTCAGCCAGCAGGAACAATTACTAATGCGTATCGTGATAGATTTACAGGGTGCGCAGGGATCCAATCGCCATCGTGGAATCGGGCGCTACAGCCTGTCACTTGCGAAGGGCATGGCACGTAATCGTGGAAACCACGAGATCGTCATCGCGCTGAATGGAGACTTCACCGAAACGATCGAGCCTATTCGGGCGGCATTCCAAGATTTGCTACCGCCGGAGAATATTTTTATCTGGCATGCGCCCGCTCCATATCACGCGGCCGAAAAAACTAACGAGCAACGCCGCCACGCAGCCGAGCTGGTGCGCGAAAGCGCGCTCGCCAGCCTCATGCCCGATTATATCGTCGTCACATCGGTCTTCGAAGGATTGGGGGACAACATCGTCACCAGCATCGGCCAGCTGAACACAATCGTCCCAACTGCGGCAGTGCTCTATGACCTCATTCCGCTCATTCACCGTGAAATCTACCTCAAGAACCCGCTGGTCCTGCCTTGGTATGAGAAGGGTCTCAGCCAGATGCGAAACGCGGATCTTATCCTGGCGATATCGGAATCATCTCGGCAGGAAGCGATCGCCTATCTTGGTGCCAGCGAAGCAGATGCGATCAACATATCCTGTGCCGCAGAGGATCATTTCACGCCTCTTCCTGATGGCGAGGACCCGACGCCTCATCTGGCACGACGCTACGGCTTGGAACGCCCCTTTGTCATGTATACCGGAGGCATAGATTTCCGGAAAAACATTGAGGGACTGATCGATGCGTATGCCGCCCTGCCTGTCGAGCAGCGGCGCGAGCATCAGTTGGCGATCGTGTGCTCCATGCAAGACACCGACCGTATTCGACTATCGAAGCTCGTGAATGAGGTCGGATTGAACTCTGACGAGGTGATTTTCACCGGCTTCATTCCTGAAGACGATCTGCTTGCATGCTATCGGTCCTGCAAGCTGTTCATATTCCCTTCATGGCATGAGGGATTTGGACTGCCCGTCCTGGAAGCGATGAAATGCGGCTGCCCGGTGATCGCGGGCAACAAGTCCAGCTTGCCCGAAGTGGTCGGATTGGATCTCGCCTTGTTCGACCCGCTTAACACCAAAGTCATGAGCCGCAAGATTGCGGAGGTGCTGGACAATGAAGACATGCGCCTGGAATTGCAACGGCACGGTCTGAAGCAGGCGGAAAAATTCAGTTGGGACGATACGGCGCTTCGCGCGTTGAGGGCTATTGAGGCAAGTCAGGCCCAGCGGCCGCAAAAACGATCACTGCCGGTGCTTGATCGACGTCCCAGACTTGCCTTTATCTCACCCCTGCCGCCAGAACCGAGCGGCATCAGTGATTATAGCGCTGAACTTTTGCCTGACCTTGCACGACATTACCGGATAGAAGTGATCATACATCAGGATGTGGTCACGGACCCGGGGGTTCTGGCGAACTATCCGATTAGGGACGTGGCCTGGTTCCGGGAGAACGGGCATAAATTTGACCGGATTCTCTATCATTTCGGCAATTCCCATTTCCATGCTCATATGTTTGAGCTCTTGCGCGATCTGCCTGGAGTCGTAGTCCTGCATGATTTCTTCCTGTCCGGGATTGTGTCGTTTCGGGAAGCAACCGGAGAGGCATCCGGAGTCTGGACGAGGGCGTTGCTCGACGCGAATGGCTGGGCCGCCGTCGAAAAGCGACATAATGCCCCCGATTCAGGCGACGTAGTGTTCGAATATCCCTGCAACCTGCAGGTATTGCAGGACGCTCTGGGCGTCATAGTGCACGCAGACTATTCCCGACAGCTCGCGCGGGAATGGTATGGTCCCGACAGCGCGGACGACTGGACCCTTATCCCCCTGCTCCGGCAGCCCATCATCGCGCATGACCGCACCAAGGCGCGGCAATATTTCGGCTTCAGGGATGATGATCTTGTTGTTTGCAGCTTCGGGTTTCTTGCATCCACCAAAATGAACGACCGTCTATTGTCAGCTTGGCTCAGAAGCCCCCTTGCCCGAGACCCTCGTTGCCATCTCGTCTTCGTTGGCCAGGCAGATGGCGGCGCTTATGGCGCCAAGATGACGCGTGCGATTGCCGCAGAGGAGACCGCGGGACGCGTCCGTATAACGGGATGGGCAGACACGTCGGTGTTCCGGCAATGGCTTGCGACTGCGGATGTGGGCGTTCAACTGCGTACGCTATCGCGGGGCGAAACTTCAGCTGCGGTACTCGATTGCATGAACGCAGGCCTTCCCACAATAGTGAACGCCAACGGATCGATGGCCGAGCTTCCCGCCGATAGCGTCTGCTTGATGAGCGATAATTTCACTGAAGAGGAGTTGGTCGAGGCGCTGTCAAAATTGTGGCAGGATAAAACATTTCGCCTGTCTCTTGGACAAAAAGCCAAGGCGCATATCGAACGCCGTCATCAGCCGCGCCGCTGTGCGCAGGCCTATGCCGACGCGATCGAGCAATATTATGCCAAAAGCGTCAACGAAGAATTCGGCCTGATCAAGGCATTAGCCGAAAGCGAACTCGTGCTGTCCGAGCATGACTGGGCCGGTTTGAGCACCTGCATCAGTCGAAATCTACCACCTCGACCAAGGCTCAGGCGTATCCTGGTCGACGTCTCCACCTTAGCGTTCGTCGATGCAAGGACGGGTATTCAACGTGTCGTAAAGTCAATCTTAAAGCAGTGGTTGATGCACCCGCCTACGGGCTTCATCGTGGAGCCAGTCTACGCAGAACTTGACAAGACCGGCTATCGCTATGCCAGAAAATTCACCACGCGATTTCTTGAAACATGGGAGGGCTGGCTCGAGGACGATGCGGTCGAACCCTATCCTGGCGATATATTTATCGGCCTCGACCTGCATCTCGTCGTAGTACCACAACAAGCGGCCGTTCTGCAGGAATGGCGACAACGTGGTGTTAAGGTCCGCTTCGTTGTCTACGACTTGCTGCCGGTGATGTTACCTGAATTCTTTTTGCCCGAAGCGAGAAAAAGCTATCACAATTGGTTTAAAACAGTTGTGCAATTTGATGGACTGATCTGTATTTCTCGGTCTGTTGCCGACGAGTGCTATAATTTTCTCGGTTATGTTGGACCTAAAAGAGAAAGATCTTTAGCGATAGATTGGTTTCACTTAGGCGGCAATACTGAGGAAAGCATCAAATCGCTCGGCTTGCCACATGACTCCAATACCATATTGCAGAAATTGCGCGGTGCGCGCTCCTTCCTGATGGTGGGAACCATTGAACCGCGCAAGGGACACCAGCACATCCTGGCGGCATTTGAGACATTGTGGAACCATGGGGATGTCGTAAATTTGGTCCTCGTCGGAAAGCTTGGCTGGATGATGGACGATTTTGCAGCGACGCTGCTGAATCATCCGGAATTCAATACGCGCCTCTTCTGGCTTGAGTCTGTAACGGATGAATATCTCGAAATGGTCTATTCCGCTTGCCATTGCCTTATCGCAGCAAGCGAGGGAGAAGGTTTTGGCCTGCCGCTGGTCGAGGCGGCCCATAATGGCATGCCCGTTCTTGCTCGCGACATCCCTGTTTTCCGGGAAGTGGGCGGTGCTGCCGCAGCGTATTTCCCCGACACGAATGACGCCACGGTGATCGCCGACGCTATCAGGCGTGTCCCACTCAATCGCCCAGCGATAACAGAGCGCCAAAATACGGGCTGGATCAGTTGGGCGCAGAGTGCCGAAACTCTGTTGGTCCGCGTGCTGGAGCAAGATGAATCCTATAGGCACTGGTCACGAGACGGCGTGATGCGCTTTTGGGGCAGCGATGTTCGCCTGGATTCTAGAGTTGGATCTTATCATCGAAGAGAGGTTCGAACCACGGGTGAAGCAGGCTATCTGATTTGTGGTCCGCATATGGCAATGCAGCCCGGCACCTATCGCCTCAAGGCGTCGGGGCGTGCGTCGCGCCTGACGGGATCGGAGCATATTGAGACGACTTCGAACTCTGGATCAAAGCGCTATATCGATGCCGTTATCGACCCTGTCGACGGCCTCTGGACCGTGGAGGAGGATTTTTACATCGTAGACCCGGCAGCCGATTTCGAAATCCGCCTCAAGGTCGATGCTGCCTCGGACATGTCGCTTGAAACAGTCGAAATCATAGCGCTGCGACACATATTGCAAAGCTCATCGCCGAACCAATCCGTCAGCCAGAGATCCAAGAATAGCATAAAGGTCACGGCCAGGGCATGAT
>JBEVNC010000156.1:0-16082 GCA_040508315.1 Sphingobium sp.
TTGGCAGCCTTCGCCGGGTCGATCGCCCTCGGCTTCGCCTCCGACGGCATGCGTAGCACGAAGCGCGCCGGATCGCGCATGTCGAACCGCACGATGCCGCGCCCCAGCAGGCGATTGACGCCCTCCAGCTGCGCGAACTTCATCAAGGCCGCCTGTGCGGGCGCAATTCCCTCCGGCAGCGCCAGCGTCTCGCCCGACTGAAAGCGCAGATCCCAGCGCCGGTTGCCGACCCATGTCGCGCCCGCCAGCAGGGGCTTGAGCGCAGGCGCAGCCTCCATCAGCGACTGGAGCGAGCGTGTCTCCCGGTTCGCGGCGGGGCCGACGACCAGCGGCAGGTCGGGCATGGCGCGCGCATCCACCGGCTCCAGCACCACGCCGTTCACGTCGATCAGGCTGAGCTTCGCCTCATGCTGCCACACCGCCACCGGCACGCGCTCCACAATGTCGATGACCAGCGTACCGGGCAGCCGCCGCGTCACGCGCGCGTCCTCGACCCAGCCGATCCGCCTGATCTGACCGCGCAGTGCCACCAGGTCGACCGACACCATAGACCGGTCCACCTCGCGCAGCGCCTCGCTATAGACGCGCGTCTCGTCCATCCGCTTGACGCCCTTCACTTCGACCTTCGCCACGCGAAAGCCGGAACGGGCCGCGAAGGCAGCGAATTCCTGTCCCGCGATGCCGGGCAGGCCGAAGAACATCGCGACCATCCACAGCACGCCCGCCGACAGCAGCACGACGAGGCCAGTCAGGAGACGGCTCAGCGTCTCGCCACTGAACGGCAGCATCGCCACCGCGCGGTCGACCCATGTCGCCTGCCGGGGCTTTGGCCGCCCCTTAGGCCGTGACGCTGCGCCGCCCTTGGCGGGCGCTGTGCCGCGCTTGATCCGCTCGCCCGTCATCCCGTCCCACCCCCGGAAAGCGCCTCGGCGATGATCGCCTCGACCAGTTCGCCAAAATCCATGCCCAGATGGTGGCGCGCCTGCTCCGGCACGAGGCTGAGCGCCGTCATGCCCGGCTGGGTGTTCACCTCCAGCAGAAAGACCCCGTCCAGCCCGCGCTCGTCGTCCCAGCGGAAATCGGAGCGCGACGTGCCCTTGCAACCCAGCAGCCGATGCGCCTTGAGCGCCACCGCCAGCATATAGTCGGACACCTCTACGGGTATCTCGGCCGGGCAGATATGCTCGGTCATGCCATCGGTATATTTGGACTCGAAATCGTAGAAACCGCCCTTGGGTTTGAGTTCGGTGACGCACAGCGCCCGGTCGCCCAGCACCGCGACGGTCAGTTCGCGGCCGCGAATGAACGGCTCGGCCAACAGCTCGTCGAAATCATGCCACGGTCCCACCGTATGACGCCCGATTGGATTGCCGTAATTGCCCTCCGCCGTGACGATGGCGACGCCGACCGACGACCCTTCATTGACGGGCTTGACCACATAGGGACGCGGCAACGGATCGCCCTCGAACAACGCTTCGGACTTCACCATCATGCCGCCGGGCATGGGGATGCCGTGCGGCACCAGATGCTGCTTGGTCAGCACCTTGTCGATGGCGATGACGGAGGTAGTCATGCCGCTATGCGTATAGGGAATGCCGATCAGGTCCATGAGGCCCTGCACCGATCCGTCCTCGCCCGGCACGCCGTGCAGCGCGTTGAACACGATGTCGGGCGCGGCGGCGATCAGCTTTGCAGGCAGGTCGCGGCCCTCGGCAGGCGTCGCGCCCAGATCGACGCGGGTCACACGGTGCCCGCGCGCCTCCAGCGCGGCGGCCACGCCTTCGCCGGACATGATCGACACGGGGCGTTCAGCCGCCCAGCCGCCCATCAGGACGACGATGTGAAGGGGGGTCATGACTTTGTGCTCCTGCGAAGGCAGGAGCCCAGGGTCACAAACGCTGTGCCCGGAAACCCTGGGCTCCTGCCTTCGCAGGAGCACGGCATCTGGTGGCGAACCATATTCACCGATCCACCCCCACCCGCTGAATCTCCCATTCGAGCGTCACGCCCGTCTTCTCCTTCACCCGCCGGATCACTTCCTCGCCCAGCGCCTCGATATCCGCACTCGTCGCCGCGCCGAGGTTCAGCAGGAAGTTGCAATGCTTCTCCGATACTTGCGCATCGCCGATCCGCAATCCCCGGCATCCCGCCTCGTCCACCAGCGCCCAGGCCTTGTGACCCACCGGGTTCTTGAACGTCGAGCCACCGGTCTTGGAACGCAGCGGCTGGCTTTCCTCGCGCGCGGCGGCGATACGGTCCATCTCTGCCTGGATCGCGACCGGTTCGGCGGGATGACCAGCAAAAGTCGCGGCGATGACGATGGCGCCAGCCGCCAGTTCGCTGTGCCGATAGCGATAACCGAGATCGGCGAGAGAAAGCGTCGCCCGCGTCCCGTCGCGCAGGATCACGTCGCAATCGACCAGCACGTCCTTGACCTCGCGCCCATAAGCGCCGCCGTTCATTCGGACGAATCCGCCGACCGTGCCGGGAATGGAGCGCAGGAACTCGAGGCCCCCAATGCCCGCATCGCGCGCCGTGGACGACACGAGGATCCCCGATGTCCCGCCGCCGCAGCGAAGGCCCGTCTCGCCCATCCGCTCGGCAAAGGAAAACGGCTTGCCCAGCCGCACGACGACACCCGGCACGCCGCCATCGCGCACGATCATGTTGGAGCCAAGCCCCAGCGCCATCACCGGCACCGCAGGGTCGAGCGCGCGCAGGAAATCGGCTAGATCGTCGGCATCCTTCGGCTCGAACAGCCACTGCGCCGCCCCGCCCGCCTTGAACCAGACGAGCGGCGACAGCGGCGCTCCGGCCTTCAGGCTCCCGCGAACGGCACCCGCATCGATCGAGGCGGCGGCGTCCGTCACCGCGCCTCCGTCACCGCTTTGGCGAGACCCGCCGCCCACTTCGTGATGTCGCCTGCGCCCAGGCACACGATCATGTCGCCCGGCTGCAAGTCCGCCGCCAGCGCCGTCGCCAGCGCACCCGCATCGGCAATGGTCGCTGCCGCGCGGTGGCCGCGCCGCTTGAGGCCAGCGACCAGCGCATCGGCGTCGACGCCGTCGATAGGCTCCTCGCCTGCGCGATAGACAGGCGTCACATAGACCATGTCGGCATCGTTGAACGCCTGCTGGAACTCCTCCATCAGATCGCGGAGCCGGGTGAAGCGATGCGGTTGCACGACAGCGACCACCCGGCCCTTGGCCCCCTCGCGCGCGGCGGCCAGCACGGCCTTTATCTCGACGGGATGATGGCCATAATCGTCGATCACGATGGCCTCGCCGCCATCCACCGCAATCGTGCCGACATTGGTGAAGCGCCGCTTCACACCGCCGAAATTCGACAGGCCGGACTGGATCGTGGCATCCGGGATGCCGAGGAACAACGCCACGCCAATCGCCGCCATCGCATTCAGCACATTGTGCCGCCCCGGCATGGGCAGCGCGATATCCTCGATACGGCGCACCGAACCGTCGCGCTCGCGCACCTGCACGTCGAAATGGTTGCCGCCCGGCACCGGCCGCACATTGTCGCCACGAATGTCGGCCTGCGCGGAGAAGCCATAGGTGACGATGCGCCGGTCCTGCACGCGCGGCAGGATCGCCTGCACTTCGGGATGATCCAGGCACACCATCGCCGCGCCGTAAAAGGGCACATTCTCGACGAATTCGACGAAAGCGTCCTTCACCCGGTCGAAACTGCCATAATGGTCGAGATGCTCGGGATCGATATTGGTGACGACCGCGACCGTGCCGTCGAGGCGTAGGAAGCTGCCGTCGCTCTCGTCCGCCTCCACCACCATCCAGTCGCTGCTGCCCAGCCGAGCATTGGAGCCATAGCTGTTGATGATGCCGCCGTTGATGACGGTGGGATCGACCCCGCCCGCATCGAGCAACGCCGCGATCATGGAGGTCGTCGTCGTCTTGCCGTGAGTCCCCGCCACCGCGACGGTGGATTTCAGGCGCATCAGTTCGGCCAGCATCTCCGCGCGGCGGATGACGGGTACGCGCTTCTCCAGCGCCAGTTCGACCTCGGGGTTGCCGCGCTTGATCGCGGTGGAGGTGACGACCACCGCCGCATCGCCCAGATTTTCGGCCGTATGGCCGATCATCACCTTGATACCCTTGGCGCGCAGACCCTCGATGACATAGCCCTCGGCCACGTCGCTGCCCTGGACGGAGTAGCCCAGATTATGCATGACTTCGGCAATGCCCGACATGCCGATGCCGCCGATCCCGATGAAATGGATCGTGCCGATGTCGATGGCGACGCCCCTCATGCCGGAACCCCCCTTATGCCCGCGGCAGGCTTCACCGGCACCACCTTCACCACATCGTTCTTGATCGGCGCCACCCCGATGCTCTCGATCAGGTCCGCCATATCCTTCACCGCGTTCGGCAAACCGCATTCGCGGGCGCGCGATGCTGCGGTCTCCAGCGCGTCCGGCGTCGTCGCCAGTATCTGCATGTGCCTTGCAAGCTCCTCGGGTGTGAAATCGGGCTGGGCGATGGAGACGGCGCCGCCATTTCTCTCCATCTCGCGCGCATTATAGGTCTGGTGGTCGTCCATCGCGCTGGGCAGGGGCACCAGGATGGCGGGTCGCCCGGCGACGGTCAGTTCCGCGATGGTGGACGCGCCTGCGCGCGCGATCACGATCTGCGCCTGTGCGAGCCGGGCCGGGAAATTCTCGATGAAGGTCGACAGTTCGGCGACCATGCCCAGCGCTGCATAGGCCGCGCGGACCCCGTCCAGATCCTCCGGGCGGCATTGCTGCACGATGCGCAGGCGTGCCCGAAGCGCCTCCGGCAGCAGTTTCACCGCCGCTGGAACGACCTGGGACAGGATCGTCGCACCCTGGCTGCCGCCGGTCACCAGCACATGGACCGGATCGCCCGGCGCGTAGGCGGGGAAAGGCTGTTCGCGCAGCGCCAGCACATTGTCGCGCACCGGATTGCCGATCAGGTGCACCTTGCCAGCATGCTTGTCGGCCAGCTTCATCACCTCGGGATAGGCGGTCGCAATGGCGTTGACCCGGCCAGCGACGAGGCGATTGACCCGGCCCAACACCGCATTCTGGTCATGCACGATGGTCGGCACGCCCTCGGCAAAAGCGGCCAGCAGCGCAGGCAGCGCCGGATAGCCGCCGAAGCCGACGACGACGGACGGACGAAACTTGCGATAGACGCGCCGCGACATGGACCGCCCGGCCCATATGCCACGCAGCCCCTTCACCCAGCCGACCAGTCCGCCAGCCGGACGTCCGGGCGGCAGGATATGCGTCTGCGAACTGCCGAAAATGCCGGGGATCTTCGCGCCGCGCTCGTCGGTGATCAGCGCCACCTGATGTCCGCGCGCCGTCAGTTCCTCCGCCACGGCATGCGCGGGCATCAAATGCCCGCCCGTGCCGCCAGCCGCGAGGACATAATGCCGGGCAACGCTCATCGGCCGCTCCACTGAACCGTATCGGGAGCACGCGCCCCATAGGGCGTGCGCGCCATATACGGGTTGCGCCGGGTGAAGGCGAGCAGCAGTCCCACCCCCATGGAGAGCGCGAGGACCGACGAACCACCATAGCTGATGAACGGCAAAGTCATGCCCTTGGACGGGAATAGCTGGGTGTTGACGCCCATGTTGATGATCGCCTGAATGGACATCTGCGCGACCAGCCCGGCCGATGCCAGCACCACGAATGGATCGTCCTCGTCCAGCAGGCGCAGCAGCACGCGCACAACGATGGCGAGGTAGACGAGCGCGATGGCGATGCACGCGAGCAGCCCGAACTCCTCCCCCACGACAGAGAAGATATAGTCGGTATGCGCTTCGGGCAGATGGAACTTGGCCTGTCCGCCGCCCGGCCCCACACCGATCAGCCCGCCATGGGTGATGGTCGCGCGCGCAAGGTCCACCTGCGTCGGCCCGCCCGCCGCATCGGCGCTGAGCCCCAGGAACTGGTTGATGCGGTCGCGGCCATTATCGTAAAAGCAATAGACCGCGATGACGAGGCCGATGCCCGCCGCGATCAGGCCGCCAATCGCCTTGCCCGAAATGCCGCTCAGCATCAGGAGCGTCGCCCAGACGCCGAGGAAGATGACGGTCTGGCCGAAATCCGGCTGTTTCATCAACAGGACCGATACCGCGAACGTCATCGCCCCGGTCAGCGAGATGACGGGCAGCGATTCGTCCTTCGCGCGCAGCGACAACATCCAGGCGATGGTCACGACGAAGACGGGCTTGAGGAACTCGGACGGCTGGAAACGCAGCGCGCCCGATCCCAGCCAGCGATAGGCGCCGTTCACCTCCGTCCCGATGGCGGGCACCAGCACGAGGAAAAAGCCGAAGGTCGCCGCGAGGAAGATGGAGAAACGCCGCGCCTGCATGCGTGGCAGCATGCTGAATACGGCCATGACGACCATGCCCGCCGCCATCCACCCGGCCTGCCGATAGAAATAGTGGAGCGGGTTGACCGCGATGGCGGTCGTGGACCGGTCGATGGCGGCGACCGGCGATGCCGCCGCGACCGCGACCAGCCCGATGGCGATCAGCACGACGATGAGCGCGAGGAGAACCCGGTCGATCTCCCAGAACCAGATGGACAGCGCCGTGCGCTCACGCGGCAGCGGGCGGCCAGTCATCTGCGCGCGGTCGCGCAGAGCCGGGATCAGTTTGCGGTCACGGTCCGAGTTCATTGTCCCGCCTCCTGCCCCAGAGATTGCACGATCGCCACGAAGGCATCGCCGCGCGCTTCGAAATCGCGAAACTGGTCGAAACTGGCGCAGGCGGGCGACAGCAGCACCACGTCGCCCGGCACGGCATTGGCCGCGGCGGACTGCACCGCCGTCACCAGCAGCTCGCTCTCATCCACCGGCACATGCTCACGCAGGATCGCGGCGAACACCGGCCCGGCCTCACCGATGGTGTAGGCATGGGCGACATTGGGAAAGCCGACCGCGCAATCGTCCAGGCTGTCGCTTTTGGCCAGGCCGCCAAGTATCCAGTGGATGCGCGGCCTCCCGTCCTTCGCAGGCCATGCCGACAGGGCAGGCGCGGTGGAGGCGGCGTTGGTGGCCTTGCTGTCGTTGACGTACAGGACACCGCCGCGTGTCGCGACGATCTGCATGCGGTGCGGCAGGCTGGAATAGCTGGTCAGCGCGTCGCGCACGCCGCCTGCACCGATGCCCAGCGCATCGGCGACGGCGCGTGCCACCGCGACATTCTGCGCATTATGCGGACCTTGCAGCGACGGCCATTCCAGCTGCTCGGCCGTGTCGATGGACGTACCGCTCACCGTGATCGCGCGCGGCAGGCGGGCGGCGATGGCGCGGGTCGGGTCGTCGTCCACCGCAATCACGGCCGCGTGCGAGTCGGACTGCATCGCGAACAGCTGCTCTTTGGATGCGGCATAGCCCGCAAACCCGTCATAGCGGTCGAGATGGTCCGGCGTGATGTTGAGGAGCGCGGCAACCTCGCAATCGAGGCTGTAGGTCAGGTCGATCTGATAGCTCGACAGTTCCAGCACATAGACGCCGCCCGCAGGCAGCGGCTCCTGCGCCAGGATCGGCAGGCCGATATTGCCGCCCATGCGCGTCGGCAGCCCGGCATTGCGGCAGATATGGTGGATCAGCGCGGTCGTGGTCGACTTGCCGTTCGTGCCGGTGATGCCGACCACGCGGTGCTGGGGCAGGGTCGGCCGGGCCAACGCGAACAGTTCGATATCGCCGATCAGCGGCACGCCGGAAACACGCGATTTATCTGCGATCGGGTGGCGGTTGATCGGGACACCCGGCGAGACGACGATGCCGTCATAGCCGGTCAGGTCCGCTTCGAGCAGGTCGGCGATCTCCGCCTTGCCCGCCACGGCGGCGCGCGCATCCTCCCGATTGTCCCATGCCAGCACATGCGCCCCGCTGGCCGCAAGCGCATCGACGGTGGCGAGGCCCGAGCGGGCGAGACCGAGGACGGCATAACGCTTGCCGGCAAAGAGGGGCGAGACGATCATCGGAGTTTCAACGTGGCAAGGCCCGCAAGGGCGAGCACGAAGGAGATGATCCAGAAGCGGATGACGACGGTCGATTCCGCCCAGCCCAGCTGCTCGAAATGATGATGGATCGGCGCCATGCGGAACACGCGCTTGCCCGTCCTTTTGTAAAAGAACACCTGGATGATGACGGACAGCGCCTCCATCACGAACAGGCCGCCGATAACGCCCAGTACGATCTCATGATGCGCGACGACCGCGATGACGCCGATGGTCCCGCCCAGCGCCAGCGATCCGGTATCGCCCATGAACACGGCGGCAGGCGGCGCGTTGAACCATAGGAAGGCAAGGCATGCCCCCACTATCGCCCCGCATAGTATGACGAGATCGCCCGCGCCGGGAACATGGGGAATACCCAGATAGGTCGCATAGTCCGCGCGGCCTACAATATAGGCGATCAGCATGAAGGCCATGCACGCGACAATGACCGGCATGGAGGCAAGGCCATCCAGACCGTCGGTCAGGTTCACCGCATTGCCGAACGACACGATCACGAACGCGGCAAAGAAATAATAGGCATAGCCAAGGTCGATGGCCCCGCCGCTCCAGAACGGCAGATAGAGTTCCGTGCCGTTGCGGCTGACGATCAGGACCGTGGCGATGCCTGCGATGCCGAATTCGACCAGCAGGCGCAGCCTGCCCGACAGGCCCTTGTGGCTCGCCTTCGTCACCTTGTCATAATCGTCGAGGAAACCGATGGCGCCGAAACCCAGCGTCACGAAAAGGCATGCCCAGACATAGATGGACGACAGGTCCATCCACAGAACGACCGACAGCGACAGCGCAGTCAGGATCATCAGGCCGCCCATGGTCGGCGTACCGCGCTTCGCCAAGTGGGTCTGCGGCCCGTCCGAACGGATCGGCTGCCCCTTGCCCTGCCGCACGCGCAGCCAGCCGATGAACTTGGGCCCGATCACCAGACCGATGAACAGCGCCGTGATGATGGCCGCACCCGCCCGAAAGCTCAGATAGCGGATCAGATTGAGAATACCGGGGAAACCGAGCTGCTCGGCGATCCAGTAAATCATGGCCGGGTAATCATGGTCAGCGGTCTCCGCCGGCGATGGCCGCGACAAGGCGGGACAGGCCGATACTGTTCGAGCCCTTCACCAGCACGACGTCCCCTGCCTCCAGCAACGGGCGCAGAGCATCCGTGGCGGTCTGGGCGTCGGCCACATGGCGCAAAGCCAATTTTCCTTCAAGGGCATGCGCGAGCGGGGCCATCTCATCGCCCACCAATATGGCGTGGGAAATACCCGCTTCGCCGATGGGACCAACGAGCGCGGCATGCAGCGCGTCCGAATGCTCGCCCAGTTCCTTCATCCCGCCCAGCACGACGATACGCCGCCCCGGCTCCTGTGCCAGCGTCGCGATCGTCGCTTCCATGGACGCGGGATTGGCGTTGTAGCTCTCGTCGATCAGCAGGGCGTGACCGCCTCCCACCTCGACCGTCAGGCGCGCGCCGCGTCCCGGCAGGCCCGGCATCTCCGCCAGCGCCAGCCCGGCAAGGGCAAGGTCGCCGCCGACCGCATGGACCGCCGCCATGATCGCGAGCGCATTGGACACCCAGTGGCGTCCGGGCGCGGCGATGGTGAAACTGACGCTGGCATCGGGCAGGCGCGCCGTGACCATCGTGCCGCCACGCGCGGGCACTTCGTCCACGACATGCACGTCCGCGTCGCGCCGAAAGCCGAAGGTCAGGACATTGTCGACATAGCGGCCCGCGCGGCTGTACAACTGGGCGGCATAGGGACTGTCGGCCGGGATGATGGCGGTGCCGCCCGGCTCCAGCCCCTCGAAAATCTCGCCCTTCGCGTCGGCAATGGCGTCCAGGCTGTCGAAATGCCCCAGATGCGCAGGCGCAATGGCGGTGACGATGGCGACGTGCGGCCGCACGATGCGGGTCAGCGCGGACAATTCGCCTGCATGGTTCATGCCCATCTCGAAAATGCCGAAGCCGCTCCGGGCAGGCATGCGTGCGAGGCTCAGCGGCACGCCGACATGATTATTGTAGCTCTTGACCGAGCGATGGGCGCTATGCGGCGGCTTGCGGTCGAGCGCCTGCCACAATGCTTCCTTGGTGCCGGTCTTTCCCACCGATCCGGTGACGCCGATGATCTTGCCCCGGTTGCGCCCGCGCGCCGCATGGCCCAGCGCCACCAGCGCATCGGTCGTATCGCCAACGCGGACATGCGGCCCTTCGACGGGCCGGTCAACGATCACGCCAGCGGCCCCTGCGGCGAAAGCGCCCGCGACATGATCATGCCCATCGGCATGCTCGCCCTTGAGCGCTACGAACAGGTCGCCCGGCCCGACTTCCCGGCTGTCGAACGCGACGCCGCCGACCGCAAAGTCGCCATGCACGCTCCCGCCTGTCGCCGCCGCAATGGCATCGGCTGTCCACAGCGCGCTCATGCGGCGCATTCCCTGGCGACGGTCACATCGTCGAACGGCAGCACGCGGTCGCCGATGATCTGGCCCTGCTCATGCCCCTTGCCCGCCAGCAGGACGACGTCGCCTGCCCCAGCCCGTGCAATCGCCTCCGCAATGGCGGCACGGCGGCCACCGATCTCCGACGCGCCCGGCGCGCCTGCCATTACGGCGGCGCGAATCGCTTCCGGCTCCTCGCCGCGCGGATTGTCGTCGGTTACGATCACCATGTCGGAAAGCTCCGCCGCGACCTGGCCCATCAGCGGCCGCTTGCCCGCGTCCCGGTCGCCGCCCGCACCGAATATGGTGATCAGCCGTCCGGCGGTGTGCGGCCTGATCGCTTCGATGGCCGCGCGCAATCCGTCCGGCGTATGGGCATAATCGACATAGACGGGCGCACCTGTGCGCGTGATGACCGCGCGTTCCATGCGCCCGCGCACCGGCTGCACCCGCTCCAGCGCGCCCAGCACCTTGGCCAACGGCGTGCCGGTCGCGATGACGAACCCGGCAGCGACCAGCGCGTTCGCCGATTGATAGGCACCGATCAGCGGCAGGGCGATCTTATATTCGAACCCGTCCGCGGCGATCACGATGTCCTGCCCCAGCGCGGTGGGCGTGCGCGACAGAAGGCGCAGCGTCTCGCCCTTCTCGCCCACCGTCAGCAGGTTCAGGCCGCGCCGCACCACATGGGCGATCACTGCGTCCGAACGCTCGTCGTCGGTCCACACCACTGCCGTGCCGTCGCCATCGACCACCTCGTCGAACAGCCGCATCTTGGCCGCGAAATAACTGTCCATGTCGCCATGATAGTCGAGATGGTCGCGGCTGAGATTGGTGAAGCCCGCCGCGCGGATCGGCAGTCCCTCCGTGCGATGCTGGTCGAGGCCATGGCTCGACGCCTCGAACGCGACATGGGTGATGCCCTCGCGCTTCAGGCCGGACATGTTGGCGAGGAAGGTCACGACGTCGGGCGTGGTCAGGCCCGTGGAAACCTGATCGACGGACGTGGTGATGCCCAGCGTACCCACCGACGCCGCCTTCTCGCCCAGCAATCGCCAGATTTGCCGCGTGAGTTCGACCGTGGAGGTCTTGCCGTTCGTACCGGTCACGGCAACGACGGTCGCCGGATAGGGCGCATAGAAACGCGCCGCGAGCGCGGCGAACAACCGGCGCGGCTCGGGATCGGCGATATGAACAGCGCCCTCCACCTTCGCCTCGGGCCGGGCGACGATAGCGACGGCACCGGCGGCGATGGCGGCCGGAATGAAATCCTCGCCGTTGAAGCGCGCGCCCGGAAACGCACCGAACACTGCGCCCGACGCGATCTTGCGATGGTCGATGGCAAAGCCCGACACCGCCTTATCCCGCGCCTCGACCGGGATCGCATCGCCAAGGTCGCCCAGCCGCATCAGTCCTTCGCCTCGCCATGACCAAGCTGGGCGGTCAGTTCCGACACGTCCACGTCGCGCGTCTCCGGGAACACACCCAGCATCGGCGCAGCCCGCTCGATGAAGCGGCGCACGACGGGCGCCGCGTTCCAGGCGGCCTGGCGCAGGCCATAGGTTTCCTTATTGCCCTTCGGTTCGTCCATCATGACGAGAACGATATAGCGCGGATTGTCCATCGGGAAGGCCGCCGCAAAGGTGGTGACGAGCGAATGCTTGGCATAGCCGCCCTGATGCGGCTTTTCGGCCGATCCCGTCTTGCCGCCGACGCGGTAGCCCTTGGCATCGGCATTGCGCCCAGTGCCGTTGAGGACGATCAGGCGGAGCAGCTGCCGCATCCGCGCGCTCGTCTCCGCCGAAAAGACACGGCGACCCTTGGGCACCTGATCCTCGCGGACCTTCAGCATGGTCGCAGGCCGCCAGATGCCGCCATTGACCAGCGCAGCATAGGCGCAAGCGAGATGCAGCGGCGTCACCGCAATGCCATGGCCGAAGGAGACGGTCATGTTGGTGAGACGCCCCCAGTCGCTCGGCCACAGCGTGCCCGCACGCTCGCGCAGTTCGATGTCGGAGCGCTGGTCGAAGCCGAGCTTGCGATAGGCGCTCTGAAGCCGCTCCACGCCCAGTTCGTCCGCGATCCGCGCGGTGCCGATATTGGAGCTGTGGATCAGGATCTCCGGCACCGTGATCCAGCGCCCCATGGAATGGTCGTCATGAATGCGGAAGCCCGCCACGGCAATGGGTGCGGTCGCGTCGTAGCGCTTGGTCATGCTCGTCACCACGCCCGCGTCCATGGCGGCCGCGATGGAAATGGGCTTGAAGGTCGAGCCAAGCTCGTAATTGGACTGGACGATGACGTTGCGCCGCGCCTCCGTCGTGCGATTGTCGAGCTTGTTGGGGTCGAACACCGGCAGCGACGCCATGGCGATCACCTCGCCCGTATTCGCGTCGAGGACGAGGCCCGCCGCGCCTGCCGCGCTCTGCGAACTCAGCCCCTGATACAGCTCGCTCTCCATCACGCCCTGCACGCGCGTGTCGAGCGACAGCACAAGCGGATTGCCGCGCATCGCGGGGTCGATCAGCCGGTCGTTGAACGCGCGCTCCACGCCCATGCCCATCAGGCGGCCCCTGTCGTCCATCGACGCAAAGCCCAGCGCATGCGCGGCCAGCGTGCGCTGCGGATAGAGCCGTTCCTTCTCGCGCGGATATTCGATGCCGACTTCGCCCAGCCGGTTGACCGCCGCCACCTCTTCCGGAAGCGCACGGTGGCGCAGATAGGCCCAGCGTTTCTTGGACCGGAGCAGCTTCGTGAATTTCGCGGCCGGGGTATCCGGGAAAATCTCGTGCAACTGCTCGCCCAGAATTTCCGGGTCGCCCCGAACCAGCGGCGGGCGCACGGCGATGGAATAGGCATCGATGGTCCGCACCAGCGGCTCGCCATTGCGGTCGAGAATGTCGGCGCGCAGCGGGATGGCGCCGCGCGCGGACGGCGCGGTTTCCGCCGTTCCGCCGAATATGCCCAACCATAGCATGCGGCAGCTCAGCACGCCCGTCGTCGCCGCAAACAGCAGCAGCAGAACGACGAGGCGTTTGTGGGCGACCGCTGTCAGGTCGAAGCGCTGGGCGGGTCCGTCGGTTTCGGCCGGACGGACGAGGACTGTGGCCATCAGTTACCCCTTGAACGGGCCTCGGCGGCCGCCTTCCTGTTCAAATCGCGCAAGGTGCCGCTATCGAGCAGCTGCGAATCCAGCATTGCCATGCGCGCCTGTTTGCGTGCGACCGGCTCGGACGCGGCGGGTCTGGCGGCGCTCGCCATACGGACCGATGTTTCCTTCGCGGCCACCTTGCGCAGATCGGCGGCAATGGCGGCAAGGCGTTCGGGCTTGGCCTTGTCCTTTGCCGTCTCGGTCTTCCTCTCCGCCTTTTTCAAGTCGACCTTCTTGAGGTCGGACGTCTTCACCTCGGCCAGCTGGACGACAGCCTTCTCAGGCGCCTTCTGAGCCTTGGGCTTTGTTGGCGCGGTCTTGGCGGGGGTGATGACCGCAGCGGTGGCCGAAGCGGTGGCGACGCGCAACATTGTCTCACTCTCGCGCACCTGCGTCGGCGCGGGGGTGGCGGCTTCGGGAACCGTTGCGGTCGCGCTGGCCTCCGGCTCCTCCGCCATCGCCATCATCACCGGCGGCGCGACATAGAGTTCGCCGTTGCGCTGCACGCCCTCAAGGCTCGCCAGCGCCCGTTCGCCGGGCAGATATTGCGTGGCCTGAGGCGCCACGAAGCGATAATCCTTCGCGTTCCACGCCTCCAGCTGCCGCATGTTCGCGCGTGCCTCGAACTCCGTCTCCAGATAGCGGATTTCGCCGCGCACCTGATGGATACTTCGCTCCAGCGCCTGCACCTGGTTCCGCTCGGTCGCGACCCGCAGCGAGATCAGATAGGCAGTGAGCGCGCCAAAGGCGACGATCAGGATCCAGAGGATGTTTTTGAGGCGCTTGATCGCGATCATGCTTCGGTTCCTCGGGCGGCAGCCCAAACGGGGGCGTCGGTGCGCACCGCGCTACGCAGCGTGGCGGAGCGGGCGCGGGGGTTGCGTGCAATCTCCTCCGCCGACCCACGCACGGCGCGCGCGGGCTTGGCGAAGGTGGCGGGACGGGACTGGCCCGCCTCCGGACGATGGCGCGAGCCCCCCAACTCGCTACCGCTGCGTTCCCGCAGGAAATTCTTGACGATGCGGTCCTCCAGGCTGTGGAAGGTCACGACCGCGAGACGACCACCCTCCGCCAGCACGGCCTCCGCCGCCGCCAGCCCCGCCTCGAGTTCGGCCAGTTCCTGATTGAGGAAGATGCGGATCGCCTGAAACGTCCGCGTCGCCGGGTCCTTGGGCTGGCCGGGATGATGCCCCAGCGCCTTGCGCACCACCGCCGCCAGTTCGCCGGTGCGCGTCAGCGGCCGACCGGCGATGATGGCGCGCGCGACCCGGTACGACTGGCGCTCCTCGCCATAGAGATACAAGACATTGGCGATCTCCGCCTCCTCGGCGGTGTTCAGCCATTCGGCGGCGGTCATACCCGACTGGCTCATGCGCATGTCGAGCGGCCCATCCTTCTGAAAAGAAAAGCCGCGATCCGCCCGGTCGAGCTGCATCGAGGAGACACCGATGTCGAGGGTCACGCCCTCGACATCGGCGATCCCCGCCTCCGCCAGCAGCTCCTTCATCCGCGAATATTCACCCTGGACGAGCGTGATGCGTCCATCGCTCGCCGTCACCAGCGCCTGCCCCTCGGCAATGGCATCGGGATCGCGGTCGATCGCGAACACCATCGCCCCGGCGGCGGCCATGGTCCGGCTGTAGCCGCCAGCGCCGAACGTACCGTCGACATGCCGCTCGCCCGGCGCGATAGCGAGCGCGCCGACCACCTCGGTCATCAGGACCGGCACGTGATGGGAGGAGATGGGAAGGGCCGCGTCCATCGTCATGACGCCTTGCCCCGTGCGGCCTTGGGCTTGGCCGCCCATTCCTCCATTGCCTTGCGCAATTTGATGCGCGAAAATTCGCTGCCCTGCCCGGTCGCGAAGAATCGGTCGGGCTGCCAGATCTCGAACGTCTTGAGCGCGCCGACGAAGATCACGCTCTCGCCAATCTCCAGCGCTTCCTTCATTTCGGGCGGCAGGGCAAAGCGCCCGCCATCGTCGAAGGTCACGCGCTCGAGATCGCGGACCAGTTCCTTCGACCGGCTATGGCGCTCCACGGTCTCGCCGCGGACGCGCGCGGCATCCACGTCGGCCTGAAGTTCCTGATCCATTTCAGTGATATAGTCTTCGCCGAAGCCGATGATGCAGCTGAGGTCGGAGGTCGGCGCAACGAACAGATTATTGGCGTCACCGCTCCCGGCGCGGACACGGCGGCGCATGTCGACAGGGAGCGTGAAACGCCCCTTGGCGTCCGCCCCGCTGAACACGCTGCCGTGATATTTTTCGGCCGTCGCCACGTTCGCCCCGATGTCCCTGATCGAGCGCGCGGTTTCCCGTGCCGGAAGGCAGACCCCTCCGGATTATGTAGACACGAAAAGCCCTTACACGCTGATGCTGATTTGTATCAGCGAGCGAGCGGGCTGGGAAGGAAATTTTTGGGCAGAGATGGGAGACGATGGGTAAGAGCGGTCAACCGAGGG
>JBEVNC010000218.1:0-13739 GCA_040508315.1 Sphingobium sp.
TGCGCAGCGCGGCGAACGCGCCCTTGCCGAGGCCGGTACGCGAGATGGTCTTGAGCCATTCCGCCGCGATGATCATGTCGGTGTCGACATTCTTCACGCCCAGCGGATAGGCGCGCCCCTCGATATCCTTGACCGCTTCCATTATCCGCGCTCCTCCGGACGGGGCGTCACATGCTCGGTATCGGCCGCACGGCCCAGACCGACCGCCATCGCCGCGCTCGCCAGCGCGCCAAGCGCCAGCACCCAGAAAATCCGCTTCATGCGACGCTTGTCCTTTCATTGGCCATCAGGTCGCGCACGTCGGTCAGGCGACCCGTCACCGCCGCGCCTGCCGCCATCAAGGGGGAGACCAGATGGGTCCGCGACCCCGGCCCCTGACGCCCCATGAAGTTGCGGTTGCTGGTCGATGCGCAATGCTCGCCCGCGGGGATCTTGTCGGGGTTCATGCCGAGGCACGCCGAACAGCCAGGCTCGCGCCATTCGAAACCCGCCTCGATGAAGATGCGGTCCAGCCCCTCGGACTCCGCCTGCCGCTTGACCAGGCCGCTGCCCGGCACGACCAGCGCCTGCTTGATGCTGTCCGCGATATGGCGGCCGCGCACCACGGACGCGGCAGCGCGCAGGTCCTCTATGCGGCTGTTGGTGCAGCTGCCGATGAAGATATGCTGGATGGGAACGTCCTGCATACGCTGCCCGGCCTTCAGGCCCATATATTCGAGCGCCTTCTGCGCGGCGACGCGCTTGGACGCATCCTCGAAACTATCGGGGTCCGGCACCGATCCGGTGATCGCGACGACGTCTTCCGGGCTGGTGCCCCAGGTGACGTTGGGCGCGATGTCGGACGCGGCCAGCCTGACGATCTTGTCGAAATGCGCGCCCTCGTCCGTGACCAGCGTGCGCCAATAGGCGACCGCGCGGTCCCAGTCGTCGCCATGCGGCGCCATCGGCCGCCCCTTCAGATAGGCGATGGTCTTGTCGTCCGGCGCGAACAGGCCCGAACGCGCGCCACCCTCGATCGCCATGTTGGCGACGGTCAGGCGACCCTCGATGCTCATGTCGCTGAACGTATCGCCGCGATATTCCAGCACATAGCCCGTGCCGCCCGCAGCGCCCGTCTTGGCGATGATCGCCAGCGCCACGTCCTTGGCGGTCACGCCAAAGCCCAGATTGCCCTCGACGCGGATTTCCATCGCCTTGGACTGCTTGAGCAGCAGCGTCTGCGTGGCGAGGACATGCTCCACCTCGCTGGTGCCGATGCCGAACGCCAGCGCGCCTAGGGCTCCATGCGACGCGGTGTGGCTGTCGCCGCAAACGACCGTGGTGCCCGGCAGGGTAAAGCCCTGCTCCGGCCCGACGACATGCACGATGCCCTGCTCCGGCGCGGTCGCGCTGAAATATTTGATCCCGGCGGCGGGCGCGTTGACTTCCAGCGCGGCAAGCTGCTGCGCGCTTTCCACATCGGCGATAGGCAGGCGATTGCCCGCCGCGTCGAGACGTGCCGTCGTCGGCAGGTTGTGGTCGGGGACGGCCAGCGTCAGGTCGGGTCGGCGCACCGTTCGTCCGGCGGCGCGAAGCCCCTCGAACGCCTGCGGGCTGGTCACTTCATGGACCAGATGCCGGTCGATATAGATCAGGCAAGTGCCATCGTCGCGCCGGTCAACGACATGCGCGTTCCAGATTTTTTCGTAGAGGGTCGTAGGCTTCGTCATAATGCTGGCTCCCTAGCCCCTTGCACAATGGCACGAAAGCTATTTGTGCATCCGCGCCGACGTTGGCAACTGGCCGGGGCGCGGATAGCGGAAGTCGCGCGCGTCGTTGGGCAACGGCGTGAACTCCGGACGCAGGCGCAGCAGCACAACATCGTAAATGCCCCACTGCCGGTTCGCCATGACGATGCGGTATCGCATTTTCAACGTTCGCACGACCATGGCGTTGCTGTGCGCGCTATGCTCGGGGCTGAACGGCAGTCGCACCACGATAAACTCGGGATTGCGCGACAATATCCGCGCTAGTTCGGCGTCGGCGTCGATACCGAGCGCATCATGCTCGCGCATGATGGTGAGATGATAAGGAAAGGCATAGCGTGTTGGCAGGCAAGAATGACTGAGATGGTAGAGGATCGGCGACCCTTCGTAAAAATAGGGGCAGTTGCGGGGCCTTCCCATCGCCGCGATCATCTCGCGAATGACGGGAGCACCGCCTGCCGAGCGGAGGTCTTGCGCCACCATTTCGACGCCCGTGAAAGCGAGCCAAGCAACAATCGCGGTCTGCGCCCAGCGCCACCAGAACCCGGTTGCAAAGGCAAGGATCAGCGACGCCGGGGCCGCGAGCGGCAAGGCATAATGGGGAAAATAGGTGCCGAAGGCTAGGAAGGACAGCCATGCCGCTCCGTTCCACAGCAGAACGAAGCGCTGCGTGTCACCAAACGCTACGCCCGTCCGCCGCCAAGCCGAGAATGCCGCGGCCCCCAACCCGAACAGGACAGGCACGGCGAATATGCGCAGGATCGCCTTGAAGCGGAAGATCACCCACTCATCGGGATCATGGCCGCGCGCACCGACGGAGGTGTAGTTGGCGTGGATGAAAATATCCGCATAGCCGAGCGAAGCGTAGAAGATCAGCACCAGCAACGTCGGCAACAGCGCGACGAAAGCCCATAAGGCCCCGGCGCCCAAGGCTTCGGCAACCCCCTTTCGCCGCCACATCAGTCTCATCAGGAACAGGCCGAAACACAATCCCTCCCCGAGCACGCTGGTCTTGATCTGGATCGCCAACCCGACGAGCAGCATCGCCGCTGCGCCCAACCAGAGAAATCGCCGCGTCGTCACATTGTCCCGCTCTGTGAACACATGCATGATCAATGCCGCCGCCGCTGTGACCGGCAGATTATAATAGACCGGCGCTTGTCCTCCCATGCCCTCGAACAGGTTGAGCAACGCCGGGTAGGCGATGGCCGCCGTCACCGCGCCATATCGTCCCGCATAGCTACGCGCGATGTGATGGACGATCATGCTGGTCGCGAACACGAACAGCAACGCGATCAACTGGTAGGCCAGCACGCCGTCGCCAAAGAGCGCGGCGACCGCATAGATCAGGAACAGGCCCAAGGGCTTGCGGTCCCATATGTCAACATAGGGCAGCGCACCGTCGAGCATCCGCCCGCCCATCAGTAGGTAGAATTCCTCGTCCACATGCACATGCGGATTACCGAGCACGACGACGCGCATCGCCGCCACCGCCAAAGCGATGATGACGGCATCGATCCACCGGGTCGACCGGCTGATTCCGTCAGCATTGATCATCGCGCCCTCCACGTCAGCAGGGACGACGCCGCATAATTCCATACGGCCCCCACCGTCGCACCCGCAATCCCCGCAAGCCACCATGTCGCATCCTGCGCGAACACCAGCGTACCTACGCCGATATTCGCCACCGCCCCCGTGCCGCAGACGAGGTAGAAGGACAGCAACCCCTTCAACACCGCGATTCCCCGCAAACGCCGGTCGGCGAAGGTCACGACATTGTTCAGCGTGAAGTTGAACGCGATGGCGACCAGCACCGCCGCAGTCTGCGCTACCTCGAACCCCTGCCCCAGCCCCAAAACCGCGCGCAGAACCGACAGGTGCACCAGCACCCCCAGCGATCCCACCATCATGAACAGCAACAACCGCGTGGGCAGGACGCGCCCAGCCGTCTTGTCGATCAGGAAGATGAGCAGGTCGAGCACCACCCTGGCGCTCATCTTGCTGTCGCCCGCCTGCCGGTCGCGAAAATGGAAAGGCTGCTCACTTACCCGGAGCTTGCCCCGGCTGCTCGCCAATATGTCGAGCACGATCTTGAAACCCATGGCCGATAGGCGCGGGCATATCTCGACCAGCCGGTCGCGCCGGATCGCGAAGAAGCCGCTCATCGGGTCGCTGCATTGCGTGCGCAGCAGCATGTTCGACAGCCGCGTCACGAACCGGCTGCCCCTGAGCCGCACATCGCTCAGCCCGTCCGCAGTGCCACCCTCGGCATAGCGCGTGCCGACGACCATATCCGCGCCCCCTTCCGCGATCTGCCGGTACATGGCGGGCAGGCATCGCTCATCATGTTGCATGTCGCCATCGATCACCGCGATCACCGGTGCGGAACTGCTCATCGCGCCCTCGACCACTGCGGAGGACAGGCCGGTCCGGTAGACGCGCTTGATCGCATGGACGTGCCGGTGGCGCAGCGCGAGATTGTCGATCAGCGCGATGGTGCCGTCGCGCGATCCGTCATCGACGAAGATGACCTCCCAGCAGAGCGACGACAAAGCCTGCGTCAGCGCGGCGAACAACCGCTCGATATTGCCGGCTTCGTTCAGGACCGGGACCACGACCGCAAGTTGCAGGGCGCTTCCGGGCATTTGCTGGAATGGCTGGGTGGCTGAAAACTGGATGGACAAAATCGCGGGCCCTTTGCCTCGTCCCCGTCCCCCACATGCATCATGCTTTAGGGAAGGGAGGGAGGCAACGGCAAGTCCGCAATTGTACGGCAAGGAAATTATCGTGCGAAATCAACCCTGCTTCATTCGCCGCGATATGCCGAACGGGAGGCGGCGACGCCGCGCCCCCGCGCGAACCGTCATACGACATAATGCGCCGTCGTCTTGGCGGCGATCTCCTCGGCGGTGACGCCAGGGGCCAGTTCGACGAGCTTGTACGGCTCGCCAGCGCCAGCCCGCTGGAACACGGCGAGATCGGTAATGATCATATCGACCACATTCTTGCCGGTCAGCGGCAGGGTGCAGGCGGGGATGAACTTGGGATCGCCATTCTTGGAGGTATGCTCCATTACGACGATGATCTTCTTCACGCCAGCGACCAGATCCATCGCGCCGCCCATGCCTTTGATCATCTTGCCGGGGATCATCCAGTTGGCGATGTCGCCATTCTCGGCAATCTCCATCGCGCCCAGCACCGTGAGATCGATATGCCCGCCGCGGATCATCGCAAAGCTGTCCGCCGATCCGAAATAGGCGGTCTGCGGCAGTTCGCTGATCGTCTGCTTGCCCGCGTTGATCAGGTCGGCATCCTCCTCGCCCTCATAGGGAAAAGGCCCGATGCCCAGCATGCCGTTCTCGGACTGGAGCGTCACCTCCATCCCGCCCGGGATGTGGTTCGCGACCAGCGTCGGAATGCCGATGCCGAGGTTGACGTAAAAGCCATCCTGCAGCTCACGCGCGGCCCGCGCCGCCATGTCATCACGCGTCCAGGCCATTATGCTGCCTCCCTCGGGCGTGTGGTTCTGAATTCTATCTTCTTGTCATAGGGCGCGCCGACGATCAGGCGCTTCACATAGATGCCCGGCAGGTGGATCGCATCGGGGTCGAGGCTGCCGACCGGTACGATCTCCTCCACCTCAGCGACGCAGATCTTCGCGGCGGTGGCCATGGGCTGGTTGAAGTTGCGCGCGGTCTTGCGGAAGATGAGGTTGCCGCTCTCGTCCGCCTTCCATCCCTTGATGATGGAAAGGTCGGCGAAGATGCCGCGTTCCAGGATATAATCCTGCCCGTCGAAGCTCTTCACTTCCTTGCCCTCGGCGACCAGCGTGCCGACACCCGTCTTGGTATAGAAGCCGGGAATACCCGCGCCGCCTGCCCGGCACCGCTCTGCCAGCGTGCCCTGCGGGCAGAACTCCACCTCCAGTTCGCCAGACAGATATTGCCGCTCGAACTCCTTGTTCTCGCCCACATAGGAGGAGATCATCTTCTTGATCTGGCGCGACCGGAGCAGCTTGCCCAATCCCTCATTGTCGATGCCCGCATTGTTGGACACGGCCGTAATGCCGGTGACGCCGCTGGCGAGGATCGCGTCGATCAGCCGCTCCGGAAGGCCGGACAAACCAAAGCCGCCGGAACAGATCTGCATACCATCGAACAGCAGTCCTTCGAGCGCGGTCGCGGCATCGGGATAGATTTTCTTCAAGGAGGCCCCCCTGTTGAAGCCATGACTAAGGCTAGAATTGCGACCTTGGGATAGGCGGAAGAATGGCAGGGGCGCAAGGAAAAGGTTACGCTCTTTACTCCCCTCCCGCAGGCGGGAGGGGCCGGGGGTGGGCCTGCGCTACAGTCGAAAGCAACAGCAACCAGCCGGTTGCTACGCACCCCCGGCCCTCCAGCAAACGGGAGGTGAGACAAAGCCCAATAAGAAAGGGCCGCCCCATGTGGGACGGCCCTTCCGCGACCCGAATTCTCCGGGTTATCTCAGACGTTGTCGCCGAGTGCGCCCTTGACGGCGCCCTTCAGCTTCTGGCCTTCGCCCTTGGCCTGCTGCACCTTGCCCTCGGCTACCAGGGTGTCGTCGCCGGTCTTGCGACCATGCTCTTCCTTGCCTTTGCCGATAGCATTGTTCACAGCGCCCTTGGCCTTGTCGATCAGCTCGCCCATGTACAGACTCCTTACATTTCCGAATGTTAACCGATGCTGATCAAACGAGCGATCCGCACAGGCGTTCCCTGAAATGCGATGAGCCGCTGGGGGGTGCGATCAGATGAGGCCAGCGAGCGGACTGGACGGATCGGCATAGAGCCGCCGCCCCATCCGCCCGGCACGATAAGCCGCACGGCCGCCCTCGACCGCCAGCCGCATGGCACGCGCCATCAGCACCGGGTCCTTGGCCTCGGCGATGGCGGTGTTCATCAGGACGCCATCGCAACCCAGTTCCATGGCGACCGCCGCGTCCGACGCCGTGCCGACGCCCGCATCGACCAGCACGGGCACCTTCGCGCCCTCCACGATCAGGCGGATGGTCACGCGGTTCTGGATACCCAGGCCCGACCCGATGGGTGCGCCCAACGGCATGATCGCTACTGCGCCCGCCTCCTCCAGCTGCTTGGCGGCGATGGGGTCGTCCACGCAATAGACCATCGGCTTGAAGCCCTCCTTCACGAGCACTTCCGTCGCCTTCAACGTCTCGCGCATATCGGGATACAGCGTTCGCGCCTCGCCCAGCACCTCCAGCTTCACCAGATCCCAGCCGCCAGCCTCCCGCGCCAGGCGTAGCGTGCGAATCGCATCGTCCGCGGTGAAGCACCCGGCGGTATTGGGCAGATAGGTGACCTTCTTGGGGTCGATATAATCGGTCAGCATCGGCGCGGACGGGTCCGACACATTGACGCGGCGCACCGCCACAGTGACGATCTCCGCCCCCGAAGCCTCCAGCGCGGCGGCGTTCTGCGCGAAGTCGCGATATTTGCCGGTCCCCACGATCAGGCGGGAGCGAAAGGTCTTACCGGCGACCGTCCAGCTATCGTCGAGCGCCACCGGAGCCACATGGTCACCGCCGCCCACGAAGTGCACGATCTCCAGTTCGTCGCCATCCTCCAGCAGCACCTGCGCCAGCGTGGAGCGTGGCACGATCTCCAGATTGCGCTCGACGGCCACCTTCTCCGGCACGAGGCCCAGCGAGTTGGCGAGGTCCGCGATGGTCAGCCCCTGACGGACGCGGCGATGCTCGCCATTGACCCTGATCCCTATCGTCCCGTCAATTGTCATGGCGGACACACGCTTCCTTTCGTTTTTGCAACATGGGCGTTGCCGCCATATAGGGGCGGGCAGGACAGGCAATCAACCGCAAGGACCAGACAGGCTCATGGCCGACAAGCCGACCATCTATGTGCTGAATGGCCCCAACCTCAATATGCTCGGCCTGCGTGAGCCGGACATCTACGGCTCCGATACGCTGGACGATATTGCAGGCATGGTCGAGGATGCCGCGCAGGAGGCGGGCGTCGCCATCGATTTCCGCCAGTCGAACCATGAAGGCCACCTCGTCGATTGGCTGCACGAGGCGAACGCCACGGGCGTCAGCGCGGTACTGCTCAATGCAGGAGCCTTCACCCATACGTCCATCGCCCTGTACGATGCGATCAAATCGGTCAAAGTGCCGGTTATAGAAGTTCATCTGTCCAACCCGCATGCGCGCGAGGAATTCCGGCACCGCAGCTATGTCGGCATGGCGGCGAAGGGCAGTATCGCGGGCTTCGGCGCACGATCCTATCTGCTGGCGTTGCAAGCAGCGCTGGACCTTTAACGCTTGTCCTCGCGACTATGCCAGACGCGAAGGATGACGACCGCGCCATCGATTACCTCATAACGCATCTCATATCGGCCGACGATCAGGCGTCGCACCTCGCGCGGTTCATAGGCGTCGAGCCGCTCTCCAAGCCGAGGATAAGCCAGCAGCCGTTCTGGCGCGCTCACCAGTTGGCGAATGACGCGAACGGCCGCTTCCGGCGCGGCGACCTCCAGAAAGCTATGAAGCCGCCGAAGATCGGACGCTGCACTTTGCGTCCAGTCGATCCTCATTCGTCTGATTTCGGACCGAGGCTATCCGCCCACGCCGTCATCGCACCATGATCGACCAGACGACCGGCGTCGACATCCGCCAACGCCTCCAGCGTCAGGCGGTGACGCTCGTCCTCCTCGTCGATCCAGGCCGCCAGCGCCTGCTTCATCACCCATCCGCGCGAGCGATCCAGCCGCGCCGCCATCGCATCGATGCGCTCGGCGAGCGCAGCAGGCAAATGGGCGGTGATGACGCGCGTTTCCGATTTCATATGATTGGTTTTTAATCGGTTTCATCGGAAGGTGCAACCTGCCCGATGATCGTCAATGCTTGCGCTCTATCGCCAATAGCAATAGGCGCATGCCGCATCGAAAGCGTACAGCCGAATAGAAACGGGAAGCATATGGGCGACAAGCACGAAGACGGCGCGATGCAGGTGGATGTCGGATTGGTCCGGCAACTGGCCGAGCTGCTCGACGAAACCAGCCTGACCGAAATCGAGGTCGAGCATGGCGACCGCAAGATCCGCGTAGCACGCAAGGCCGCCGCGCAGGGCACGCCGTTTTACGCGCCGCCTCCGCCACCTGCTGCCGCTGCTCCGACCACCGCGCCTGTGGCCGATGCAGCGCCGGTCGCTGCCGCGCCGCCTGCCAACGCACTCAAATCGCCGATGGTCGGCACGGTCTATCTGGCCGCAGAGCCGGGCGCAGCCCCCTTCATCAGCGTCGGCAAAGACGTGAAGGTCGGCGACACCCTCCTGATCGTCGAGGCGATGAAGGTGATGAATCCCATCACCGCCGCCACGGCCGGGACGATCAAGGCAATATTGGTCGAGAACGGCCAGCCGGTCGAATATGACCAGCCGCTCCTCGTGATCGAATAAGGCCGGGCTGACACATGGCCATTGAAAAGCTGCTTATCGCCAATCGCGGCGAGATCGCGCTGCGCATCCATCGCGCGGCGCATGAGATGGGCATCCGCACCGTCGCCGTCCATTCGACCGCCGATACCGAGGCGATGCATGTCCGCCTCGCCGACGAGGCCGTGTGCATCGGGCCGCCCTCTGCAAAGGACAGCTATCTCAACATCCCGTCGATCATCGCCGCGGCGGAGATCACGGGCGCCGACGCCATCCATCCCGGCTACGGCTTCCTGTCCGAGAATGCGCAGTTCGCGGAAATCGTGGAAGCGCACGACATCATCTTCGTGGGACCAAAGCCCGAGCATATCCGCACGATGGGCGACAAGGTCGAGGCCAAGCGCACCGCCGGCGCGCTCGGCCTCCCGCTTGTCCCCGGCACCGACGGCGCGATCAGCGATGTCGACGAAGCCAAGGCGGTCGCGGACAAGATCGGCTATCCGGTACTCATCAAGGCGGCATCGGGCGGCGGCGGTCGCGGCATGAAGGTCGTGCCGGACGAGAGCCAGTTCGAGACGCTGATGAAGCAGGCCGGGTCGGAGGCGAAGGCCGCGTTCGGCGACGACACCGTCTATCTCGAAAAATATCTCGGCAATCCGCGCCATATCGAGTTCCAGATCTTCGGCGACGGCAAGGGCAACGCCATCCATCTGGGAGAGCGCGACTGCTCGCTCCAGCGCCGCCATCAGAAAGTGTTCGAGGAGGCCCCCTCCCCGATCATCTCCTCCGCCGAGCGCGACCGCATGGGCGGCATCGTGTCGAAGGCGATGGCCGACATGGGCTATCGTGGTGCTGGCACCATCGAATTCCTGTACGAAAACGGCGAATTCTACTTCATCGAGATGAACACCCGGCTTCAGGTCGAACATCCGGTGACCGAGATGATCACCGGCTTCGACCTGGTGCGCGAACAGATCCGCATTGCGGAGGGCAAGCCGCTCTCCGTCGAGCAGAAGGACCTGCGCTTCGTCGGCCATGCCATCGAATGCCGCATCAACGCCGAAGACCCGCGCACCTTCGCCCCATCGCCCGGCAAGGTCACGCAATATCACGTCCCCGGCGGCATGCATGTGCGCGTCGATAGCGGTCTGTATCAGGGCTATGTGGTGCCGCCCTATTATGACAGCATGATCGGCAAGCTGATCGTCTACGGCCGCACCCGCGAAGGCGCCCTGATGCGCCTGCGCCGCGCGCTCGAGGAATATGTGATCGAGGGGATGAAGACCACCATCCCACTCCACCAGAAATTGATCGAGGACCCGGACATCCAGAACGGGGACTATACGATCAAGTGGCTGGAGGAATGGCTGGCGCGGCAGGACTGACCCGCAATCCACAAACCTACTCGTTAGTCATTCCCGCGAAGGCGGGAATCCAGAGCGGCAAGAAACTGCGCCTGCGACTCTGGAGTCCCGCCTTCGCGGGAATGACGAATCAGGTATAATCTCGATGAACAACGACAGGCACGAACGATGAAAGCAACCATCTGGCATAACCCGGCCTGCGGCACATCGCGCAAGACGCTCGCGATTTTGCAGGAAACGCCGGGCGTCGACGTAACTGTCATCGAATATCTCAAGACGCCCTATGAACGGGAGAAGCTCGCCCAGCTCATCCGCGATTCCGGCCTCAGCGTGAAGGATGCCATCCGCACGCGCGGCACCGATGCCGAGGAAAAGGGCCTGCCGGGTTTGGACGACGACGCCATCCTCGACGCGATGGTCGCTCATCCTGCCTATGTCACCCGCCCCTTCGCCGAGACCGAAAAGGGCGTGCGCTATTGCCGCCCGCAGGACTTGGTGCGCGAGATTTTGTAGGCTATTCCCCTTTTCGAATTTTAGTTCGAGGAGAGAATCATGCTTTCAGTCGGCCGCTACGGCACCCGCGATCTCGACCGCGCCAAGGGCTTCTACGACGGCATCGCCGAAGTGCTCGGCGCCAAGCGCGTGACCGACACGCCCAAAGTCATCGGCTATCGCGGCCCCGAGGGTGGCCTGTTCCTCGTCGGCATCCCGTTCGAGGGTGAGGCAACCGTCGGCAATGGCGCGCAGCTCGGCTTCATGGTGAACAGCCGCACCATCGTGGACGCCATCCATGCCAAGGCGCTGGAACTGGGCGGCAAGAGCGAAGGCGCGCCGGGCCTGCGCGGACCGGAAGCCTATGGGCTATACGCCTGCTATTTCCGCGACCTGGACGGCAATAAGCTGAATTGCATTACGACGGCGAAGGAATAACGGCCTCTCCGCTCCCCTCCCGCGAGCGGGAGGGGTTGGGGGTGGGCAAAGCGGCCGACAGGCCGCTGTTGGCCGAAATGTCAGCGCAGACCCACCCCCGGCCCCCTCCCGCATGCGGGAGGGGGAGCAACAACCAATTTCCCATGGACAACCCGCCCCCTTTCCCCTAAAGGCCCGTCCCGAACCCCTCACGGGGCTCACCGTCCGAGACAGCTGGTGAGGCTCAGGCCTCTTAATCCTCCAGCCTAGACGGGGAAGAAAGTTCTTGCCGGTCGGGCCTCATGCTCCACCGGGTCTGCCCGTTTCCGGCGCGCCGCGCCTCCACGGGTTCAGTCAACCATTTCCCCCGGACATTTCGCGCCCGATGCGGGTGGCAGCGATGCCGCATGCACCGGGCACACGCAACCGTGTCGAGGTTCGCCTCGACATAATGGGAGTAATGGCATGGATCGCAAGGAAAAGGCCGAACTGGTCACCTCGCTCAATGCTTCCCTGGAAACGATGGGCGCGGTGATCGTCACCCGCAATCTGGGCATGACCGTCGCCCAGTCCACCGTTCTCAGGCAGAAGATGCGCGAGGCCGGGGCGACCTATAAGGTCACCAAGAACCGCCTGGCCAAGATCGCCATCGAAGGCACCGATTATGCGGGTCTCGCCGACCTTCTCGTCGGTCCCGTCGGTCTCTGCACGTCGCCCGATCCGGTCGCGGCGGCAAAGGTGGCCATCGAGTTCGCCAAGACCAATGACAAGCTCGAAATCGTCGGCGGCGGCATGGGAACCCAGGTTCTCGACGCCGAGGGCGTAAAGGCGCTGGCATCGCTGCCTTCGCTGGACGAGCTGCGCGCTAAGATCGTGGGCCTCATCCAGGCACCCGCGACGAAGCTCGCCACGGTCATCCAGGCTCCGGCTTCGCAGCTGGCACGCGTCTTCAACGCCTATGCGGAGAAGGACGCGGCCTGAGGCCGGTCGTCGTTCGATTTTTTAGACTGAACCCAACATGCGGGCGCAGGCGTCCGCACCAGAAATGGAGTGAATATCATGGCTGACATCAACGCACTGGTCGAACAGCTTTCCGAGCTGACCGTTCTCGAAGCCGCTGAGCTGTCGAAGGCTCTCGAAGAGAAGTGGGGTGTTTCGGCTGCCGCTGCTGTCGCAGTTGCTGGCCCCGCCGCTGGCGCCGCTGCGCCTGCCGCCGAAGAGCAGACCGAGTTCGACGTGATCCTGACCGGCGACGGTGGCAAGAAGATCAACGTCATCAAGGAGGTCCGCGCGCTCACCGGGCTCGGCCTGACCGAGGCGAAGGCTCTCGTCGAGGGCGCGCCGAAGCCGGTCAAGGAAGGCGTGAGCAAGGACGAGGCCGAGAAGGTCAAGAAGCAGCTCGAGGAAGCCGGCGCGACCGTCGAGCTCAAGTAAGCCGATCACCGGATCCCGCGGGTTCGCCCGCGGGCCACGGGCTCAGCAGCAGCGGGGCGGCCTTCCTGGCGGAAGGTCGCCCCGTTCGCGTTGGTGGAAATGGCGTGCCGGTGGACGCTTCGTCGACCGCGCGTGGTGATGGGCCCGACGCGCCGACATGGCGCGCCCCCATCCGTCATCCCGGACTTGGTCCGGGATCCACCGACCCGCAGGAGCAGGTCTCGCGGTGTATACGGGAGGCTGGATTTCGGACCAGGTCCGGAGTGACGGCCGCGGGTTGGCGGACGCCGCGCGATCTAACAACCGTCGGTGCGATCGCTGCGGCCGACCCGGATCAGCCGTTAGCGCATCACGGGCTCGCCGTGCGGCCGCGCGCCGAGCGTCTCGTGCATGCGCGCGGGGCCGTCGAGCCGGAAGGGCGCCAGCTTCGTCGCGCCGTCGCGCTCCACGCCCACCGCGAAGGCCGCCGCGCTCTGCGCCTCGCCCGCCCCGCTGGCATAGCGCACGTCCACCGCCGCGACGGGCACGAACATCGCGTGCCCGCCCATGTCGATCGGCCGGATCGCAGCGCGTGGCAGCGTGAGCAGCAGCGGCAGCACGCGCGCCTCGCCCGGCGCGAGGAAGAAGGGCGCCGTCGCGGGACGCACGCGCGGTTCGGCGAAGAGTGCGTCGAGTTCGGCCTGCTGGTCGCGGTGGGCGCTCAGCAGCCGCGCGGTGACGTGTATCGCCTCCGCCGGCGCATCACCCCTGTTGACGATCTCCAATTCGGCGTCGAGCGTCGCGGTGACCAGGTTGATCCCGCCGCGACGCGGGCGCAGCGCCACGGTCAGGCGCGCGCGCGGTGCAGCGACGGCGGGCGAC
>JBEVNC010000129.1:0-27681 GCA_040508315.1 Sphingobium sp.
TCTGCGATGTGACGAGCAGGGACGACCGCCAGCCATAGAAGTCTCGACGCGACTTCGACACTCGTTACCAAAGTCGTCGAGCCTCGGGTGCACCGGGCAGTACGCGCCGACCGATTTTTCCTTCGCCGCCACGGACGAGCGCACCCGCGCGCCCCGCGATCCGTCAGTTCGCACCGGCCAGTTCCACAAGGCCCGGCCCCCCCCATCAACCCAGCATCTCCTTGATCTTCGCCGATATCACATCCAGCTGGAACGGCTTGGCGATCAGGTGCATGCCCGGTTCCAGAAACCCCGCCCGATCCGCCGCCGCCGCCGCATAGCCGGTGATGAACAATACCGGCAGGTCGGGGATGAACCCGCGTGCGATCTCCGCCAGTTGGCGGCCGTTGCGGCCGGGCAAGCCGAAGTCGGTTATCAGCAGGTCGAACCGGCGTCCCGCCTCCAGCAGCGCGATGGCGCCGTCGGACTCGGTCGCGACGGAGGGGCGGTAGCCCAGTTCCTCCAGCACCTCGCGCACCAGCATGCGCACGGCATCGTCGTCCTCGACCAGCAGGACCGACTGGCCGTCGCCTTGCTCGACCGGTCGGGCCTCTTCGGCCTGTTGCGCGATGGGCGCGTCGCTGGCGGGCAGGAAGATCCGGACCGACGTGCCTATGTCGGGCCGCGATTCGATGCGCACATAGCCGCCCGACTGCTCGGCGAAACCATAGACCATCGACAGGCCCAGGCCCGTGCCCTGGCCGATGGGCTTGGTCGTGAAGAAGGGGTCGAACGCCTTTTCCAGCGTGGCCTCGTCCATGCCGTGGCCGGTGTCGGACACTTCGACCACCACATAATTGCCTTCGTGCCGGTGCGTGGCGACGGTCAGCGTGCCGCCGCCCTGCATCGCGTCGCGCGCGTTGATGGCCAGGTTGATGATCGCGCTTTCCAGCTGGTTGGCGTCGACCACGGCGGGCGGCACGGAGCCACCGGACACCACGACCTTGATCTGCTCGCCCATGGTCCTGACCAGCAGGTCGGCGAGCGACAGGAGGATGAGGTTGATGTCGGTCGGCCGGCTGTCGAGCGACTGGCGCCGCGCAAAGGCCAGCAGCCGCGCGGTGAGCGCCGCCGCCCGCTGCGCAGACGCCATGGCGGAGTCCATGAAGCGGTCGATATCGTCCAGCCGGTTGGACTTGATCCGCCGCCGCACGATGTCGAGGCCGCCCGTCACGCCCATCAGCATATTGTTGAAATCATGTGCGATGCCGCCGGTCAGCTGGCCGATGGCCTCCATCTTCTGGCTCTGGCGCAGCGCTGCTTCGGTCCGGCGCAGTTCGTCCGTCCGCTCCGCCACGCGCGCCTCCAGCGTGGCGTTGAGCTCGCGCAATTCCTCCTCCACCTCGGCGCGGGCGATGACCTGCCGGGTGCGTTCGGCGACCTCCTCCATGAACAGCACTTCGTCGGGCGTCCATGCGCGGGGCGTGCGGCTGTTGAGATAGACGATGGTCCTGAGGCGCCCGGCCCGCAGGAAGGGCACCACCAATATGCCGCGTGTATCGACCTGCGCCGCCGTGTCGCGTGTGCGCGCCTCATCGCTCAGCGCGGCGGCCATCACGTCGTCGACCACGACGGTGCGCCCCTTGTTGAGCTGCGCCACGATCTTGGTCCCGAACGCCTCGGTCGGATAGCGGCCGAGCAGGGGGGAGGCGCTGCCGTCCGTCCAGCAGATATCATAGTCGAAAAATTCATCGACCGGATCGAACTGGCCATAGCCGACCCGCGACACGCCGAAATGCGCGCCCATGAGCGCGGCGGCACGCTGCAGCGCCTCGCTCGTGCCGGTGTCGCGCATCACGTCGGCCAGTTGGAGGCGCAGCGTATTGCGCGCCTCGCGCCGCCGCATGATGGAAAACCGCCGGTCGATCATCGACGCGGCCAGCGACAGGAACAGGATCAGGAAGGTGAAGGCGGTGACGGCGACGATCAGCCCGCCCGCGCTGACGCCGCTGCCCATCGGCATGGCATGATCGTGACGCGCGGTGAAGACGGCGCCGCGCATGCCCGCATAATGCATGCCCGACACCGCCAGGCCCATCAGCGTCGCCGCGCCGATCTGCGGCCATGCGCGCTGGTCTCGCGAGGCGAGCCACAGCGATGCGGTGGCCGCACCGATCGCGATCATCAGCGACAGCGCGACCCATAAAGGTTCGTAGCGGATGTGCGCGGGCATGCGCATCGCCGCCATGCCGAGATAGTGCATGGCGACCACGCCCAGCCCCATCAGCACCCCGGCCAGCCCCAGCGTCTGCCAGCGGTTCATCACCGCAAAGCCGACCCCGGTGAAGAATATCGCGAACAGCAGCGAGATGACCGTCAGCAGCGGGTCGAAGCCGAAGGTCATGCCCGGCATGTGGAAGGCGAGCATGGCGACGAAATGCATCGACCAGATGCCGCCACCCATGGCGATGGACGCCGTGCACAGCCAGAAATCCCGCACCCACCCCGTCGACGCACGGACGCGATTGGCAAGATCGAGCGCGGTATAGGAGGCGAACGCCGCGATCAGGATCGACAGGCAGACCAGCAGGTCGTTGTGAAGTCCGGTAATGATCATCTGGGGCAAGACGGACCGATTTCAGTGCTGGCGACAGGGGCACATCCCTAAAGCCGCGCTCATCGTGCGTCCATGGATTTTGCGAGGGTGGAAGAGGCGGAGGCGGGAAGGGCTCCCATGCCCGGAACGGGATTGCAAAGCACAAAAGTCATTCCCGCGCAGGCGGGAAACGTCAGTTCGGCGAAGCCAATCCAGAGCGGCAAAAAACTGCGCTTTCGACTCTGGATTCCCGCCTTCGCGGCAATGACTTATGGGGTGTGGAACGCCCCCCGAAGGGATGACGGCCATCATACCACCTACTCTCAGCCTTCCGCCTTCTTCGGCAGGCTGATCTCCGCCGTGCCGGTGCACATGGTCGTGCCCTTCTGGTTTGCCATCTTGTGCTTGACGTGGATCAGGTGGCGGCCGTCCGCGTCCACTGTCTTGTCCACCACTTCGGCGGTCTGGATGGTGATGTCGCCCGACAGGGCGGGGCCGCGATAATTGGCGATGGAGTGGACGACGCGGCCATGCTCGCCCGCCCAGCCTGCCAGATAGTCCGTGACCCAAGCGCCCATGGACGCGCCGTAGCCGTAGGAGCGCGGCATGCCGATCCGCCGCGCATATTTGGGGAACAGGTGCCCGCGCGACGGGCCGTAATAGGCGCCGTCGGTCAGCGCCGGATTGATCAGCTGCATGTCGGGATCATTTTCGTAACCCGCCATTTCCGGCGTGAAGCCAAGGGCTTCGAGATCGTTCTTGCGCAGGTCCATCGTACCCCAGGTGTTGACCAGGAAGGCGCGCCACTCGGTCGCGAAGCTCGCTACGGAATGCGGCCCGAACACACGCTCGGGCAACTGGTCGCCGACACCGATATCGTCCCACCAGCGCTCCTTGTGGCCCAGATCGTGCAGCCCCTTGATCCAGGCGAACTTGCGATCTTCCAGCGCGTCGATCTCCGCATCGGTCCATTCGGGATCTTCCGCCTCGGCCGTATCGACATTCTCACCGCCCGCATGGGCGAGGTAACGGATCGCGGTGGAGCGCTGCTTGGCGACCATTTCGCCATGCTGGTTGCGGTAGATATTGTCGCCGCGCTGGAAACAGGTCGGCCCGGCAAAGCCCGTAGTCTTGACCACATAGTCGAATGGGATGCGCTCGTTGGACAGCCGGTCGCCCGCGAATACGCGCGCATCATAATACCACCACTCGTCGCCGCCGAAGAGCAGGTGCGAATTGGGAATGCAGCCGACGCAGGCGGGCGCGGCGCCATGGCCGTCGTCGGTGGCGATGGGGAAGCTTTGCGGCGCGACCAGCTTGCCGAACCGGCTCTCGCTCGCGAATTTGGGGTCGTAATGCAGCAGGTTGGCATAATGCATCGCATGCGCCCAGCGGCGGATGTCGTTATTGGCGATGTCTTCGCGCAGGGGCGAATAATCCATGGTCTTGCCGAGATATTGGTCGATGTCGGAACAGTCGAATTCGGGCGCAGTCATTCGGAAATCCTCTGGGAAATGGAAAGGCGGTGGAAGGACGGGCTCTCAGCTCTGCCGGATGCCGGTGGCGTCGCTTTCCTTGAACACCGGGATGGGCTCGGCCGCCTTCATCATCACCAGCGGGATCAGGCGCTCGGTCGATGCCTGATAATCGGCGTAGAAGGGGTGGCAGTCGATGAAGAAGGACCAGATTTTCTCGCGCTCCGCACCATCCGGCTCGCGCCATGTGCCGCGAAAGGCCTGGGTCGCGATCTGGAATTCGATCACGTCGGACTCGATGATGTTGAGATACCAGGCCGGGTGATGGTCCGCCCCGCCCTTGGATGCGCAGATCACGACCTCGCCGCCGATATCGGCGTAGCAGAGCGGCGTGATGAAGGTCTTGCCGCTCTTGCGCCCGGTATATTTGACCAGGCAGTGGGTCGCAAAGGACCGGCCGCCGACGGGCGTCAGGTCGGCGATATGGCCCTCCGCCCCGCCCGAGCGCAGATAGCTCTCGCGATGTTCGGCCGCCCAGTCGCGCCGTACCGCACTGATCGCGGCCGAGGTTTCGTCGCTCACATCACTCTCCTTGGGAAATCCGTTGTCGGCAATGGTAGCGGCACGCGTTATGCTGTCCAATGCTGATTGGGCCTAAAGCTATGCGGACGGGTTATGGACATATCGACGGGGAAGTTGCAGCAACTGGTGACCGTCGCGCGGAGCGGCAGCTTTTCGCGCGCGGCGTCCGACCTCAATATCAGCCAGCCAGCGCTCAGCCGCAGCATCGCGGCCATCGAGGATCGCTACGGCTTTCGCATTTTCGACCGCATGGGTCACGGCGTGCAACTGACGGTCGCGGGCGCGCAGGTGATCGCTCAGGCCGAACCGCTCCTCCAGAGCATGCACGTGTTCGACAGCAATTTGCGACTGTTCGGGTCGGGCAAGGCGGGGCAGTTGCAACTAGGCCTCGCGCCCCTGCTCGCCAGCCAGTTGCTGCCGCGCTTCGCCACCGAATTCTTCTCGCCCGAGAGCGCGGCGCAGTTGCGCGTGGTGATCCGCCGCGGCCCCGATCTGCTCGACCTGCTCAAGACCGGCGCCATCGAGCTGTTCTTCTTTCCCGAAAGCCTGATCGATCCGGTGCCGGAGATCGAGATTGTGCCGATCGGGCGGATCGCGGTCAGCCTGGTGGTGCGCAGCGGTCATCCGCTGGCAGGGCGGGAGGGGCTGACGCTGGCCGACCTGCGCGGCTTTCCGTGGGGGAGTTCGGTGAAGCCGCCCATCCCCGAGGACATATTGGGGCCAGCGCTGTTCATCTGCGACAATTACCACATATTGCGCGAGACGGCGCTCAACAGCGACCTCATCTGCATCGCGTCGCGCACCTTCGTGTCCGAGCAGTTGCGCGGCGGTACGCTGACGGAAATCGTGGTGGAGGGCCTGCCGCTGCCGGACGCGACCATCTACATGGCGAAGCTGAAGGGGCGGATGAACTCACCGCTCGCCGAGGAGGCGGTGCAGCGATTCGGGGAATATCTGCGGGTGGGGTAGAGATTTCTTATCCTCCCACCTTCGGGGGGAGGATACGAAGGCTCGGCAGCTTGCTGCCTAGCCGAAGTTGGAGAGGGGAGCGACCTCTTGGAACGCGCTGCGCGCGTCCCCCTCTCCCAACCCTCTCCCCAAGGGGCGAGGGGTTCATGTTCGATTTACCGACCCAGCCGCTCGGTCAGGATCACCTCGATCTGCCGCCTTGCCACCTTGTTGCTCGGCAGCATCGGCACCTCGGCATGAGTCATCTCCACATAGGCGCGTGGTACCTTGTAGCTCGACAGCTTCTGGCGCAGCTGCGTCTGCAAATCCGCGAAATCGAGGGTGGCGCCGTCGCGGGGCACGACCGCCGCGACCACCAGCTGGCCGCGCTCGGCATCCGGCAGGCCGACCACATAGGCGGAGTGGACGCCGTCCAGCTGCTGCAACTCCATCTCCACCTCGGCAGGGGATACGTTGGAGCCGCCGGTCTTGATCATGTCGCCGCTGCGGCCGACGAAGTGGATCGTCTCACCATCGACCAGTCCCAGGTCGCTGGTGTGATAATAGCCGTCCGGGGTGAAATAGCCCGCCCGCTCGACCTTGTGCAGGCCCGGTGTCAGTGCATAGCCGCGCACCTGTATCTCGCCGACCTCGCCATCGCCGACCGGCTTGCCCTCCGCATCCGCGACGCGCACATCGTAGCGGTCGGCAATACCGTCGAGCGGCGCGCAGAGCGGGCGGTCGGGCGCGCGCAGGACATGACCATAGGAATAGGGGCCGAGCGTCTCGCTCATGCCCAGCGCCCAGAACGGCGGCTTTTGCGCCATGGCCTTCAGGTCGTCCTCGGCCAGCACGCTGCCCATCGCCATGCGGTTGCTGGTGGACGTGCCCTCCGTGCAGGCGGTGGTCGCGCCGACTTCCCAATTGGGGAGCAGCGCCATCATCATGCCGCCGACCCAGAACATGGGCAGCGGCGCGCCGCGTACCGCGCCCCGCTCCGGCTTGACCATTGACCGGATATAATGGCTGCGGAACAGCACGGGGCCGTGATTATGCTTCACGCCCTTGGGCAGCGCCATGGAGCCGGAGGTGTAGATTTCCACCATCTGGTCGGTGGTGTGCACCTCCGCCTCGACCGCCAGCAGCATCTCGTCGCTGATGCCGGTTCCAGCATTGGTCAGGAAGTCGTAGCCATGGATGGTGGCAGGCAGATCCTCGCCGGACGAGACGATCCAGCGCAGATAGGGCGCCCTGGCGATGCGCAGGTCCGGGCTGGCGGTTTCGCGCAGTTCCGGCATCGCATTGCTCAGCCGCTCGACGAAATCCTGCCCCAGCAGGCTGCGCTGTACGATCAGGCCAGCCACGTCCGACTGGCGCAGCGTGCGAACCAGTTCGTCGGCCTTGATCAATGTGCTGATCGGAATGGCGATGGCGCCGATGCGGGAAATGGCGGCCAGCATCAGCGCGAAGGCGGGGCTGTTGCCGAAGATGAAGCCGATCCGCGTCCCCTTGCCCACGCCGCGTGCGAGCATGCCCTTGGCGAGCAGGGCGGAACGCTCGTCCAGTTCGCGGAAGGTCAGCGAGTCGTCGGGGATGGTCTCGCCCTTGAGCGTAATGGCCACGTCGTCGCCATAGGCGGCCGCTGCGGCGCGGATAAGCTGCGGCATCGTCGTCGCCGTGCCGGTATCCACCTGGCTGCCCTGCCGTTGATCCATCGAAGCCATATCTCTCCCCATGTCGCCGCGTTTGCGGCGTGCCTCTGTTCAAGCCGGAGGGGGACGATTGTCAAGGCCGGGCGCCGGAATTTGCGCATATCCGGAAGGAAAATTCGTCTACGCGAATAGTTTACTAGCGGGGCAACAGTCCGATCCGCCCACGTGCCGACCAGCGCCACAGCAGCATCACGGACACTGCGGTCAGGCCTGCCGCCAGACCGGACCAGATGCCGACGCCCGCCCAGCCTAGTGTAAATCCCGCGATGAGCGAGGTGACGAAACCAATCCCCCAATAGCCGAAGGCGGCGATGATCATGGGGATGCGCGTGTCCTGAAGGCCGCGCAGCACGCCCGCCGCGGCCGACTGCGCCCCGTCCACGATCTGGAACAGCGCGGCGACGCCGAGATACTGGACCGCCAGCCCGACGACGACAGCGTTGGCGGGCGACGAGACGTCGAGATAGGCGGAGATGAACAGGCGCGGCATCGTCCACATGAACAAGGCGGTCACTGCCATGGAGCCGATGCCGAGCACCAGCGCGACATTGCCCGCGCGCGCGATCCCCGCATGGTCGCGCGCCCCATAAGCCAGGCCGACGCGGATCGTCGCCGCCTGCGCGATGCCGAACGGGATCTGATAGGCCACCGACGCGATGTTGAGTGCGACCGCGTGCGCCGCGACCTCGTCGACGCCGATCAGACCCATCAATATGGCGCCTGCACCGAACAGCGCGCTCTCGAACACCCAGATCAGCGATATGGGAATGCCGAGCCGCGCGATCTGGCGGAAGCGGGGCCATTCCGGTCGCCACCAGCGGCCGAACAGGCGAAAGCGCCGCAGTCGCCGATCGGTCAGCACGATGGTCGCATAGGCCAGCATCATCCCCGTCATCGTCACGACGGTTGCGATAGCCGATCCCTTGAGCCCCAGCGCGGGAAAGCCCGCATTGCCGAACACGAGGCACCAGTTGCCCAGCAGGCTGACGCCCAGCGCCCCAGCCGTCACGATGAAGGTCCAGCCCGGCCGCCCCAGCGCGGCCGCAGTCGTTCGCATCGTGCCGGACAACATGCCCGGCACTATGGCCAGCAGCAGGATGTCGAGAAAGCCGCCGGTTCGCTGCGCGACGACGGGGTCCTGCCCGGCCAGGAGAAACAGGGTCTCGCCATGCGCCAGCACCAATATGCATGGCACCGCCGCGACCGCGCCCAGCCAGGCCGCCATGCGGAAGGACCGCCGTACTTCGCGCACCGCATGCTTGCGCCGTCCAAGCTCCGCCGCGATGATCGGCGAGGCGGCACTGGTCAGGCCGACAATGGCGAACAGCAGCACGTTGAACAGGAACACGCCCAGCGTCGCCGATGCCAGATCGACCGTGCCCAGACGCGCGACGAAGATCACGTCCACGGCCGACACAGCCATCTGGAGCAGGTTCGCGCCGACCATCGGCCCGGCCAGCCGTGCCAATGCGCGCACTTCTGCCCGGACGGGGGCAGGGCGTGCAGTAGTGGGCGGGGGAAAGGCTGGTAGGGGTGTCGTCACCGGCGCGCCCTAGACCAAAGGCGCGGCCAAACCAATGGCTTGCCGTCCCCTCTTGCCGAACGGGCGATGCTTCTCTAAAGGCGCGATTTCTGATAATGATTGTCATTACATCGGCGTTGTGAGCATTTTTCCATGAGTCATGCGGCGGTTCGCGCCTGGTTCCTCGCTCACAAATGGTCGAGCCTGATCTGCACGGCCTTCCTGCTGATGCTGTGCGTGACGGGCCTGCCCCTCATATTCCATGACGAGATCGACGCGCTGTCGGGCGACACCCCGTCGGCGGCGACGGGCCTCGCCTCCTCGCAGGATCATCCTGGGCTCAAGCCGCTCGACGTCATGCTGGCCAAGGCGCTGGCCGCCAAGCCGGGCAGCGTGCCACTGTTCATGGCCTTCGACAATGCCGGGCCGCTGATGACGATCACCACCGGCCCGTCGCCCGGCGCGGCGGAGAAGGACATGACGCTCCAGATCTTCAACCGCGCCACCGGCGAGGTTGCGGGAGCGGCCGAGGAGGGCGGGGTTATGCACTTCATCCTCCAACTGCATGTCGACATGTTCCTGGGCCTGCCGGGCATGTTCTTCCTGGGCGCCATGGGCTTCCTGTTCATCGTCGCTCTGGTGTCCGGCGTGGTGCTCTATGCGCCGTTCATGCGCAGGCTCGCCTTCGGCACGCTTCGCACATCGCGCAGCAAGCGGCTCAAATGGCTCGATTATCATAATCTGCTGGGCGTTGTCGCTCTGGCCTGGGCGAGCGTGGTCGGGTTGACCGGCGTCATCAATACGCTGGGCACGCCGATCATCCAGCTTTGGCAGATGCGCGAACTGGCCGAGATGACGCGGCTCTATGCGGGTAAGGCCGCGCTGCCGCCGGAGCGCTATGGTTCGCTCGACGCCGCGATGGCCGAGGTGCGCCGGGTGCGGCCGGGCAACAACCCGCAATTCATCGCCTTTCCGGGCGGCAATTTCAGCTCGAAGCATCATTATGCTGTGTTCCTGCAAGGGGACACGCCGCTGACCGAGCATCTGTTGACGCCCGCGCTGGTCGATGCGGAGACGGGCCGGTTGACCGACGTTCGGACCTTGCCCTGGTATGCGCAGGCGCTGCTTCTGTCCCGCCCGCTGCATTTCGGCGACTATGGCGCATTGCCGCTCAAGATCCTGTGGGCGCTGCTCGACATCGTGACCATCGTCATCCTCGTGACCGGCCTGTACCTGTGGATCGGCAAGCGCCGCACCACCGTCGCCGCGCATGTGCGCGAGGTCGAGACGGGCGGCGAAGCGGCGGCCGCGCTGTGAGGCGCCCCCGGCAGTCCCTGCGCAGGGTGTTCGCCGTGCCCGCCGCCGTCGCGATCTTCAGCATCGTCGGCCTCGTCGCTGCGCTGACCGGAGACGGATGGCGCGACGCGCTGTCGTGGGCAGCCCTCGCCGTGCCGCCCGCCGCGATCATCTGGGCCATGAAGGCGCGCACGACATGATTTCAGAACGCGCGGACAAGCGCGCAGACAAAAGGGCAGCTCCAATGAACAGACACGCATTCGCATCGCCGCCGTGCTGGCGGCCTCCGCCTCGGCGCTCGCCATGGCGCCATCGGCCCTTGCGCAGGATAGGCTGGAAGCCGAGGGCGACATCATCGTGACCGCACAGCGCGCCAACCAGACGGAGGTGACGGCAGGCGGCAGCGTCGGCATATTGGGCGACAAGAAGGCGGAGGATGTCCCCTTCACGATCAAGAGCTACAACAGCGCGCTTATCCTGAACCAGCAGCCGCAGACATTGGGGCAGGTGCTGGAAAACGATCCCTCCGTGCGCACGACATACGGGTTCGGCAACGCGGCCGAGCAGTTTATCGTCCGCGGCTTCACGCTGTTCAGCGACGATCTTGGCATCAACGGCCTCTACGGCCTGTCGCCGCGCCAACTCATCGTGCCGGAATTGTTCGAGTCGGTTCAGGTTCTGAACGGCGCGAGCGCGTTCCTCAACGGCGCCGCGCCGGGTGGATCGGGCCTTGGCGGCAGCGTGAACCTCGTCGCCAAGCGAGCGGGGCCCAAGGATCTGACGCGCGTCACCGCGGGCTACACCGCGGATGAGCATGTCGGCGGCAGCTTCGACGTCTCACGCCGCTCGGGTGATTTCGGTGTGCGGATCAACGGCGTCGGCCGTTCGGGCGATCTGGCGACCGATGGCGAATTCCGCCGTACCTATGCCATTGGCGGCGCTCTCGATTATGATAGCGGCCCAGTCCGCCTGTCGCTCGACCTTGGTTACCAGGATATCAAGATTCGCGGCCTGCGCCCCAAGGTGACTGGCGCGACCTTCCTCCCCGTCGTTCCCGACGCGGACGCCAATTATGCGCAGCCCTGGACCTACACCAGGCTGCGCGACATCTTTGCGGTCGCGAAGGCTGAATATGACGTCGCCGACAATGCGATGATCTATATCAATGGCGGCGTTAAGAAGGGCGACGAGGACGGCCTGTATGCCGGGTTCGGCCTGACGAACACCGCGACCGGCGACGCCTTCTACAGCCCGTCGATCATCCCCTATGAAGCGCGCGGCGCATCCACGACGGCGGGCATCCGGGTGAAGCTGGAAGCGGGCGGCATCACGCATGAGGTCAATGCGGGCGGAACAATGATCTGGCAGTCGAGCCGCAGCGCCTATCGCTTCCTCGCAGGCGACGTGACCAACCTCTACGATAATGCCTCGCTGGCCTATCCCACCGTCCCGACATTCGTCGGCGGCGATCTGGACGATCCCACCACCATCGGCCGGGCCTATACCGGCAGCGTGTTCGTGTCGGACACCTTCGGTTTCTGGGAGGATCGCATCCTGCTGACGGCGGGCGTGCGCCTTCAGACGATCACGCAGAAGAGCTACGATTATAATACGACGCAGCTTACCAATCGCTATGCGGAGAGCGCGACGACGCCCGCGTTCGGCCTCGTCGTGAAGCCGGTTGCGGGCCTGTCGCTCTACGCCAACTATATCGAAGGTTTCGAGCCGGGTTCGCAGGCGGCGGCGTCCGTTTCCGACCCCAGCCTTCCCGACGGTATTCGCACGGTCACCAATGCCGGAGAGTTTCTGCCTCCCACCAAGACCGAGCAGATCGAGATCGGCGGCAAGGTGGCGGTCGGCAGGCTGACCGGTTCGCTTGCCGTGTTCCAGATCGACCGGCCGCTGCCCGCCTATATCGTCGATAGCCCGACGACGGCGGTCTATGGCACCTTCGGCCAGCAGCGTAATCGCGGTATCGAATTCAATGTGGAGGGCGAGGTCGTCAGTGGCCTGCGCGTCATCGCGGGCGGCACCGTGATCGACGCCAAGCTGCGGCGTACCAACCAGGGGATCAATCAGGGCAACACCGCGCAGGGCGTGCCCGACTATCTGCTGAACGGCAATGTCGAGTGGGATCTGCCTTTCTTCAAGGGCGCGACGCTGACCGGCCGTGTCGTGAACACGGGCAAGCAGAAGGCGGACGACGCCAACAGCTATTCGCTGCCAAGCTGGACGCGTGTCGACCTGGGCGCGCGCTACGTCCTGCTCGCCGCCGACAAGCCGATCACGCTGCGCTTCGGCGTCGATAATGTCGCGAACGAGCGTTACTGGGCTTCGTCCTTCGACCGCTTCGGCGTCGGCCTGCTGCAAGGCGCGCCGCGTACCTACAAGGCGTCGGTCTCGGTCGACCTGTAATTCTCGGATCGGGCGGCCCGCACCGGCCGCCCGATCACGTCGGCGCCCAAGAGGGGCTGCCGGAGGAATTTCCAGCCTTTGTCGGGCTGCGAGCGTCATGAATGAACGTCCTTGACCGCCACCGCTGCGTCGCGGTCGTCATGCTTGTGGCGCGGATCGCGCCGCGCCCGATGCTCCTCCATTTTACCTTCACGCCCCCGGTCAGAAGCACGGGCCGTATCAAACCAAACGAACGATTGCTTTTTGCCCACGACGCAATAGTCTGAAGGCCAAGTCCTCCGACGCTTGCCACGCGGGCCGGTCAGAAGGGTGGGAGACAGGGAGAGGATGCGGATGGATCGGCTGATCGACATCATGAGACGAGACGTGGCCGCATGGTCCCCTGGCGATGGCCGGGTACCGTCGACCTGACGCGCGGACACGTCCGCATTTCATTCAATTCATCATGGAGTTGCCAGCATGGCCCAGCCTCTTTCCGGCGTCCGCATCCTTGAAATCGCAAGCCACGTCTTTGTCCCCATGGCGGGCGCTGTTCTGCACGAATGGGGCGCGGAGGTCGTCAAAGTCGAGCCGCCGGAGACCGGCGATCCCTATCGCAGTCTGGTGACGGCTGGCCTGCACTCGACGACGAACGGCATCGACCCCAGCTTCCAGTTCACCAATCGGGGCAAGCAGTCGGTGTCCATCGACCTCAAGACGCAGGAAGGCCGTGACCTGCTTTATCGCATGGCCAAGGACTTCGACGTCCTGCTCACCAACATGCGGCCCGACGCGCGCCGCCGCCTCGCCATCGATGTCGAGGATATTCGCAAAGCCAATCCCGACATCATCTATGTGCGCGGCTCCGGCTATGGCACGCGCGGACCGGACGTGCAGACCGGCGGATATGACGCGGCTGCCTATTGGTCGCGCAGCGGGATCGGCGGCGCCTTCACGCCGGCGGGGGCCGAGCGCCCGGTCATGCAGCGGCCCGCCTTCGGCGACGTGATGGGCGGCCTTACCATCGCCGGCGCCATCGCGGCGGCCATGTATCGCCGCCTATCCACGGGTGAGACGTCCATCGTCGACGTATCGCTGATGAGCATCGGCATGTGGCAATTGCAGCCCGACATCACCCACAGCAAGGTCAATCCCGAAGCGCATAAGAAGGTTCATGACCGCTTTGCCACCTGGAACCCGATTTCCGGCCCTTACCGCACCCGCGACGGCCGGTTCATCCACCTCAACATGCTGGAGGGTGACCGCTACTGGCCCGATTTCTGCACGGTGGTCGGCCATCCCGAATTGATCGACGATCCGCGCTTCCTGACCATGGCGGATCGCAAGGAGAATGCCCGGCCCTGCGTCGAGCGGCTGGATGAGATATTCGCGTCGCGCGACTATGCGGACTGGTGCGTCATCATGAAGGCTGCCAAGGGCGTATGGGCGCCGATCCAGACCCCTGCCGAAGTGCATAACGACCCGCAGGTCGCGCCCAATGGCTATCTGGCCGATGTGGAGATGGCGGACGGGTCCATGCTGACGCTCGTCACCTCTCCGGCGCAGTTCGACGAGGAAAGTGCCCAGCCGAAACGCGCGCCGGAACTTGGCGAGCATACCGAGACGGCCTTGCTCGACATGGGTCTGTCGTGGGAGGAGATCATCGAACTCAAGGAACGGCGCGTGATCGGGTGAAGGCAGAGCATATTAGGACAAGGCGGGCGGCGGGCGGCGATGCACAGTCGTCCGACCGGCGCTTGCAGATATTGGAGGTCGCCGGCCGTCTGTTCGCCGAATATGGCTATGAGGCGACATCGGTCCGCCACATCGCCGATGCCGTGAACATATTGCCGGGCAGCCTCTACCATCATTTCACGACCAAGGAGGATATGCTGCACGGGGTCGTGCGCGCGCATCTGGCTGAGATGGTGCGCGACAATCGCGACATATCGCTATGGACCGCCGACGCCGAGCACAAGCTGGTCGCCAGCGTCATCCTGCGCTTCCGGCAATATGTGAGCAACTGGGCGTTCCATTCGGTGCTCGTGCAGGAAGGGCGCTTCTTTCGCCGTAACGAGGATTTCGCCTATGTGGTGGAGGCCAAGTCGCAGGCGTTCGACATCCAGCAGGCGATCCTGCAAGAGGGGATGCAGGGCGGCCTGTTCCACGCCGACCTCGACACATACCTCATGATCGGCACGATATCGCGCATGCTGACCTCAGCCGCCTCATGGTTTCGCGCGGGCGACATCTTCAGCGCGCATCGGCCTGCCCATTATGCGCTGGACACGATGATCGACTTCCATCTCGGCTGCATCCTGCGGATGTTGCGCCGGCCCGAAAGACTGGGCGAACCGATACCGCGCGGTACGTGCGAGGCGTTGCTCAACGCGCCCGCTTAAGGGATCGGGACCTTCGGCGTGCCGACGACTTTTGGCGGGGGGACGGCGGCGATCCGGGCAGGTGCTCCCTGCTCCGCTGCGAGCCATGCATTGACCAGCCGCGTCCAGCGATCATAGCCGCGCGGGTTCATGTGTAACCCGTCGGACCGGAACAGCGAGGCGTCGGGCAGGCCGTCGGTCGCCAGCAGCACATGGTTGACCTTCAGATAGTCGAAGCTTTTGGCGCTCGCCTTCGCCTCCACCAGTTCGTTGACGGCCGCCATCTTGGGCCACAGCGTCCAGCGGATCGGGCTGGGCTTGAGCGACATCCACGCGATCCGCGCCTTGGGATAGTCGGTGCGCAGCTTGCGCATCAGCGTCAGCACGTTGCGCGCCACCTGATCCGGCGTCGCACCAGCCGCCAGATCGTTCTCGCCCACATAGACGATGATGGATCGCGGCGCGGTGCGCGGTTTCAGCCGGTCGTAATAATGCAGCACGTCGGGCGTCGTCGCGCCACCAAAGCCGCGATTGGCCGCGCCGATAGCGGGAAAGCTGCCCGCAATGTCCCACAGGCGGATGCTGGAACTGCCCAGGAAGAGCGTCGCATAGGGGACGGCTTTTTCCGACTTGTCCGCGCGCGCGAAATCCTCGATCTCGGTGGAGAAGGGGAAGCTGGGATCAGGCTTGGGCGCAGCGGTCGGCCGCGCATGGAGCGCGGGCGCACCCAGGGCGAGCGCCATAGCCAGGGAAATTGCGCCAGCTCTGGTCATGCGCGCCAGTAAGACAAGGTCGGGACGGATGGGCAGGGCGGTCGGTCCATTGCGTCGGGGTCCATGCCTGTCAGTAAAGATCGTCGGCGGCCGATGTTCCATTGGCTGGCATTCGGACGAAGGGGCTTCCTTCGTTCCCTCCTACGGGTGATAGTCGCGCCGAACAATGGGAGCTTGTGATGAATAGCAGCCTGACGACCCGCGAGCATCAGATGTTTCCCGTGCTGACCACCGCGCAGGTGGAGACGGCGAGCCGCTTCGCCAGCGGTCCCGTGCAACGCTTCGCGGCGGGCACCACGATCTACGACATAGGGGAGCGTGGCGCACCCTCCTGGCTGGTGCTGGAGGGGGCGATAGATGTGGTGCGGCGCGATGGCCTCAGCCATGAAGCGCCGGTCACGACACATGGGCCGGGGCAGTTCACGGGCGAAGTCAACCAGCTTGCCGGGCGCGCCTCCATTGCCGCGGGGCGCGCGGGGCCGGATGGGTGCACCGCCCTGCCGTTCGATCCGGCGCATCTGCGCGCGCTGATGGTGGGGTCGGCGGATGTGGGGGAGATCGTGATGCGCGCGCTCATCCTGCGCCGTGTCGGCCTGATTGAGCAGGGCGGGGCGGGCACCATCCTGATCGGCGAGCCGGGCACGCCTGACATCGTGCGCCTGCAAGGCTTCCTGACGCGCAGCGGCTATCCCAACCTCGTCCTGGACGCCAGTCAGGATGCGGAAGGACGGGCACTGGTCGACCGCATGGGCGTGCTGCCTGATGAATTGCCGCTCGTCGTCTGCCCCAGCGGCACGATGTTGCGCAGGCCCGGCGAGGCGGAACTGGCGACCTGTCTCGGCATGACGCCGGAACTGGCGGAGGGCGCGGAATATGACGTGGCCATCGTCGGCGCTGGTCCGGCAGGTCTGGCGGCCGCGGTCTATGCGGCGTCGGAGGGACTGTCGGTCATCGTCCTCGACGAACGCGCCATGGGCGGGCAGGCGGGCGCATCGTCGCGCATCGAAAATTATCTCGGCTTTCCCACCGGCATTTCGGGGCAGGCGCTGGCAGGCCGCGCATTCAACCAGGCGATGAAGTTCGGCGCGGAGATCGCCGTGCCGGTGCGCGTGGAAAAGCTGGCTTGCGGGGACGAGCAGCACCGCCTGCACCTGTCGGGCGGCAGCACCATCCGCGCGGCGGCGGTCGTGGTGGCAACGGGCGCGCGCTATCGCCGCCCGTCCATTCCGAACCTCTCCACCTTCGAGGGGGCGGGCGTTTCCTATTGGGCCTCGCCCATCGAGGCGCGGCTATGCGCCGGGGAGGAAGTTGCGTTGGTCGGTGGCGGTAATTCGGCCGGACAGGCCATCGTCTTCCTCGCCCCGCAAGTGAAGCGACTGCACCTTTTCGTTCGGCGCCCGCTCGCGGACACCATGTCGCGCTACCTCATCGACCGGATCGACGCCTTGTCCAATGTCGAAATCCATGTCGGGTCGGAGGTCGTGGCGCTGGAGGGCGACCGGGCAACGGGCCTGTCCGCCGCGACCTTCCGCAACAGGACGGACGGCACGGAACATCGCTGCGCGTTGCAGCATCTGTTTTTGTTCATCGGCGCCGACCCGAACGCGTCATGGCTTGGCGATTGCGCCGAGACGGACGCCAATGGCTTCATCGTGACCGGCGGCGGGCCGCTGCCGCTGCAGACGAGCCATCCGGGCGTCTTCGCCATCGGCGACGTGCGCGCCGGATCGACCAAGCGCGTCGCCGCTGCGGTAGGGGAAGGCGCGGCCGTGGTCGCGCAGATCCACGCGATGCTGGCGTCCCGGTCCGCAGCGCAAGTGGCCGCCTGACCGGGACACACTATCCGTTACTTGGCCCGGCGACGGGTGGCGGGCTTTGGCTCAGGCTTGGCTTCGGGCTTGTTACGGCCCAGACCGATCTTGATGGCCAGGTCCTTGCGCTGCGCCGCATAGCTGGGCGCTACCATCGGATAGTCGGCCGCCAGTTTCCACTTCTCGCGATACTGGGCGGGCGTCATGCCATGGTCGGTGGACAAGTGCCGCTTGAGCATCTTCATCTTCTTGCCATCCTCGAGGCAGAAGATGTGATCGGGCTTGATGGACGAGCGGATGGGAACCGCAGGCTGCTGTTCTGCCACAACGGGCAGCGGCTCGGTGCCGAGGCCCGCGAGTGCCGCATGGACATTGGCAATGAGTAGAGGAAGGTCGCTCACAGCGACATTATTATTCTCCACATGCGCGGCGACGATGTCGGCGGTGAGGGAGATCAGATTTTCTTTGCTCATAAGGCGACCCTTTTAACTTGACGGTCCTCCCTAATCATCCGTTTCGGATTGGACCAGCGCATTAGTCATCAAAACATCATTTCTTTCCGCGGGTTGGGAGGGACGGCACTCTTGGCCAAGACATCTGGTCTTTCGCGCCAAGTCGAAAGAAATGGAAACACCGGCCGTCACCACCGTTGAGCAAGGCATATCCATTCGCGAAAGGAACGGGGCGATGCCGCGCAAGTCTTCGACGGTCGATCTGAAAGGCCAGACCCCTCTCGAACGGGACAAGGACCCGCTGCGCGACCTGTCCAGGGCGCAGAGCGATGCACAGGAAACTTCGGATGACGGCCAGCCGGTAACCGATCACGATCCGAACGGCTGGCGCGCCATTCCCCCGGCAAAACCCTGATCGCGGCCCTTTGTGAAAACACGACTTTCCGCCACCCTATGGCGAGCGGCGATCCCATATGACCCTGCTGCGCTTCATGCGGGGCTGACGGACTGCGGATCGGCAACGCTGTGTCGACCGACGCTGAGCCATGTGAGCGCGGCATGTTCCGACGCAAATAATTCTGTGTTGGCCGTGATGGTCGCACGCGACCGCGCCTTGGCCATGCTGTCGGGCACAATCACCGCGACCCGGTCGCCACGTCCTTCGGGACCGGTGAAGGCGAGCCGGACTGCCTCTGCCGTCTCAGGAGAGAGGATGCGGCCCACGCGATTGTCCCACAGCGCGCGCAACGGGCCATGCCGCCGCGCCGCAGTAACAGCGGCGTCGAGGTCGAGGATAAGGGCGGCAAGATGATCGTCGCCAAAGTCGGGCAGGACGCGGCAGATCACCAATAGCCGGTCGGCATCGAAAGCGGCGTCATATCCTTTCATGGCGTCACACCTGCGCGCGACGCCTGGCGTTCCTCGAGCAGCCATTCCATCGCGGCGTCGCGGTCGGTGAAGAAACGCCGCGTCTCGCCATGGGGCAGGCGGCTCATCTGGAGACGGTGCAGCGTGGACTTCACGATCAGTGCGCAGCGATCGTCCGGCAGGATGGTGCCGCTCGAAAGCTGGCTGATATGCCTGAACGTGTCCCTGGTCTGCACGGGGCTGAATGTCGCATCCACCAGATGCAGCGAACGGCCATGGCGCGCCCGGCTCCTGCCCAGCAATTCCCGGTATTGCGGCAGATGCCGGTCGAAATCGGCCGGTGAGACGATGCGGTCTGCGACGGTGCACACGATCCCGTTGTCTTCGTCGTAGCTGATGGTGAGCATGCGTGCCTCCGTGCAAGTGGCCTGCGCTACCATCGAAGCATTGCCAAAAGGTGCATGGAGGACAGTTGTCATGGGGTCGGGCGATAAAGGATCTTCGCATCGCCGGTCGCACGGACCGGGAGGTACAGGCCCTGGCCGAACGCCTTGATCGTCCCGGTCTCGACCGTCGCGATGCGCGCGTTGATGGTGAAGTCGCCTTCCTGCTTGCGCTCGATGGCGCGGCGTACCTTGATCAGCAGCTTGTCGAGGTCGCGTCCGAAATTCTGGACGAGCGCCGCCGCGATCATGTCCGACACGCCGGGGCTGTTGCCAAGCTGGAGCAACAGGTCGCCGCCCACCACGTCCGTCGCGCCCGTGACGGTCAGGTCGGTAAAGTGTATCCGCGCCGACCCCGCATCGTTGACCGGGCGAGCCGCGATCCAGATCCTGCCGTTCACCGCCCCGGTTGCGCCAGAGGAAGGCCATGCGGAAAGGGTCAGCCCGACCACGATCCTGCCGCCGGTCGTGCCATAAGCCTCCACCTTGTCGAAGCGCGCCATGACGTCGCCCAGCCCCGGCACGGGGAAGGGCCGCCGCGACCGCTTGGTCAGGGCGCGGTGGATCACCGGCTCCAATTGGCGATAGTCCGCGATCACGGGAATGAAGAAGCGGAACTGCCTGTCCGTCGTCGCCTTTACGAGCGGGGGCAGCGGCGTGGGCTGAGACGCCGGGGGTTTCGGTCCGACGAACGTCTCCGTCATCGCCTCCAGCCCAAGGCTGAGGCGGAGCCGTCCCTGCTCGATGGTATAGCCATCATAGATCAGGCGGCGCGGGCTGACGCGCATCCATACCGGCGGCTTCGTGCGGTTCAACTCGACGGCGGTGAAGCTGCGCCGCCATAGCGCATCGACCTGCCCCTTGATGTCCGCGCGCGCCAGTTCGCGCGGCAGGTCCTTTTCCAGCTGCCGGATGATGGGCCTCAGCTTCTTATCCGCCTGATCGGTGAAGGTGATGCGCTGGCCCAGGAAATCGATGCCGGGCGGCGCGGTCCAGGCATAGTGCAGCCGCACCGTGCCCTTGGGCTGCCAGTCGGGCGTGATGTCCAGCTTGATCCGGGCATGAGCCATGGCGGAGCCGGTCGCCGTCTCCCCCTTCAGCACGCCGCCGACGTCGCGCGCGCTGATCCGCGCGGTGATGGGCATTTCCGCCACGATCTCCTTCCCTTCGCCGCGCAGGCGGATGGGGCCGCGCGTCACCACGCCGACGACGGTGCAGCCGATGGAAGGCGTCACGTTGAGTCTGCGGCCGAAGACCTTCAGCTTCTGAGGCGGGATGCATCGCTGCATCTTGCGGTCGATGGTCCACAGGGTTCGGGGCACGGCCTTTTCGATGGCCTGGCTCAGTACGCGCTGGTCGGCCTCGACCGGCACCGCGATCAGCGAATTTTCCTGGGGCACCGGGATGGGATCGTGCGCGCGGGGCGGCGGTCCGGCAGGCTTGGGGTCAGAGCAGCCGGCGAGGGGGATCGTCGCAGTGATGATGGCCGCCGCGATCCGCGTGAACTTGGCCGGAGTATATGTCATGCGCTCTTCCCCTGTCTGCGTGGCAAGACGTTGCCCGTGCGTAAGGGTTCCATGACGAACGGCATCACGATGCGACGAACCGTGCGGAACCCATCGCCACCTCAAAACGTCCTTAACCCCGAGGCGTGCGATAGTTGCCCCCCCGCAGAGCACGCCTGAAGCCCCTGTCCGACCCCCCCAACCCCGGACAGGGGCTTATTCCCCCTTCATCCTTCCGTTCGACAGCCACTCATCTTCGAGGAGCAATCCGCATGCATATCGAAACCGCCCAGGGCCACAGCATCCATGTCAAGGATATGGGATCGGGCAAGCCTGTCATCCTGATCCATGGCTGGCCGCTGACTGGGGACATGTGGGAGTATCAGACGCTCGCGCTCATCGAGGCGGGCTACCGCGTCATCACCTATGACCGTCGCGGCTTCGGCCAATCCGGCCATCCGGCGGGCGGCTATACTTATGACGTGTTCGCGGATGACCTGGCAGCAGTGATCGACCATGTCGGCGCGCCCAAGGTCTCGCTGGTCGGCTTCTCCATGGGTGGCGGCGAGATCGCGCGCTATCTCGGCAAATATGGCTCGGCCAAGGTGGAGCGTGCCGTGCTCGTCTCCTCGGTGGTGCCGTATCTGCTCAAGGATGACAGCAATCCCGACGGCGTGGACACCACCGTTTTCGATACGATGCAGGCGCAGGTGCGGGAGGATCGGTTCGCCTTCCTTCAGACCTTTGGCAAGATGGTCTACGGCGTAGGCTTCGTGTCCCGCCCGGTGTCGAGCGCATTGCTGGACTGGACGTTCGCGCTGGCGATCATGGCGAGCCCGAAGGCGACCGTCGACTGTATCGACGCTTTCGGGCGTACCGATTTCCGCGGCGATCTGCGGGCGTTCGATATTCCGACGTTGGTCATTCATGGCACGAGCGACAAGACGGTGCCCATCGACCCCACGGGCCGCGCGGCAGCAGCGGGTATCGCTGGTGCTCAGTTCATCGAATATGAAGGGGAGCCGCACGGTCTGTTCGCGACCGCGCCCGACAGGCTCAATGCCGATCTGCTGACGTTCCTGGGCTGATCAAATCGTCTTGGAAGGCCGGATGCGAGCGATCGCGTCCGGCCTTTTGCTATCAGGCGGTACGGCCGACCTGCCCGCAATCGGCGAGCGTCGCCAGCATCCGGCGATAGCTGCGCGCAAGGTTGAGATGAAGGCTGCGCTTCTCCGGCCGCTTCGCAAGGGCAGCGATCAGATAGCAACGGTCGATCCTCCTGATGAGGAAATCGCGTGTCCATAGGCGGCGCATACAGGCTCCATTCATTTTATCGTCCGCACAAACCCTGCGGCGTATATTCAGTTCACTGATAAAACGGCCTCTGGGAAGAGGGTTGCGCCGGATGGTATGGCGTGCGCGGCGATCCGAGAATCGCCCTCGGCGCGTGTCTTTGACGGATATCGGCAGGGTGGCGGATTTCCGCGATAATCATACGCGAAAGACCATCTGCTCCGTGAAACGGCCCCTTCCAAGTCCCGGTCCCGCAACGATTTTCGAGCGCATGTCGCGACTCGCGCAGGCGCGCGGCGCGATCAATCTGGGGCAGGGTTTCCCAGACTTTCCCGAGCCGCCCGAACTGATAGAGGCGGCGGCCAGGGCCCTGCGTGAGCGGTCCAACCAATATCCGCCGATGCGGGGTTTGCCGTCGCTGAGAGAGGCCATTGCGGCCTATTATGCGCGCAATCAGGCTATCGTGCTGGCGGACGACGAGATCGTCGTGACATCCGGCGCGACGGAGGCGCTGGCCGCGACCTTCCTCGCGCTGGTCCAGCCGGGCGATGAGGTGATCCTGGTTCAGCCGCTTTACGATGCGTATCTGCCGCTGCTGGAGCGGGCGGGGGGCGTTGCGCGCTTCGTCGATCTGGAGCCTCCCGAATGGACTCTGCCGCTGGCCGCGCTGGAGGCGGCAATTTCACCGCGGACGCGCCTGATCGTACTGAACACGCCCAATAATCCGACCGGCACCGTGCTCGATGCCGCAACGCTCGAGGCCGTGGGCGCGCTGTGCGAGCGACACGACATACTGCTCCTGTGCGACGAGGTGTGGGAGGCGATGCTGTTCGATGGCACAGCCCATGTCTCGCCCATGCAGATTGCGTCGCTGCGCGACCGGACGGTGAAGATCGGATCGGCGGGCAAGATATTCTCGCTGACCGGCTGGAAAGTCGGCTGGGCCTGCGCCGCGCCGCCGCTGGCTGCCGCCATCGCCGCGCGACACCAGTTTCTGACCTTCACCACCGCGACGCCGCTGCAATGGGCGGTGGCGGAGGGTCTCGGCTTGCCGCCTGGCTGGCACGCGGCGCACCGTGCGCGCTATGCGGATGCGCGCGGCCGGTTCGTTGCCGGACTCAACGCGGCAGGCTATCACGTGCTGCCCGCCAGCGGAACGTGGTTCGTGACGGTCGACCTCGCGGCATCGGGCTTGCCGGTGGACGACATCGCTCTCTCCGAACGGCTGGTGGAGGAGGCGGGCGTCGCGTCCATTCCCGTCTCAGCCTTCTATGCCGAGCGGCCACGCGGCGGCTATCTGCGCCTCTGTTTCGCCAAGGGCGACGACATACTCGATCTCGCAGTGGAGCGTCTCGCCGACTTTCGCCGAAGCCTGCATTAGCGAAGGTGGAAATGCGCATGCATGCGTTTGCGTTGATGCGCGCGTCGGGTTAGGGTGGTGCATAATATTAGGCGAGGGACCACCCCATGACTGCTATTGAGATCGAACCCATCACCCCGCAAATCGGCGCCTATGTAAAGGTCGCCGCCGAGGACATTCTGGCGGAGGGCGTACCCCCGCAGATCATGGCCGCGCTAAACAAATATAATGTTCTGGTCTTCCCGCAGGTCAATCTGACCGACGAGCAGTTCGTCGGCCTGACCAACGCACTTGGCGAGAATCACGATCTGGCGGCGACGGCGGACGGGTCCGATACCAGCAACAAGGGCATCTACCGCATCGCGCTCGACAAGAGCGACAAGGCGCAGCTCGATTATATTCGCGGCAATGATTATTGGCACATGGACGGTACGGTCTACAATGTGCCCGGCAAGAGCACGATGCTCAAATGCGAGCGCCCCGCCAGCGCGGGCGGCGATACCGAATTCGCCAGCCTGTTCGCGGCCTATGAGGCGCTGCCCGAGGAGCGCAAGCAGCAGATCGAAAATCTGCGCGTTATCCACTGCCTGGAGGCGGTCGGTCGGCGGCTCTACGACGAGCCCACGGCTGAGGATTTCGAACGCTGGAACACGCTGTTTCCGCCGACCGAGCATCCGCTGGTCTGGCACCAGAAGGACGGTCGTACCTCCCTGCTGATCGGCGTTACCGCCTTCGGGATCAAAGACATGGACGATGCGGAGGGGCGCAAGCTGCTCGACGAACTGGTCGATTGGTCGACGCAGGACGCCTTCACCTATCGCCATCACTGGCAGAAGGGCGACATGGTCATGTTCAACAATCCGGGCATGCTGCACCGCTCGCGGCCCTATGACGAGGCGTCGGGCCGGATCATGCACCGCACGACGCTCAAGGGTACGGAAGAGATCCAGCGCAGCACCGTCGACGCCTGACGTCCACGCCGCCCGCAAGGGTGGACCTGCGATCAAGCGGTAGCATATCCGAAGAGTCGCCGTGGTCGTGAGGCCGCGGCGAACGACTATGGGGAGAGGCGACTAGATGCCCGGTTCATTCACTCTTGGTTGGCGCCAGGTCGGCACGAGTTTTCTATTGCTGGCGGCAACGGGCATGATCGCGTCCACCTATTCGATCATCGCGGTTCCGCTCGCCCTGGAATTCAAGCCGACGCGCATGGTGCTGATGCTGGCCATGACGGTATTGTCGGGCATGGGCGCGGTCCTGACGCCGCTGCTGGGCAATCTGATGGACAGGGTTTCCGTCAGGAAGCTGATGCTGATCGGCTGCGTCCTGCTGTCGGCCGGTTATGCCGCCATCTCCTTTGCGCCGCATTTCTATCTCGTCCTCGTCGCCTATGCGGTGCTGATCGCGCCCGCCAACGTACTGCTCGGGCCAGTGGCGACCACGGTGCTGCTCTCGCGCTGGTTCGCAGAGCGGCGCGGCCGCGCCATCGGCATCGCCATCGCCGGCATATCGGCGGGCGGGTTCATATTCCCCTTCATCATCCAGGGCCTCCTAAACGCGCATGAATGGCGCGACGCGCTGCGTATTCTGAGCGTTGTGCTGCTGGTCTGGACGGTCCCCGCCGCACTGCTGGCCATCGACCGGCCAGCGGACCGGGGTCTGCACCCGGACGGCAAGGCCGAACCGTCCGAACTTTATCGCGCGGAAATGAGCCGTGCCTCCGTCACCGCGCGCGAAATCCTGACCGATCCCGCTTTCTGGATGCTGGCGGTGACTGTTGCTATCGTGACCGCAGGCATGAAGGGGACGGTGACGAACCTGGCCCCCCTCGCCATCGATACGGGCATAGCGGCGCGCGATGCGGCGCTGTTCGTGTCGATCTATTCGGCGTGCAGCTTCGTCGCGAAGCTGAGCTTTGCGATGCTGTCCGATCGGTTCGGGCCGCGCGCGCTGATGTTTACGGCGCTAGGCGGCTTTGCAGCTGGGATGGCGTGTCTTACCCAGGCGGCCGCCGGTTATTGGGTAATGGCCGCCGGTGTCGCCATCACGGGCCTGTTTGGCGGGTTGATGGTGCCCATCGAAAGCTACATCGCGCCGCGCGTCTTCGGGCAGCGGGCGGTGGGCAAGGCGATGGGCCTGCTGTCCGGCGTGATCCTGATCGCGCTGCTGTCGACCCCGCCTATTTTCGGCCTGATCTTCGATCTGACCGGCAGCTACATGGGCATATTCTGGACGTTCTGCGGCCTGTCGCTGGCTGGCCTGCTGTGGCTCCCCGCCGTCCGCCTCCACCCGCGCGAAGTCGCACCCAAATCCTGATCCGGCGAACGGCGCGGGGAACTCAGCCCCGCGCCGTCCCGATATAGCGCCCGACATTGCGGGCCAGCACGTCGAGCGGCACATTGCCGCCGTCCAGCACCGCCTGATTATAATCGCGCAGGTCGAAGCGCGCGCCCATCGCCTGCTTCGCACGGGTGCGCTGTGCATCGATCTCCGTCTGGCCGAGCTTGTATCCACATGCCTGCCCCGGCCATGCGCAATAACGGTCCACCTCGCTGACCGCCGTGGGGCGCGGGAGGCCGGTGGCGGCGACGAACTCCGTCACCCCCTTGTCGCGGGTCCACCCGAACGCGTGGAGGCCGGTGTCTACGACCAGCCGCACCGCGCGCCAGGACATGCCCATGAGGTAGCCGAGACGGCCAGCGGGATCGTCGTCATACATGCCAAGCTCGTCGGCCAGTTGCTCCGCATAGAGCGCCCACCCTTCCGAATAGGCGTTGAAGGCGAGGATCGAGCGGATCAGCGGCAATTGCTGCGCATATTCGCCCTGCCAGACATGGCCCGGTATTCCTTCATGAAAGACCAGATCGGGGATGGTCACGCGGTTATGGATCGACGTGTCGCCCAGATTGACCCAGATCTTGCCCGGCACCTTGCCGTCGATGGAACCGGGGCCACCATAAGCGGCGGGCGCGCCGGGTTCCTCGGCGACCGGCATGCGGCGGATTTCGAGATTGCCGCGCACGAGGCGGCGGAAGGCTCTGGGCAGGCGGGGGCGGATCGCGTCGATGCGGCCCTGCATATAGGCGACGATCTGTGCGCGGCCTGCGTCATTGTCTGGGAAGGCATAGGCCGGGCGACGTTGGAGCGCGGCGGCGCGTTCGGCGACGCTGCCTTCGGTCAGGCCGAAGGATTTGAGGATCACGTCCATCCGGGCGTGGAGGTCCGTCAGCTGGGCGACGCCCAACGCGTGGATATCCTCGGGCGAGCGGTCGGTGGTGGTGCTGGCGCGCAGGCCCCAGGCATACCATTCGGGGCCACGGGGCCGGGTGAGCAAACCCGCCGCGTCGGTCGCGACGGCGCGCTGGGCGCGGATTTCGTCCAACTGGCGGGTCAGCGCCGGCACGACCTTGTCGCGGGCGATGGCCGCGGCCTGATCGCGATATTTGCCGGACAGCGTGCTCCCGCCCTTTCGGATGAGAGGCCCGACCAGCGGGCCATCCTCCTTCGCGACCTCGGCGATGCTGCCGGTCATCGCGGCGATGGTCTTGTCGAGCAGGAAGCTGGGCGGCACCAGCCCGAATTCGCGGGCGGCGCGGATGCGGGCGGTCTCGGCGTCGAGTTGCGTCGCCATGCCCTCCAGACGCAGGAGATAGGCGTCCGCGTCCGCCGCGCCGCCGACGGGCTGGTCGCCGTCGAAAAGCTGCGGCACGTCGAGCCATGCGCCGACATTCTGGATCACGGCATAGGGCGTGTTGCGCCAGCCGCCGATGGTCGCGACACCATAAGGAAGGGCCATGCCGTCCAGCGCGGTCCTGAATGCGCTTTCCACCACCGCGAGGCTGGTGGCGGTGGAGTCGTCCAGACCGGTCCTGGGAAAGGCCGCCAGTTCCTTCAGCCCGGCTGTCAGCATGGCGCGCCGCGCCGCTACACCCGCGGCGGAACGATCCTCCAGCCTGCCGCGCAGGGCGGCGTGCGCGTCCTTGTCCAGCCCCAGCGAGGTGGCGCCGGTCGGGTCCAGTTCGAGCAGCCGCCACGCAAGACGGTCGAGCAGGGCAGCGGCAGGCGTTGGCGTCGTGGCGGCGGCAAGCCGGGCGGGCAGGGTGCTGGCCGCCAGCGCGGCGGCAGCGCCCGTGAGCGTCTCACGGCGGGTCATCATGGGATTTTTCATTGCGCCATGATGGACGAGGCGGTCGCCCCGCGTCAAACGGGCTAAGAACCGGCCGGGTTCGAAAAGCGCCAGCCCGTCGCGACTGGCTCCGCGACCCGCTGGCGGGTATTTATACGCGCGAGGG
>JBEVNC010000144.1:0-15535 GCA_040508315.1 Sphingobium sp.
GCCGATCCGACCGAAGCGGTGTGCGGGTTCACGCCCGCAATCGCGGCGATCAGCCAATAGGCATGGCGCAGGTCGAAACGCGGGTCGGTGCCAAGCGCCATGACCGCCGTGGCCGCGCGGTTGGTGCCGATGCCGGTGTTGAGGACGAGCGCCTTGCGCGCCGGGTCATAGCGCAGGTCGCGATCCCCGGCGGGAAAGGGCAGCTTGACGGGCATGACGGACGCCCATGCCTGAAGCTCGCCAGCCATGTCGCCGGTATCCTCGCCGATCTCGAACGCGGTCACGACGACGGTGCGAATCTCGATGGGGCCAGCCGGGGCTTTTGCGGAAAGGGCAGTGGGCGCGAACATCGCGTTTGCGGCCAGCAACGTGGCGGCAAAGACTTTCAACCAGCCCAAATGGCCCTCTCCTCTATGCGTGGGGCCTCTCCCGATATTTTGTGGGACGAGTGTATCCAGAGGGGTGGGGGTTCGCAAGCGGGGCATGGGGGAGTTGCTCAATCGAACGCCACCCATCGCTGCAATCGATTGCAAAGGCGCTTCCCAAAGACGCGGCTTTGGGGCGATACTGCAACGGATAAAAATAGGGAGAGGATGCGTGAGACATTTCAGTATCGGATGGCGTCAGGTCTGGGCCTGTCTCATTCTGATGGCCGTGGGCGCGGCGTTGATCGCGTCCGCCTTCAGCGTAGTCGCAGTGCCGCTCGGCAAGGAATTCCATCCCAGCCGCATGGTGCTGATGCTGGCGATGACGATCATGGCGCTTGTGTCCGCCTTGCTGTCGCCATGGCTCGGTGGACTGATGGACAGGATGTCGCTGCGGCGGCTGATGTTCATGGGGGCAGGGTCGCTGGTCGCAGGATATGTCGCGCTGTCGTTCACGACGTCCTTCACGCAGGTGCTGATCGTCTACGGCGTGTTTATGGCGCCGGCCAATATCCTGATCGGCCCGATTGCCGCCTCCGTCCTGATCTCCCGCTGGTTCATCAAGCGGCGCGGTGCGGCCCTGGGTATCGTCATTTCCGGCGTGGCGCTCGGCGGCTTTCTGTTCCCGCCGATGGTCCAGTGGCTGCTCGATACGGTCGACTGGCGGGTCGCTTTCCGCGTGATGGCCGTGCTGGTCGGCATTTCCGCCTTCGCTGCGATCACGATGGTGGTCGATCATCCATCCGATCGCGGCCTGCATCCCGACGGGGCGGAGATCGATCCCGACGAGGGGCGCGCGCTCGTCACCGGCCCGGAACTGACGACCAGAGCGATCCTGTCGGACAAGAGCTTCTGGTTCTCCGCCATCGTGTTTGCAGCGGTGCTGTCCGGCATGAAGGGCATGGTGACGAACCTGATGCCACTCGCGCTGGACGAGGGTATTGCTGCCACGGCCGCGGCGCTGCTGATCTCCTTCTACTCGGCCTGCGGTTTCCTTTCGAAGCTGAGCTTCGCCAGCGTCGCGGACAAGCTGAACCTGCGCAAGTTGATGTTCGTGAGCCTGGGCGGATTCGCGGTTGGCATGGCGTGCCTTATCCGTGCGGATGCCGGTTACTGGACTATCGTGGTGGGCATCGGTCTCGCGGGACTGTTCGGCGGCATGATGGCGCCGATGCAGGGGCTGCTGGTGCCGCGCATCTATGGCCGCCATGTGGTGGGCAAGGTGTCGGGCCTGCTCAACCTGGTGGTGATGGTCGCACTTCTGTCGTCACCGCCGGTGTTCGGCCTGATCTACGACCTGACCGGCAATTATGACGGCATCTTCCTGGCCTATGCGGTGTGGGCGGTGGCTGCGATGTTGCTGGTGCCGTATATCCGCATGGTGCCCTTCGCTCCGCTGGAAGAAGAGGGCCAGGGCAAGGACGAGGTGCTGGGCAAGGTCGTCCCCCAACAGGGCTGAATCGGGCGGTGATCCGCCGGATTGGAAGGCGGACGGCGCGTTTTTCGGGCGGTCGCCTATAGCCCCGCATGAGTTGCAATACGTGATTTGCCGCATCCCGGTGCCCCCGGCCGGAAAGCCTGTAATGTCAACGGCTTGATCCAATTGCGGGCGTAGCCATTCGTCGTAAATTGTCGCGGTGCAGTATAGGCGCTTGCGCCTTGCTTCGCCGTCTGAAAGAGAGGCGCGGCACGAAATAAATGGTCGAAAGCAGCGCCCTGCACATGTTCCAGATCCGCCCGGCCCTGCATGCTGCTCTCTGGATGGCCATGGCGGCGTTGACCGCCTGTTCGGGCAAGGACGATGGCGATGCCAAGAAGCGTCCGGCGCCGCAGGTCGGCTATGTGACCGTTGCGCCCAGCGCGGTGCCTGTCTCCACGTCATTGGCTGGCCGGGTCGTCGCGTTCGAGACGAGCGAGGTGCGGCCGCAGATCGACGGCGTGGTGCGCGAGCGTTTCTTTACCGAAGGCAGCACCGTCCGCGCCGGACAGCCGCTGTTCCAGATCGACCCGCGCCTCTACCGTGCTGCCGTCGATCAGGCGGCGGCGAATCTGGCGAGTGCGCGAGCCACGGCGGAAGCTGCGGCCGTGCGGGCCGAGCGCTACAAGCCGCTTGCACAGATGGAGGCGGTGTCCCAGCAGGATTATACCGACGCGCTCGCCCAGACGCGGCAGGCGCGTGCGGCCGTGGCGCAGAATAGCGCCGCGCTGGAGACGGCGCGGATCAACCTGCGATTCGCCACTGTGCCCGCACCCATTACCGGCAAGATCGGGCGGGCGCTGTTCACGGTCGGCGCGCTGGTGAGCGGCAGTCAGGCAAGCCCGCTGGCGATCATCCAGCGGCTCGACCCCATTTTCGTGGATATGCAGCAGTCGAGTGCGGAACTGCTCTCGCTCAAGCGTGCGCTGGCGAGCGGCGGCGCGCAGGCCGGTAGCACCGACGTGCACCTGACGCTGGAAGATGGCAGCGAATATCCGCTGACGGGCAAGGTCCAGTTTTCCGAGGTCACGGTGAATGCGGCGACGGGCACGGTGACTTTGCGCGCACGCTTCCCCAACCCGGACGGCGTGCTGTTGCCCGGCATGTTCGCGCAATCGCGGTTCGATCAGGCCATCGACCCGGACGCCTACCTCGTGCCGCAGGAAGGCGTGCAGCGCGATCTGGGCGGCGTTGCCTTCGTGCTGCTGGTCGGGCCGGGTGACAAGGTGCTTCGGCGCAACATCACCGCCGCGCGCGCCGTCGGTCCCAACTGGGTCGTGACCGAAGGGCTGAAGCGCGGCGACAAGGTGATCGTGCAGGGCACCAATAATTTGAGGCAGGGCATGGATGTTCGCCCCGTCCCCGCAAATGCGCCGCAGCGAATTGGCCCACCCAAGAAGTCGGGCAAGGACGCTGGCGGATCAGGGGCATCCACACGCGGTCAGGGCGGCTGAGGCAGGCCCATGTCCCGCATATTCATCGACCGGCCGATCTTTGCGTGGGTGCTGGCGATCATCGTGATGATCGGCGGTATCGGGGCCTTGTTCGGGCTACCCATCGCGCAATATCCCGACATCGCGCCAACCCAGATCAACGTGCGCGCCACCTATCCCGGCGCCAATGCGCAGGCGGTCGAGAACAGCGTCACGCAGGTGCTGGAGCAGTCGCTCACGGGCCTCGATGGCCTGCTGTATTTCAGTTCGCAGTCCAGTTCGCGCGGGCAGGCAAATATCTCGGTCATCTTCGTCAAGGGCACCGACCCCGACATCGCTCAGGTGCAGGTCCAGAACCAGATCCAGACGTCGCTGTCGCGTCTGCCCGAACAGGTCCAACAGCAGGGCATACGCGTCACCAAGGCCAATGCCGACGCGCTGCTCCTCGTCGCCATCTATGACGAGACTAACCAGCGCACCAACCAAGAGATCGCGGATTATCTGACGTCCAACATGCAGGACCAACTGTCGCGCATTCAGGGCGTGGGCGAGGTCAATGTGTTCGGCGCGCCGCATGCGATGCGCATCTGGCTGAACCCGCAGCGGCTGGCCGCGATGGCGCTGATTCCGGGCGATGTGATCAGCGCGATCCAGGCGCAGAATACCGAGGTCGCAGCGGGCGAGGTGGGCGGTCTGCCTGCGCGTGACGGACAGGCGCTGAACGCCGCCGTCACCGCCCAGTCGCGCCTCCAGACGCCCGAACAGTTCGGCGCCATCGTGCTCAAGACGCTGCCCGACGGATCGAGCGTACGCGTCAAGGACGTGGCGCGGGTCGAGATCGGTTCGGAAAATTACAACACCATCGCGCGGTTCAACGGCCATCCGGGCGCCGGCATGGGCGTGTCGCTGGCGCCGGGCGCAGACGCGCTCAGGACCGCCGAATTGGTGAAGGCAAAGGTCACGGAGGCATCGGCCCATTTCCCCGACGGCCTGCGCCACAACTACACCAACGATACCACCGCCTTCATCAAATTGTCGGTGCAGGAGGTGGTCAAGGCATTGATCGAGGCCATCATCCTGGTGGTCATCGTTATGTTCGTTTTCCTGCAAAGCTGGCGCGCGACGTTGATCCCGGCCATCGCGGTGCCGGTGGTGCTGCTGGGCACCTTCGCCGTCTTTTACGTGTGCGGCTTTTCGATCAACACGCTGACGCTGTTCGGCCTCGTCCTCGCCATCGGCCTGCTGGTCGACGACGCCATCGTCGTCGTCGAGAATGTCGAGCGGTTGATGGAGGAAAATCCCGGCATGACGCCGCGCGAGGCCACCATCCAGTCGATGCAAGAGATTCAGGTCGCACTGATCGCCATCGCGCTGGTGCTGTCGGCGGTGTTCCTGCCCATGGCTTTCTTCGGCGGATCGACGGGCGTCATCTATCGCCAGTTCTCCGTGACGATCATCGCCGCGATGATCCTGTCCGTTCTGGTCGCGCTGATCCTGAGCCCCGCGCTGACGGCGACGCTGCTGCGCCGTCCGGACGAGGAGAAGGACGGTCATTCAAAAGGCTGGATGCATCGCCGCTTTCCCCGCGTCGCCGACAAGGTCGACGGGGCGACGAACTGGTTCAACCGCGGTTTCGAGCGGATGACAGGGCGTTATCGCGACGCCTGCGCCAATATCGTCCATCGCAAATGGCGGTTCCTAGGCATCTATGCGGTGATCGTGGTGGTGCTGGTCATCCTGTTCGTGCGCTTGCCGAGCGGCTTCCTGCCGACCGAGGATCAGGGCGTGGTGTCGATCCAGACGCGGCTGCCTCCCGGCGCCACGCTGGAGCGGACCTACAAGGCGCAGCGTGCGGTCGAGAACTATTTTCTGAGTCAGGAGAAGGACAACCTGCGCACGCTGTTCATCACCACTGGCGGCGGTGGTGGCGGCGGCGGCGCACAGGGGCAGAATGCGGGTCAGGGTTTCATCAATCTGGTCGACTGGGACGCGCGGCCTGGCGCGGAGCGGACGGCCGACGCTGTGGCCCAACGCGGCAGCGCCGCGCTCAAGGGGCTGCGTGACGCGCAGATATTTGTTCTGGTGCCACCGGCGGTGCGTGGCCTCGGTCAATCCTCGGGCTTTACGATGCAGTTCCAGAACAGCAGCGGCATGCCTCGCGAGCAGTTCATGGAAGCGCGCGACAACCTGCTTCAGATGGCGAGCGCGGACCCCCGGCTGGGATCGGTCCGCCTCAGCGATCTCGCCGATCTGGCGACGCTCAAGGTCGATGTGAACCAGCAGCGCGCCACTGCGCTGGGGCTTAATCCGTCCGACGTCAATGCGACGCTGTCCGCCGCGTGGGGCGGCCGCTACGTCAACGACTTCCTTGAGAATGGCCGCGTCAAGCGCGTCTATGTGCAGGGCGATGCGCCCTATCGGTCCGACCCGGCGGGTCTCAGCCAGTGGTTCGTGCGCGGATCGAACGGCGACATGGCGCCCTTCACCGCCTTCTCCACGATCGGCTGGTCGACCGCACCTGCCAGCCTTTCGCGCTTTCAGGGCATATCCTCTTTCGAGTTTCAGGGGCAGGCGGCGCCGGGCACGAGTTCCGGCCAGGCGATGGACGCGATGGCGGAATTGGCGGCGAAGATTCCCGGCACCAGCGTCGCCTGGTCGGGCGTGTCCTATGAGGAGCGTGCGGCGGGCAGTCAGGCGCCGCTGCTCTATGCGCTGTCGCTGCTGGTCGTGTTCCTGTGCCTTGCCGCGCTGTACGAGAGCTGGTCTATCCCGGTAGCGGTGCTGCTGCTGGTGCCGCTGGGCCTCGTCGGCGCGGTGTTTGCGGTCACGCTGCGCGGGCTGGAGAATGACGTCTATCTCCAGATCGGCCTTCTCGCCACCATGGGCCTTGCCGCCAAGAACGGCATATTGATGGTCGAGTTCGCCGAGCAGGCCGAGAAGAAGGGCATGCGCGTCATCGATGCGGCACTGGCCGCGGCGCGCATCCGGTTGCGGCCGATCCTGATGACGAGCTTCGCCTTCATCTTCGGCGTGTTGCCGCTCGCCATCGCGCATGGTGCGGGCGCGCATAGCCGGGTCGCCATCGGGACGTCGGTGATCGGCGGGATGCTGACGGGCACGCTGCTCGCCATCTTCTACATCCCGCTATTCTTCGTACTTGTGCGGCGCGGGGTGCGCGACGGGATCAAGGCGGTGCGCAACCGCTTCGGGCGGACGGCGGGCGAGACGGCATGAGGGCGTGCGCGGCGATGCTGATGCTGGCGCTGTCCGGCTGTTCGATGGCGCCGCGCTATGAGCGGGGTGCCGCGCCGGTGCCGCAGTCCTGGCCGGTAGGCGATGCCTATCTGGCCCAGAGCGAGGCAGCGGTTCCGGCCATTTCCTATCGCGACATCTTCCGCGATCCGCGCTTTCAGGCACTGGCCGAGCAGGCGCTGGCGAATAATCGCGACCTTCGCGTCGCGGCGGCCAATATCGTGGCGGCGCGGGCGCAGGTCCGGGTCCAACGGGCGCAGCAGTTCCCCGAGATCGGCGTATCGGCGGGCGCGAGCCGCGACAGCAATGGCGGCAACCCGGCGAGTAGCAACTTTGTGCTGGATGGCGGGATCACGTCGTTCGAGATCGACCTGTTCGGCCGCCTTGCCTCCGCCACGGCGGCGGAGCGGGAGCGGGCGCTGGCGACCGAGGCGGCGGCGCGCACGGTGCGGCTGGGCCTGATCGCCGATCTGGCCGAGATATGGGCGACGCATGCCGCCGATGCTGAATTGCTGAAGATCGCGCAGAACACTGCCGCCAGCGCGCGGCGCAGCGTCGATCTGACCCGCGCGCGCCTGCGCGGCGGGATCGCGCCGCGCACGGACTTGCGGCAGGCCGAGCAGGTGCTTGCGACGGCCGAGGCGGATATCGCCGGGCAACGCACCGCGATCGCGCAGGATCGCAATCTGTTGCAATTGCTGGTCGGTGCGCCGGTGGACGTGGCGCTGCTGCCCGTGCGGCTGGAGGAGGTCGTCGGATCGGTCGCGACATTGCCTGCGGGGACGAGTTCCGAGATATTGCTGCGGCGGCCCGATGTGCTGGAGGCCGAATATGCGCTGCGTGCCGCCAATGCGGAGATCGGGGTGGCGCGCGCGGCGATGTTCCCGCGCATCACGCTGACCGGGGTGCTGGGCTTTGCCAGCGATTCGCTGCGGACCCTGTTCGATTCAGGCAATTTCAGCGAGAGCGTTGCGGGCGACGCGCAGCAGGCGATCTTCTCCGCTGGCGGCGTGCGGGCGGGCGTGACGGTGAGCAAGGCGCAGCGCGACGCGGCGCTCGCCACTTATGAAAAGGCGATCCAGACCGCCTTTCGCGAAGTGGCCGACGCACTGGCGCGGCAGGGGACCATCGCCGAGGAATTGCGTGCCACCACCGCGCGCGTGACCGCGACGTCGGACAGCGCGCAACTCGCCGAGGCACGTTATCGCGGCGGGGTGGACAGTTTCCTCCTCAATCTGGATGCGCAGCGCAGTCTTTATTCGGCGCAGCAACAGGAGGTCGCCGTGCGGCTGGTGCTGGTGGCCAATCGCGTCGCGCTCTACCGTGCGCTGGGCGGGGATCAGGCGAGCGCCGTCACGCCCTGAAGGAAGGGCGAGGGTTCAGGACGACCGGGCGGATTGTCCGCTGATGCCAAGAGAACGCCGTTCTGCTATGCTATGGCCATGCCATCATGGTCGTGGCCCGTCGGCCTGCGACCCCGGACGGAGAGAGGATATATCCGTGCTCGCGACTGAGACAGCCAACTTCACCGCCAATGACCTGACGCCGCGTATCGGCACCGAAATCCTGTCGGATAAGGAAACGCTGCTGGGCGGCGCCTTTGCTGGCAAGATCCGCGAATTGCTGGAGGCGCGCGGCGTGCTGGTGTTCCCCAAGATCGGGTTCACCGACGAGGAGCAGATCATATTCACCCAGACGCTCGGCACCTTTGCGCCCGAGATGGAGGGCGAGAAGATCTACAAGATCACGCTGGACACCAAGGCGAACCCGACCGCCGACTATCTGAAAGGCTCGCTCTACTGGCATATCGATGGCACGATGAACAAGGTGCCGATCCTGGCCTCGCTGCTGTCCAGCAAGGTGCTGCCCGATAGCGGCGGCGGCGACACGCTGTTCTGCAATACCTATGCGGCATATGACGACCTGACCGACGAGCAGAAGGCGGAATATGAGAATCTGCGGGTGTTGCACGGCGCGTGGAACACGCTGTTCTATTATGAAGCGGAGCCGGAGCAGGCCCTGATCGACGGCATGATGGGCATTGGCGATCAGGAATTGCCGCTGGTGTGGACGCATCGGTCGGGGCGCAAGTCGCTGGTGATCGGCTGCACCGCCTATGAGGTGGTGGGCAAGGGGCATAAGGACAGCACCAGGCTGCTCCACGGCCTGCGCAACTGGGCGACGCAGCCGCAGTTCACCTATCGCCATGTCTGGTCGGTGGGCGACTTGGTGATCTGGGACAATACCGGGACGATGCACCGTGCGACGCCCTATGACCCCAATTCGGGCCGGATGCTGCATCGGACGAAGCTGGAGGGCGAGGAGTCGTTCGAGTGATGATTTCTCACGGGTGAGATGGGGAGGCCGGGCGAAAGTCCGGCCTTTTTTGGTTTTCGGGGTCGAATCCAATTCCACTGTGTCTGCTTGATCGTCGCAAGCCTTCCACCTCCCCGACGTCATTCCCGCCTTCGCGGGAATGACGGTAGATGTTGATGGATAGGTGAGCGACCCCAAATTCTCTTTCGCCGCCGCAGAGCAACACGCTAGACATCCTCCATCAGCGAGGAGAACCGACCATGCCGTCCCATAGTCCCTGGCAGCATCACCGCGCGGCGGGGATCGCCGACGATATCGATTTCGAGATCAAGGGCGAGGAATTGCAGTTTCTGGAGATCGAACTGGACCCCGGCGAAAGCGCCGTGGCGGAGGCGGGCGCGCTGGTGTGGAAGGATGCCAGTGTCGGCATGACCACGGTGTTCGGCGACGGCAGCGGCGGGAGCGATGGCGGCTTCATGGGCAAGCTGCTGGGCGCGGGTAAAAGGCTGGTGACGGGGGAGAGCCTGTTCACGACGGTCTTCACCCATCATGGCCATGGCAAGGCGCGGGTCGCCTTCGCGTCGCCCACGCCGGGCGCGATCCTGCCGATCAAGCTGGACGATGTCGGCGGGCGGCTGATCTGTCAGAAGGACAGTTTCCTCGCGGCGGCCAAGGGCGTGACCATCGGCGTCCATTTCCAGCAGCGGATTATGACGGGGCTGTTCGGCGGCGAAGGCTTCATCATGCAGAAGCTGGAAGGCGATGGCTGGGTGTTCGTGCAGATGGGCGGCGCCATCGTCGAGCGCGAACTCGCGCCGGGGCAGCAGATCCACGTCGATACGGGCTGCGTCGCGGCCTATACCGATACGGTCGATTTCGACCTGGAGCGCGCGGGCGGCGTGCGCAGCGTGCTGTTCGGCGGTGAGGGCCTGTTCTTTGCGCGGCTGACCGGGCCGGGCAAGGTGTGGATCCAGTCGCTGCCGTTCAGTCGCCTTGCCGGGCGGATGCTAGCGGCTGCGGGAAGCCGGGGCGGGCAGAATCGCGGTGAAGGGTCGGTGTTGGGCGGGCTGGGCGATTTTATCGGCGGGAATAATTAGGGCGGGCACAGATCGGCATAACGGGATTCCTTTGCGCGATGGAGAGGAGCTGGATCCCGGGTCAAGCCCGGGATGATGATAAGCTTTACGAACCTATTTGGTGATTTATATTGACATCGTCGCGCTGATATGGCACTTGTTTTTCATCGTTGACGAATCCGGCGCTGCAGGGCGCGGACGGGAAGGGGCGGCCGCCATGCGGTTCGCCCCTTTGTCATTGGGATGGGGAGCGGGGATGGCGGATACGGTAGGCACGGATCGGCCGGTGAAGCGGCGCGGTCCGGCGAAACGGGTGACGCGCAAGTGGACCGCGTCGAAGGAACGACGTTTTTTCGAGACATTGGCGATAACCGCCAATGTGGCGCACTCCGCCCGCTCCGTCGGGCTGACGGGGGAGTCGGCCCATGCCCGACGCCGTGAAAATCCGGCCTTTGCCGCCCGGTGGATGGCGGCGCTGGAGCAAGGCTATGGCGAGCTGGAAACGGCTTTGCTGTGCGAGGCGATCGGCGGGACGGAGCGGACCGAGACGGTGTCCGATGCGGACGGCACCGTCCGGCAGCGCAAGACGGTGCACAGCGTGCCGCATGGCTTGGCGCTTCGCCTGCTGGCGCAGCATCGCGAGACGGTGGCGCGATTCCGCACGATGAAAGCGATGGCGGACGGCGGTGACGAGGGCGACGTGGCCGAGCGGGTCCGGGCGGAAATGGCGCGGGTGCGGGCGCGGCTGGACGGCAGCGAACAGGGCTAAATCTATCTGGGGAGAAGTGGCATGGGCATGGGGCATGCGAACCTCTCCGACTTCGAGCTGGCGGCGCGGCTGCCCGATGACGAGCGCGAACTGCTGTTCGGGTTGCTGCGCGAGGATGGGTTGCGGCGGCTGGCGGAGCGATGGGAGCATCGGGCGCGGCCGGCGCAATTGCCGCCGCCGGGCGACTGGACGGTCTGGCTTGTGATGGCGGGCCGCGGGTTCGGCAAGACGCGGGCGGGCGCGGAATGGGTGCGCGGTATTGCGGAGGGCGACAGCGGTGCGCGGATCGCGCTGATCGGCGCGAGTTTGCACGAGGCGCGCAGCGTGATGGTCGAGGGTGAGAGCGGCGTTTTGGCCGTGAGCCCGCCCGGCGCACGGCCGTTGTGGCAGCCGAGCCGACGGCAATTGCAGTGGCCCAATGGCGCGGTGGCGACGCTGTTCGGCGCGGGCGATGCGGAGATGCTGCGCGGGCCGCAGCATAGCCATGTCTGGGCGGACGAGATCGCCAAATGGCCGCGCGGCGGCGAGGCGTGGGACAATGCGATGATGGGCCTTCGGCTGGGATTGCGGCCGCGCGCGCTGGCGACGACGACGCCGCGCCCGGTGCCGCTGCTGCGCCGCTTGCTGGCGCAAGGCGGGACGGTAGTGACGCGCGGGCGCACGGCGGATAATCGGGCCGCGCTCCCGCCCGCGTTCATCGCAGCGATGGAGCGGGATTATGGTGGGACGCGGCTTGGGCGGCAGGAACTGGAGGGCGAGTTGATGCTCGACCTGGAGGGGGCGTTGTGGACGCGCGATCTGCTGGAGCAGTGCCGGGTGACGGTGGTGCCCGGGTGTACGGGTGATGCTGCGCTGCTGGCGCGGGTGGTGGTGGGTGTCGATCCACCGGCCGGGACCGTGAGCGGCAAGGGCGGCGATGCGTGCGGGATCGTGGTGGCTGGATTGGGCCGCGACGGGCGCGCCTATGTGATCGACGATGCGAGCGTGGAGGGCACGACGCCCGAACGCTGGGCACGGGCGGTGGCGGGGGCCTATCACCGCTGGGGCGCCGACCGGGTGGTGGCCGAGGCCAATAATGGCGGTGCGATGGTGGCGTCCGTCTTGCGCGCGGCGGATATGGGGCTGCCGGTGCGGCTGGTCCATGCGACGCGGGGCAAATCGGCGCGGGCCGAGCCTGTGTCCGCCTTGTACGAGGCGGGGCGGGTGGCGCATGTCGGGCTGTTCGCGGCGCTGGAGGACGAACTGTGCGGGTTGATCGCGGGGGGCGGGTATGACGGGCCGGGGCGGTCGCCGGATCGGGCGGATGCTCTGGTGTGGGCGCTGACGGAACTGATGCTCGGGCGGGTGGGGCGGCCGGGGTTCCGGGTTTTGTAGCGCGCAAAGGCGCAAAGAGGTGCGGCTATTGCCTTTGTGGGCTTTGCGCCTTTGCGCGGGCATGACTTTTCTTTTGGTTCACGCGCCTTCGCGGTTCTGCGTGAACAAATTCCATGCCTGCGGCGCGGGGTGCTTGCCTCGTCCCCTCTCCAACTTCGGCTAGGCGGCGGGCCGCCGAGCCTTCCTATCCTCTCCCCTGAAGGGGCGAGGATTTTTCGGTGCGGAGATTCATATGAAATGGTTCGGGCGGAAGGCTGCGGCGGAGGTGTCGCGGCCCGTTTTGGCGCGGGCGTGGATGCATGCGCTGGGTTCGCCGATGGGGGACTGGCCGCAAAGCTACGAGGCGCAGGTGCGCACGGCAGTATTGGCCAATCCGGTGGCGCAGCGGGCGTTGCGTCTGGTGAGCGATGCGGTGGGGGATGCGGTCGTGGCGGCGGTGGCCGACGATCCGGCGGATGCCGCGCGGGCAGTGGCGCTGGTGGGGGCGCGGTCCGCGGGACAGGGGCTGATGGCGACGCTGGCCGTGCATGTGCTGCTGCATGGCAATGGCTATGCGCAGATCGGCGAAGGGGCGGGCGGGGAGCCGGCGCGGCTGTTTGCGCTGCGGCCCGAACGGGTGAGCGTGGAGCCGGATGCGAGTGGGTGGCCGGTGGCCTATGCCTATCGCGTCGGCGACAGCGTGGCGCGCTATCCGGCCGAGGACGGGCTGGGTCGGACCGGGGTGATCCATGTCCGCACGCTCAATCCGCTCGACGATCATTATGGCCTGGGGTGCCTGGGCGCGGCGGCGGGTGCGGTGGCGATCCACAATGCGGCGACGCGGTGGAACAAGGCGCTGCTCGACAACGCGGCGCGGCCTTCGGGCGCGCTGGTCTATGACGCGCCGGATGGAGCAGCGCTCTCGCCCGACCAGTTCGACCGGCTGCGCGAGGAACTGGAGGCGGCCTATCAGGGGGCGGGCAATGCCGGGCGGCCGATGCTGCTGGAGGGGGGCCTGAAATGGCAGGCGCTGAGCCTGTCGCCCGCCGACATGGATTTCGTGGGGCTGAAGGCGGCGGCGGCGCGCGACATCGCGCTGGCTTTCGGGGTGCCACCGATGCTGCTCGGGCTGCCGGGGGACAATACTTACGCCAATTATCGCGAGGCCAACCGGGCGCTGTGGCGGCAGACGGCGCTGCCGCTGGCGGGCCTGATCCTGGGCGCGGTGGCGCAGGGGCTGGCGGGGTGGATGCCGGGATTGTCGCTGTCGGTGGATTTGAACCGGCTGCCCGCCCTGGCGGAGGAACGCGGGATGTTGTGGGACCGGGTGGCGGCGGCGGATTTCCTGTCGCGCGCGGAAAAGCGGGCGATGCTGGGCATCGCGCCGGTGGAGGATTGGGAGGCAGGCGATGAGGGATGACGACATGCTGGCGGGTCTCGTCGCGCAGGCGGAGGCCGAGGGCGGCGATATCGTGATGATCCGCGCGCTGATCGAGGAGGCGAGCATGACCGGCGCCAATCGGGCGCTGGACCTGCTGGGCCTGTCGGATACCGGCGCGGCGGGTGACGTGAAGGAATTGCGCGAATTGCTGCGCGGGTGGCGCGACGCGAAGAAGGCGGCGCGGGCGGCGGCCATCGGCTGGCTGATGCGGGTGCTGATCGCGCTGCTGCTGCTCGGGCTGGCGGCGAAGGCGGACCTGTTGCCGAGCCTGAAGGCATGAGGTTTGCTGGTTATGCAGCGCTGTTCGACAGGCGGGACCGGGGCGGCGACGTGATCGTGCCGGGGGCTTTTGCGGAAAGCTTGCGGCGGCGGCTGGGGACGGGGGAGGCTTTGCCGATCCTGTGGAGCCATGATCCTGCCCAGCCCATCGGCGTGGTGGAACAGGTGGAGGAGGATGAGCGGGGCCTTCGCGTGATCGGGCGGATCGGTGAGCGGCCGGGCGTGGCGGCGCGGGCGGCGGAGATGCTGCGCGCGGGGTCAGTGGATGGGTTGTCGTTCGGATACCGGGTGGTCGAGGCGAAGGCGGGGGTGCCGCGCATGTTGCGGGCGCTCGATATCGTGGAGGTCAGTCTGGTGGCGCATCCGATGCAGCCTCTGGCGCGCGTGCATGCGGTGGAGGGGTAGCGCGCGTGGGGTGATGGCGTTGTGCCGTTGCCCCTCTACCACCGCTTCGCGGCGGTCCCCCTCCCCGAGCAAGCTCGGGCAGGATTTTGGTTTTTCGGGCGGCGGGCTTCGGTTCGGCCGCCCTTTTCTTTTGCAGCAGGAGAATGTGCATGATCGAAGTGAAAGCCGATGCGCTGGAAGAGAGCTTTGATGCGATCGTCCAGGCGGAACGGGTGGCGGCGCTGGAGGCGCGGGTCGAGAGCATGGACGCCGCGATGCGGGCGGTGCGGCGTCCGGCGCTGGACGGGGTGAAGGGCGGTGCGGCCGATCCGGCGCGCGCGGCCTTTGTCGACCGCTATCTGCGGCAGGGGATGGAAGCGGGCGTGGAGCTGAAGAGCTTTTCGGGCGCGACCGGAGGATCGGGCGGCTATGCGGTGCCGCGTGAGATCGACGGGCAGATCGACCGACTGCTCAAGGCGGTGTCGCCTATCCGCCAGATCGCCAATGTGGTGCGCACCGGCACCGCGGGATATCGCAAGCTGGTGACGACCGGCGGCGTGGCGTCGGGATGGGCGAGCGAGACGGGCGCTCGTGCGGAGACAGCGACGCCGGTCTTCAACGAGATCGCGCCGCCGTCCGGCGAACTCTACGCCAATCCGGCGGCGAGCCAGGCCATGCTGGACGATGCGCAGTTCGACGTCGAAAGCTGGCTGGCGGGCGAGATTGCCGAGGAGTTCGGCAAGGCGGAAGGCGCGGCCTTCCTGTCCGGCAATGGCACGAACAAGCCCAAGGGCTTCCTCACCTACGCCACCTCCAGCGAGACGGACGCGGTGCGTGCGTTCGGGACGCTGCAATATGTGGCGGCTGGCGCGGCGGGCGGCTTTGCGGCGAGCAATCCGCAGGACCGTCTCATCGACCTCGTGCAGGCGTTGAAGGCGCCGTATCGGCAGGGCGCGGCGTTCGTCATGAACAGCTCCACCCTGGCGCGCATCCGCAAGTTCAAGACGTCGGACGGCGCGTTCCTGTGGCAGCCTTCACTGGTCGAGGGGCGGCCCGCGACGCTGCTGGGCTATCCGGTGGTCGAGGCGGAGGACATGCCCGATGTCGCCGCCGACAGCCTGTCCATCGCCTTTGGCAATTTCACGGCCGGCTATGTGATCGCGGAGCGGGGCGAGACCAGCATCCTGCGCGATCCCTATACCAACAAGCCGTTCGTGAACTTCTATGCGGTCAAGCGGATCGGCGGCGCGGTTGCGAACAGCGAGGCGATCAAGCTGATGAAGTTCTCGGCTTCGTAAAGGGTGGAAGGGCGCGCGGCCAAGGGGCGCGC
>JBEVNC010000237.1:0-16820 GCA_040508315.1 Sphingobium sp.
CGACGACCATATTGCCCGATCAACTCGACCTGGGCCGCGCGCCGACCGCGGCCGACTGGTCAACGCGCGACCTTGCGCTGCGCCAAAGCTATGCCCGCTCCGTGGTCGATAACTGGACGAAGCTGCACGCAGCGCCGCCGACGCTGCGCATCGCCCTCCCCGACGGACCGGGCGCGCGGATGCTGTTCCGGGCGATCAGCCAGGATTATGCCGCCATCGGGCTGTCTGTCGTACTCGTCCCGTGGGACGCCCCGGCGGACCTGCGCCTGATCGACGAGGTTGCGCCTTTCGACAGCGCGCTATGGTATCTGGCGCGGCTGGGCTGCGACCTCAACCGACTGTGCAGCAAGGAGGGGGAAGCCAAGCTGACCGCCGCCCGCGAAGCCCGCAGCGAGGCCGATCGATCCCGCACGCTGGGCGAGGCCGAGACGCTGATCCTCGCCGCCGCAAATTATATTCCGCTTGGCATGCCGATCCGCTTCTCGCTCGTCCGTCCCCGCCTGACCGGCTACGCGCTCTCGCCTCGCGCGCGCCATCCGTTGAATGCGCTATTCCGAGACACCAGATAGGGGTCAGCCCCCTATGGAGTGCAAACGACCGTGGTCAAGATTTCTGCCGAGCAATTCGATGGCATGACCGGTGCGATGCCGGGCTTCGGCCGCGACCCCTCCTCGGTGCGGGCGCGGATCGAGGCCATGGAGCGGCTGCTGGAGGGCGTCGCCACCATTCCCGGCACGCGCCAGCGCGTCGGTCTCGACGCCATATTGGGCCTGATCCCGATCGTCGGCGACATCGCCAGCGCGGCAATGGGCGCGTGGATCGTGTGGGAAGGGCGCAATCTGGGCATGTCGAAGCTGCAACTGACCCGGATGGCCGCCAATGTCGGCGTGGATACCGCCATCGGCGCGATCCCCTTTCTGGGCGACGCCTTCGACTTCATGTTCCGGTCCAACAGCCGCAACCTGAAGATCATCCGCAAGCATCTCGACCGCCATCATCCCGGTACGGTTGTGCTGGAGCGGTAGATCCCCTAAAACTCTCCGGCCTATCCCGGCGCGACAATCGACAGGTGCGGACATGAACCTCCAGCGGACAGCATCATCCAGACTGCCCTTCCGTGTGCGAGTATCTCATGCCTGCCTCTCCATCCGTCACCCTCGCCCATCTCGGCTGGTCCACACCTGACGGGCGCATCGTCCTCTCTGGGATTGACGCCAGCTTCACTGCGGAACGGACCGGCCTTGTCGGCCGCAACGGCACAGGCAAGAGCACGCTGCTCGCCCTGATCGCAGGCACGCTGCGTCCGCAGACCGGCGCGGTTATCGTGAACGGTACTATCGGCCTGCTCCGCCAGATCGTGGAACCGGGGCCGGATCAGACTATCGCGACCTTGTTCGACGTCACCGATGGCCTGGCCCTGCTGGCCCGCGCCGAAGCGGGGGCCGCCACCGACACGGAATTCGCCGAGGCGGACTGGACGCTGGAGGCACGCCTTGCGGACAGCCTCTCCAAAGCCGGGCTCGATGTCCCGCCGGACACGCCGCTCCATGAACTGTCGGGCGGCCAGCGCACGCGCGCCGCACTGGCCGCGCTCCTCTTCGCACAGCCGGACTTCCTGTTGCTGGACGAACCGACCAACAATCTCGACCGGGAGGGCCGCGCGGCTGTCCTTGGCCTGCTCAGGGGCTGGCGCGGCGGCATGATCGTCGCCAGCCATGACCGCGAGTTGCTCGAAGCCATGGACGCGATCGCCGAACTCACCACGCTCGGCCTCACCCGCTATGGCGGCAATTGGAGCCAGTATCGCGCGCTCAAGAATGCCGCCCTCGATACCGCGCGCCACGACCTTGCCGATGCGCAGAAACAGGCGGACAGCGTGGCCCGCGCCGTGCGCACTGCCTCCGAGCGCAAGGCGCGCAAGGACAAGATCGGCCGCCGCGACGCCGCCAAGGGCGGCACGCCGCGCATCCTGCTGGGCGCCATGAAGAACCGCGCCGAGGAAAGCAGCGGCGCCGACGCCCGCCTGGCAGAGCGCCAACATGCGGAGGCTGCCGCCACCCTCTCCGCCGCTCGCGCGAAGATGGAGGTTCTCGATCCCTTCACCGTCGCCCTTGCCCCGACCGGCCTTTCGACGGGCAAAACCGTCCTTTCGCTGGATGACGTAACCGCCGGATACGAGCCTTCGCGTCCTCTGATCGAGCGTCTCTCCTTCACCATCGCCGGGCCGGAGCGGATCGCGATCACCGGGCCCAATGGATCGGGCAAGAGCAGCCTCCTCGCCCTCACCCGCGGCACCCTAAAGCCATGGTCGGGGACGGCCCGCATCCACACGCCCTTCGCCATGCTCGACCAGCAGGTCAGCCTGCTCGACGCGGCCCTCTCCATCCGCGACAATTTCCACGCCCTCAATCCGGGCACGGACGAGAATAGCTGCCGCGCCGCCCTCGCTCGATTCATGTTCCGCGCCGATGCCGCGCTCCAGCCCGTGGGCACGCTGAGCGGCGGGCAGAGGCTGCGCGCTGGCCTCGCCTGCATACTGGGCGGATCGGCCCCGCCACCGTTGCTGTTGCTGGATGAGCCGACCAACCATCTCGACCTCGAGTCCATCGAGTCGATAGAGCGCGGGCTCGCGACCTATGACGGCGCGCTGCTCGTGGTCAGTCATGACGAGGCGTTTCTCGACGCCATCGGCATTACGCGGCGGCTTGTGTCGGACGACTGGCACAGGCCATGATGGCGCGATGACCGGGGAGACTAGCGACATGACCGACGGCCTCAGCCTCAAGGCGCGAATCCTGTGCGGCGGCGAAATCGCCATGGGTCCGGGCAAGGCCGACCTGCTGGACGCCATCGCCCGCGAAGGCTCCATCTCCGCCGCCGGCCGCGCGCTGGGCATGAGCTATCGCCGCACATGGATGCTGGTCGATACGATGAACCGCTGCTGGAAGGAGCCGCTCGTCGAGACGGTCGCGGGCGGCAGCGCGGGCGGCGGTGCGCGGTTAACGGAACTGGGGGCGGAAATGCTCGGCCATTATCGTGCGCTGGAGCGGGACGTGGCGGCAGCCGCGCGGGGCCCGGCATGGGAAGCGATGCGGACGGCGATGCTGGGTGAACCCAAGCAGTCGCAGAAGGGGTAGGACAGTGAGCGCATCAGGCCATCATGGGTTCACGCCTGCGGCATAGCCCTCCACTCATATATGGCGCCCCACCTCCGTCGCTGTATATATAGAGCCATAACGCCGCCGAAAGACCCCGATGCACCGCCTCACCGCCCGCCTCCTCCCCATGCTGACGCTGCTCATGGCAGCTCTTTCTCCCGCGGCCGCGCAGGACAAAGGCCCCCTGATCCTCGCCGCCGCCAGCCTCCAGGAATCGCTCACCGCGGCCGCCGACACCTGGACCGCGCGCAAGCATGCCCGGCCGGTCATCTCCTTTGCAGGATCGTCGGCGCTCGCGCGGCAGATCGGGGCTGGCGCGCCCGCCGACATCTTCATTTCCGCCGATGAGCCTTGGATGGACGATGTCGCCGCCAAGGGCCTGCTTCGCCCCGGCACCCGCGTGTCCTTCCTATCGAACAAACTCGTCTTGATCGCGCCTGCAGCCAAGCCCGTCAAAATCGCCATCGCCCGCAATTTCCCGCTGACGAAAGCGCTGGGCACGGGCAGGCTCGCCATGGCCGACCCGGAGGCCGTTCCCGCAGGCAAATATGGCAAGGCCGCGCTGACCGCGCTTGGCGTCTGGGCCTCGGTCGAGCCGCACGTCGCGCGCGCCGAGAATGTCCGCGCCGCCCTTGCGCTCGTAGAACGCGGCGAAGCGCCGCTCGGCATCGTCTATGCGACCGACGCCCTGGCCTCCAAGGCCGTGCGCATCGTCGCCACCTTCCCCGCCTCCAGCCACCCGCCGATCACCTACCCCGTCGCCACCCTCAAGACCGCGACCAGCCGCGACGCCGAACCCTTCCGCCGTTTCCTTATTTCCCGTGAGGGCAAGGCGATCTTCGCACGCTACGGCTTCACCCCCCGCTGAACATGGCGCTGCTGACGCCAGATGATTGGGAAATCATCGCTCTCTCGCTGAAGGTCGGCGCGGTCGCGGTCGGTGGTACGATGCCGGTCGCTTTCCTGCTGGCATGGCTGCTGGCGCGGGGACGCTTTCCGGGCAAACTGCTGCTCGACGGCATCGTCCATCTGCCGTTGGTCCTGCCCCCGGTCGTGACCGGCTGGCTGCTCCTCCTCGCCTTCGGCAATAATGGCCCGGCGGGACGTCTCTTCGCCGAATGGCTGGGGATCAGCTTCATGTTCCGCTGGACCGGCGCGGCGCTCGCTGCCGCCATCATGGCGCTGCCCCTGATGGTTCGCGCGATCCGCCTGTCGCTGGAGGCGGTGGACCGGCGGTTGGAGGGTGCCGCGCGCACTCTTGGCGCTGGTCCCGTCCGCACCTTCCTCACCATCACCCTGCCCCTTTCGCTGCCCGGTGTGCTGGCGGGTGCGGTGCTGGGCTTCGCTCGGTCCATCGGCGAGTTCGGGGCAACGATCACCTTCGTCTCCAACATCCCCGGCGAGACGCGCACGCTGCCGCTCGCCATCTACAGCGCGCTGCAAGTACCCGGCGGAGAAAGCGCCGTCACCCGCCTCGCCATCATATCCGCCCTGCTGTCGCTGGCGGCGCTGATGGTGTCGGAAATACTGGTCCGCCGCGCCGGCTCGGGAAGGGGCGGTCATGTCCTTTGAAATCGACGTGACGCGGCGGCTGGGCGATACGAAAATTGCCCTGTCGCTCTCGACCGGACCTGGCCTGACCGCGCTGTTCGGTCCGTCGGGCGCTGGCAAGACGAGCATCCTCAACATGGTGGCGGGCCTGCTGCGTCCCGACATAGGACGGATCGTGGTCGGCGATGACACACTGTTCGACAGCGCCGGGAAGATCGACCTGCCCCCGCAGCATCGCCATGCAGGCTATGTCTTTCAGGACGGCCGCCTTTTCCCGCACCGCCGCGTGCGCGCCAACCTCCTCTATGGCGAGCGCCGCGCCGCACTGGACAACCGCCTGCTCGGCTTCGACGAGGCCGTCGCCTTTCTCGGCATCGGCCACTTGCTCGACCGCTGGCCGCGCACCCTCTCGGGCGGCGAGGCGCAGCGTGTCGCCATCGGCCGCGCACTCCTGTCCGGCCCGCGCTTCCTGCTGATGGACGAGCCGCTTTCGTCCCTCGACGCCGCGCGGCGGGAGGAGATCATGCGCGTCATCGAACGGGTGCGAGACGAGCTGCGACTGCCGATCCTCTATGTCAGCCACGACCGGGCGGAGGTCGACCGGCTGGCAACCTCCGTGGTCAACCTTTAGGGCAGCTTTACCGCCATCACCGTCACGGCCGCCGCAGACGCACCCGACAATTGCACGACATGACGGCCCGGCGTCAGCGCGAAATCCACCATCTTGCGGATGCCCGAACAGTCCGGCCCGTGGCCATGGGTGGCAGAAGCGACAGACTTGCCATGCTTCACCACATCGACCCAGGCTCCAGCACCCAGCGCGATACGATAGTTGCCCGCGGCCTTCACATCGATCGCGAACAGGCCGCCATAACTGCCATCTGAATAGGGTTTTTCCGGTTTGACGGCATAACTTACCCCGCCGCCGGGCAGCAGCGTCGCACTCACCGCCTTGCCGAGTGGTAGCACCGCCGCGTTCAGACCCTTCACATCCTTGGCCGGAGCAGCCGCCACGCGCGTCGCCCAGCCCGCCAGTTCGGTCGGCGGGGGTGCGGGCGCCGGACCACAGCTCTGCGCCCATGCCGAAGGAGACACCGCCATCATCGCAAGCCCCATCAGGCCAAATCCCACCGATAGCCGCATCTTAACTTCACCCTTCCCTGAACGAGTCACGGCTATATACGACAGAACATAGCGACTCGCCAGCCCGCAAAGGGAGAGTCGAAGGGGACCTAAATGACCGTTTCACGCATGCTCGCGGCTCTGACCTGCCTCGCCGCCTCCACGCCCGCCGCCGCGCAGGAGACGACGCCCGATATCAGCGACACCTTCACCCTGGGCCAGATCGTCGTGACGGGGCAAAAGCCGCAGCAGATCGGCATCGGCGCCGCCACGCTGAAATCGGAGGCGATGCAGTTGTTCAACCGCGCCACGCTGGACGACGCGGTCAACCTGATCCCCGGCGTCACCGCGTCCAACAGCGGCGGATCGCGCAACGAGCGGCTCATCTTCGTGCGCGGTTTCGACCGTTTTCAGGTGCCCCTCTCCATCGACGGCATCCGCGTCTACCTCCCCGCCGACAACCGGCTCGACTTCGGTCGTTTCCTGACGGCGGACGTCGCGGAGGTGCAGGTGGCCAAGGGCTATGCCTCCGTCCTCGACGGTCCCGGCGCGATGGGCGGCGCGATCAACCTCGTCAACCGCAAGCCGACCAAGGCGATCGAAGCCGAGGCGGGCGGCACGCTGAACCTGGACCGCGACGCCAATTATGCGGGCTATAATGTCTTCGCCCTGCTCGGCACGCGGCAGGACAAATGGTATGCTCAAGGGAGTTTCGCGCGCAATTTCCGCGATCATTGGGATCTGGCGGGCGGCTTCACCCCGACCGTGAACGAGGATGGCAGCCCCCGCAATTTCAGCCGGACGGAGGATTGGCGGGTCAATGCCAAGATCGGCTTCACGCCCAACGCCACCGACGAATATTCGCTGAGCTACACAAGGCAGGAAGGATCGAAGAACGCCCCCATCCACCTGACCGACACCAGCAACTCCGTGCGCCGTTACTGGACATGGCCCGACTGGAACATCGACAGCGTCTATTTCCTCTCGACCACCGCGCTCAGCGACGCGGCGACGTTCAAGACGCGGGCCTATTATAATAAGTTCTACAATATGCTGCGTTCCTTCGACGGTCCGGCCCAGACCGCGCAGACGACCGGCCGCAGCTTCGACAGCCCCTATGACGACAATGCCTATGGCGGGTCGGCGCAACTGGATGTCGCGCTGACCGGCGCCGACACGATGAGCGTCGCCGTCCATTATCGCCGCGACGAACATAATGAGCGGCAGATTTCCGCGCCCAGCCTGCCCGCCTCCACCTACGAACCCAATCAGCGGAGCGCCGAACGGACGTGGAGCGTCGCGCTGGAAAATCGCCTCGACCTGTCCGACAGCCTGCGCCTGACGCTGGGCGGCAGCTATGACTGGCGCGACCTCGACCGGGCAGAGGAGTATAACAGCACGACGCGGGCGATCTTCAGCTTCCCGCTGCGCAATGCCGATGGCTGGAACGCGCAGGGCCGCCTCGACTGGACCGGCGAGGACGGGGCAAGCGCCCATGCCAGCGTCTCCTCGCGCGTACGCTTTCCGACCTTGTTCGAGCGGTTCAGCAGCCAGTTCGGCACCGCCGATCCGAACCCCGATCTGGAGCCGGAGCGCGCGACCAATTTCGAGGTCGGCGGCGGCTGGCGGTTCGGGCCGGTGCAGGCGTCGGGCGCTGTCTTCTATAGCCGCCTCGACAATGCTCTGGTCACGATCCAGACCGGTACGACCACGGTGCCCGCGAACCTCAATCGCCGCGTGAACATCGGTTCGGCGGACTATTATGGGGCGGAGATTTCGCTCGATGCGACGCTGGCGCCGACGCTCTCGGTGGGCGCGAACTATGGCTATATCCACCGCGATTTCAATGTGGGGACACCGTTTCCGGGCACTTCCGTCCGGCTGTTCCGCCTGACCGATGTGCCCGATCACAAGGGCTTTGCGTGGATCTCGTGGAAGCCCATCGAGGCGCTGACCATCCTGCCCAGCATCGAGGTCGCATCCAGCCGCACGACCGTCACCGCATCGACAGGGACAACCGCCGCGCCGATCTATTATGAGACGGGCGCCTATGCGAACGGAGCGATCCGGGTGGACTATATGGTGCTGCCCGGCGTGACGGTGGGCGTTGGCGCCCGCAATCTGTTCGATCAGAATGTCGTGCTGACGGATGGTTTCCCAGAACCGGGGCGGAGCTTTTTCGCGAGTTTCCAAGCGAAATATTGATCTTACCTCCCTCCCCGCGAGGGGTCGTCGCCCAACTTATAAGTCATTCCCGCGAAGGCGGGAATCCAGGGTCCAAAACGCAGTTTTCCGTCGCTCTGGATTCCTGCCTTCGCGGGAATGACGATCAGGAGGTTATTTTGCAGGCAAGAGGTCAGACCTTCGCCAAACCTCCGATAATCTTATCCAGCGTGATCGGATAATCCCGCACGCGTACGCCGCAGGCATTGTAGATCGCATTCGCCACCGCTGCGCCCACGCCGCATATCCCGAGTTCCCCCACGCCCTTCGCCTTCATGGGCGAGGAAATGGGGTCGGTCTCGTCCAGAAAGATCACGTCCTGATGGGGGATGTCGGCATGGACCGGCACTTCGTAACCCGCCAGATCATGATTGACGAAGAAACCGAACCGCTTGTCGACCGCCAGTTCCTCCATCAACGCCGCGCCGGCGCCCATGGTCATCGCACCGATCACCTGACTGCGTGCCGTCTTGGGATTGAGAATGCGGCCCGCCGCGCATACCGCCAGCATCCGCCGTAACCTCACCTCGCCCGTATAGGCATCGACCGCCGCCTCCACGAAATGCGCACCGAAAGTCGACTGCTGATATTTCTTGCCGAGGTCGCCATATTCGATGAGATCCTCCGCGGTCAGCGGGCCGGATCGCGCGGCATCGGCCAGTTTTGCACGGCGATTGCCCGCACGGACCGACCCATCCTCGAACACCGTCTCGGCGGAATTGAAGCCAAGATTTTGCGCGACCGCTTCCCGCAATTTCATGCAGGCGGCATAGACGCCGGCGGTGGAGTTGTTCGCGCCCCACTGACCGCCCGATCCGCAAGACACCGGGAAGCTGGAATCGCCCAGCTTCACGTCCACATCGGCCAGCGTCAGCCCCATGGTCTCGGCCGCCGTCTGCGCGATGATGGTGTAGCTGCCGGTGCCGATGTCCGTCATGTCGGTGAACACCGTCACCCGGCCGTCGCCGTCCAGCGTCACGCGCGCGCCCGACTTGCCGAGCAGGTTGTTGCGGAACGCCGCGCCGACGCCCATGCCGACCAGCCACTTGCCGTCGCGCACCTTGCCCGGCGTCGCGCTACGCTTGGCCCAACCGAATTTTTCCGCACCCATCTGCAGGCATTTGTTCAATTGCCGCTGCGAATAGGGCCGCTCGGGCTTTTCGGGGTCGACCTGCGTGTCGTTGGCGATGCGGAAGGCGACCGGGTCCATGCCCAGCTTCTCCGCCATTTCGTCCATCGCGATTTCCAGCGCCATCAGGCCCGGCGCCTCACCCGGCGCGCGCATCGCATTGCCCTCCGGCAAATCCAGTGTCGCGAGGCGCGTTGCCGTCATCCGGTTCGCGCCCGCATACATCAGCCGCGTCTGGGCGACTGCCGTCTCCGGCCCGCCGCCTTCCAGATCGCCCGACCAGCTTTCATGGCCGATGGCGGTGATGCGCCCGTCCTTTTCGGCCGCGATGCGAATGCGCTGGAGCGTCGCGGGGCGGTGCGTCGTGTTGTTGATCGATTGCGGACGACTGAGCGCGACCTTGACCGGCCGCCCCGTCACCCGCGCGGCGAGCGCCGCCATCAGCGCATCGCTGCGCACCCATAGTTTCGATCCGAAACCGCCGCCAATATAGGGCGAGATCACGCGGATTTGCGCGGGCGGGATCTTAAGCGTCTCCGCCATATCCTTGACCGCCCATGCAATCATCTGATTGGAGGTCCACAGCGTCAGCTTGTCCCCCTCCCACGCCGCGATGGTGGCATGCGGTTCCATCATCACATGCGCCTGATCGGGCGTCGTATAGGTCGCGTCGATCTTGAACGAGGCATCGGCATAGGCCGTGTCGAAATCGCCGACCGCCGTGTCGGGCGGCCCGCCAAACTCGCTTGCGGTCGGCGGCGTGGCCGACCCCTTCTGATCGGCCAGCACATAGCGGCCCTTGGCGCGTGCATAGTCGACGCGGATCAGCTTCGTGGCGGCCCGCGCCTCCTCGAAACTCTCCGCCACGACGATGGCGATGGCCTGATCATAATGCTCGATCACTGGCCCGCCGAGCAGATGGGCGGTATGGTTCTTGGACTTGGCGATTTTGCCCGCATTTTCATAGGTGACGATGTCGACGACGCCGGGCGCTGCCTTGGCGGCCGAGAGGTTCATCGACGCGATCCGCCCCTTAGCGACAGCGGAGCCCAGTATCACGCCGTAAAGCTGCCCCGGCACGACATCATGCCGTTCATAGGCATAGGGCGCGAGACCGCTGGTCTTGAGCGGCCCGTCGATCCGGTCGGTGGATTTCCCGATGACCTTGAGCCGGTCGATCGGGTTGGTCGTGGCTGGCGTGTCGAACTTCATGCCTGTGCCTCCTTGGCTTCGGCCAGAGCGGCAGCAAGGGTGCGTTCCACCAAAGGCAGCTTGAAGGCATTTTCATGGGTGGTCCTGGCGCCTGCGAGCAGGATGTCCGCCGCCGCCTTCGATCCGCGCGGCAAGGCCGCATCCGCCGCCGCAATGCGCCATGGCCGATGCGCGACACCGCCGAGCGCGACGCGACCAGTGCCGTCGGCCTGCACCACGACCCCCACGGATATGAGGGCGAAGGCATAGGACGACCGGTCGCGGACCTTGCGATAGATATGCGTGCCGCCAGCGGGCTTGGGCAGGGTGACGGCGGTAATGAGCTCGCCCGGCTGGAGCGCGGTCTCGACCTGCGGCGTGTCGCCGGGCAGCCGATGGAAATCGGCCATGGGAATAGCGCGCTTCGTGCCGTCCGGCTGCACCGTCTCCACCGTGGCGTCCAGCGCCTGCATCGCTACCGCCATGTCGCTCGGGTGCGTCGCGATGCACGCTTCGCTCGTGCCGACGACACCGTGATTGCGGCTGAACCCGCCGATGGCCGCGCAGCCACTACCCGCTTTGCGCTTGTTGCACGGCTGGTTGCCATCGTAGAAATAGGGGCACCGCGTCCGCTGAAGCAGATTGCCTGCGGTCGTCGCCTTGTTGCGCAGCTGCCCGGAAGCCCCAGCCAACAACGCGCGGCTCAGCAGGCCATAGTCGCGCCGCACCCGCTTGTCGGCGGCAAGGTCGGTATTGCGAACCAGTGCGCCGATGCGCAGGCCGCCCTCCGCCGTCTCCTCGATCCGGTCGAAGCCAAGGCCGTTGATATCGACCAGATGCGCAGGCGTTTCGATCTCCAGTTTCATGAGGTCGAGCAGGTTGGTGCCGCCCGCGATGAAACGCGCGCCCGGGGTGCGGCCGACAATGGCAGCCGCCTCCGCCGGCGAGGTCGCGCGGCTATACTCGAACGCTCTCATGCCCGTTTCCCCGCGACTTCGGTGATCGCCTCGATGATGTTGGAGTAAGCGCCGCAGCGGCAGATATTGCCGCTCATCCGCTCGCGCAGTTCCTCGGTGGAGAAGCGCGCCTTCTCCTCCAGATCGCGCGTCACATGGCTGGGCACGCCCGCCTTCATCTCGTCCAGAACCGCGACTGCCGAGCAGATCTGCCCCGGCGTGCAATATCCGCACTGATAGCCGTCATGCTTGACGAAGGCCGCCTGCATCGGGTGCAGATCGTCGGGATTGCCCAGACCTTCGATAGTCGTGATGCTGTCGCCTTCGTGCATCACCGCCAGCGTCAGACAGCTATTGATGCGCCGCCCCTCAACGATAACGGTGCACGCGCCGCACTGACCATGGTCGCAGCCCTTCTTGCTGCCGGTCAGCTTCAGATGCTCACGCAGCGCGTCGAGCAAGGTGGTGCGGGTGTCGAGATCCAGCGACTGCGGCTTGCCATTGACGGTAAGGGAGACGCTCATGCGCACGGGGGGTGGGCCTCCTCGGCCAGTTGTAGGTGTCTGAGCCGGGGCATTGCCCGGAACTGCAGCGAGCGCAACCGAAGCCGCACCGCTGGCGAGCACGCCGCGACGCGACAGGTCTAAATTGCCGGATATGTCCATAACGCCAAGACGGACGGGGCCGCCCTGCGGTTCCATGGCTTTGTTACGGGGCGCCGCCGGGCGGTCAGGCAGGCGGCGGATCGTCCCCGCGCTCCAGCAGGAACTGGTCGAACGTCCGCGCCAGCCGGTTGCGCCAGATCGCTTTGGGCCGGGCGAGGCTCAGCGCGCGGCTCAGGGTGAAACCGGCGACGTCGAGCCGCACCAGACGCCCGACATCGACGTCATTCTCCACCATGGTCCGCGACAGGCAGCCTATACCGCCGCCTGCAATCACCGCCAGCCGGACCGCCCAGTTGCTGGTCGCTTCTATGGCTATAGGAAACTGGCCGAGCTGTTCGTGAAGAAGATAGCGCGCGCGGCCCGCCACGATGGAACTTGCCTCGCGCGAGCACCACGCCATGCCCTTGAGGTCGGCGATTTCGAGCTGCTTGCGGTTCGCCAGTTCATGATCGGGTGCGACCACCAGCCATAAGTCGTCGGTGCGCCATTTGACTGCCTCGACCCCCTCCACCGTGGGCAGGATTTCGACCAGCGCCGTTTCCAGCTCGAAGCGGGCGAGCTGGTCGAACAGGTGGATGGCGGGCGTCGCCTCGATCCTGATCTCGACGCCCGGATGCTGGCGGATGAATTCCACGCAGATGGTGGGCAACATAGTCTCCGCGATCATCGGGGTCGCGCCGATCACCAGCTTGCCCGTCAGGGGCGCGGCCTCGACGCTTTCGATATCGGCAACTTCGGTCAGCAGCGATCGGACCATTGGGTGCAGGCGCGTCCCCTCGTCCGTGATCTGGAGCGGGCGGCCGCGCGCATGGGCAAATAGCGGGCGCTTGAGGATGATCTGGAGGTCGGTGAGCGCGCTGGACGCGGCGCTCTGGCTCATGCCCAGCCGGTCGGCCGCGGCGGTGACGCTGCCCAGCGTCGCGACGGCATCGAAGACCTCTAGCTGCCGGAGCGTGACTTTCATGGGCACATCATAGGGGGTTTGGAGAGGAGGGGAAGATAGTTCCCCCCTCCCGCACGCGGGAGGGGCCGGGGGTGGGCATGACGCCACAATTCATCGTCGCACTACGGTGGATCGTTGCAGGCCCACCCCCAACCCCTCCCGCATGCGGGGGGGGAGCCGAAGTCACATCGGGATGCGATACAGCTTTGCCGCGTTCAGCCCCAGAACCTTCGCCTTTTCCTCATGCGTCAGGTCGCCCAGCCGTGCCTCCAGGTTCTCGATGGGGAACAGCGATGTCGGGTGCGGGAAGTCCGTCTCGAACATCACATTGTCGATGCCGACCTTGCGCAAGGTATCGGCCACGCCATCCTTCTCGAACCAGAAGCATGCGTAGAAATTGCGCTTGAAATATTCGGACGGCTTGAGCTTGAAGGACTTGCCCTCCGCAATCTCGCCAAGCTGATAGTCGAGCGCTTCCATCAGGAACGGCACCCAGCCAGCGCCGCTCTCGACCGATACGAACTTGAGGTCCGGGTTGCGATCCAGCATGCCGGAGAAGATCAGGTTCGACAGCACCTTGCCATTGGAGAAGAAGATCATCGCGCCGCCAATGCCCGAGCGCAGGTCATGCGTCAGCGAAGGCCAGCCCTGATTACCCATCCAGTCGATCGCCGAGTCCGACGCACCGATGTGGAAATTGACCGGCAGCCCCTTGTCCACGCACACGTCCCACAGCGGGTCCCAGTAGGTGTTGCCAAGGTCGGGAAGCTGGTTGCCCTGCGGGTCCTTATGGTCGTGCGGGTCGGAGTTGATGTTGATGCCGCGCAGGCCCATCGCCGCGCAGCGCTCCGTCTCCTTCACCGCTGCCTTGATATCCCACCAAGGCAGCAGGGCCATTGGGAACATGCGCTGGCCGGATTCTTCCTGCACTTCGGCAAGGGCGTTGTTGTAGATCTCGACGCAGACCTGGCGCAGTTCGGGATCGACCTTGCCCGTCTTCTGCCCGCCGAAGCCCAGGATGTTGGGATAGAGGATCTGCGCATAGATGCCGGCCTCGTCCATTACCTTCAGCCGAGCCTTCACATCGGTCGAGGCGTCATGCACGTCGTCGTACCGGAGCGCCAGAAACTCCTCCAGCACGCGGACCTTGCTGCCGTCCTTGCGGATGGAGCTGTTGGGATGCGGGCCAGTGCCGATGGAAATATTGCCGTCGAGGACCCAGCTCAGCTGGCCGTCCAGCATCTTCACCTGCGGCACGCGATCCTTGAACTTGGCGGGTGCGCGCTTGGTCCACAGATCATAGGGTTCTGTATAGTGGGTGTCCGCATCGATTACCTTGATGGTGGACTTGGCTTCTGGACGGTCCAGTACGCTGGCCATATTTTTATCCTCTTTCCTATAACTCAGTTTGGCACCGCGCGGCATCCCCTGACCATCGGTGTACGCCTCGGCCAGTGTTCGAACTACCCTCTAGGTTATGAAGGGATGGTATCGGAAATAACGATAGCTATGTGAATGGCGAGGTGCATCCCTATATCCGCACTGTGCTCCACATCGTCCACCACCCGCTCTATGTCGGCCCCGCGCCCGCCGGCAGCACTTTCCCGCACGATAAATATGGATTGCTCATGGAGGCGCTGGCCGAAAGCGGCCGCCCTTTCACCGTGCACGAGCCGGAGCCGATGCCGGAACGCTGGCTGTCGGTGGTCCACGACGCCGCCTATGTGGAGGAAGTGCTGAGCTGCGCCGTGCCGCGCGAGAAGGAGCGGCGGATCGGCTATGCCGTGACGCCGCATGTCGCGCGCCGATCCCGCCTGTCGGCTGGCGGCACATGGGCGGCGGCGCGGCTGGCCTTGACGCATGGCTTCGCGGCCAATGGCGCTGGCGGCAGCCATCATGCGCTGGCGGACGCCGGCGCTGGCTATTGCATCTTCAACGACCTCGCCATCGCCGCCACCCGGCTGATCGCGGAGGGCGAAGCGCAGCGGATCATGATTCTCGACCTCGATGTGCATCAGGGCGACGGCACGGCATCGTTGACCGCCGGGCAGCCGGACATCTTCACCCTGTCCATCCATGCCGAGAAGAACTTCCCGGCACGCAAGGCCCGCTCCTCGCTCGACGTCGGGCTGGCGGACGGGACGGACGATGCGGGCTATATGGCGGCGCTGGCCGATACGGTGCCCGGTGCGCTGGATGCCTTCGGACCCGACCTCATCCTGCTGCAAGCCGGGGTCGATCCGCATGGCGACGATGCGCTGGGGCGGCTGGCGCTGACCGATGCCGGGCTGGCGGAGCGGGACCGTTTCGTCGCCGGGCTGGCCGCGAGCCGGGGCGTGCCCATGGCGGCGGCGCTGGGCGGCGGCTACGGGCCCGACCGCATGGCGGTGGCGCGGCGACACGCGGCCACGATGCTGACGCTGGCGGACAGCTACGGTCGCACTTTTGCCTGAGCGATAGTAATGTTTAGAAATACTCAAGTCGATTTTGGATGTTGTTTATGCCGACCGCTCCGCATTTTCGGGCGCGAGGCAATCATCGCCTAGATTTTCTTTGCACAGCCAAATCATGCCTGCGTGGCAATGGGCGATTACTGGTTTAGAGACCTCTGCAGCGCCAAGCATGACAGGAGGGCAGCATGAGGCAGACCAGCCGCCACGACGCAACCGATCGCGCCGTGGCTCGACACCACCCATCTGCGCCCGACCGCTTGCCCGCCGAACACCGCCCGCCCGAGGCGAGGATCGACGCGGCCGAATTCTGGCGGCGGCTCGGCCTGTAATGGCGGAGGACTCCTATTGGGACCTCGACTCCGTCGTCTCCCGGCTCAGCGAAGTCAGGCAGACATGGCGGGCGGCACAAAAGCACCATGCCGAATATGGCGCCGACGGCTTCCCCTCGCGCGGCGATGTGGCGAAGATCGTCCAGGCACTGGCAGGCGCCCTGTTTCCGCTGCGGCTAGGACCGGAGTTCGTCCGGCCGCATAATGAGGACGCGTTCGTCGCGCAGACGCTCCAGACCGCGCTGTCGCGGCTCTATGGGCAGATCCGGCTGGAACTGATCTACGCGCTGAGTGGCGGGGCGCGCGAGACTGTCGACGAACGCGGCGCCGCGATCATTGCTGCGTTCGCAGACCGCCTTCCCGCCTTGCGGGCGATATTGGATACCGACGTCGAGGCCGCCTTTCGCGGCGATCCGGCCGCGCGTAGCGTGGACGAGGTGCTGATCTGCTACCCCTCGCTCTTTGCGATCATCCATCACCGCCTCGCGCACGAACTGCACCGGCTGGGCGCGCCGCTCGTCGCGCGGATCGTGTCGGAAGTCGCGCATGGCAAGACCGGCATCGACATCCACCCCGGCGCCCATATCGGCGAGCGCTTCTTCATCGATCATGGCACAGGCGTGGTCATCGGCGAGACGGCAGTGGTGGGGGACAACGTCCGCCTTTATCAGGGCGTGACGCTGGGCGCTTTCCCGCAGGATCGGTTCGCGCAGGAGGCCCCCACTCCTCGCAAGTCGGCACGTCGTCACCCCGTGGTGGAGGACGATGTTGTGATCCATGCAGGCACGACCATCCTGGGCAGCGTCGTGATCGGCAAGGGCGCGGAAATCGGTGGCAATCTGTGGCTGACGGAAAGCGTGCCGCCGGGCGGCAGGATTTACCAGGGCGCCCAGTAGCTCAGCGTTCGTCTATCCCCGACAGCCAGTCAGCGATCATCCGCCGCCCCGCCTGCACCGCACCGGGTCCGAGCGCGTCATGCGTCGCGGTAAAGCTGGCCTCGTCGCTGCCAGCCTCCGCCACGGACTCCGGCCATTGCCTGACCCATTCGTGAAAGCGCTCGTCCTCGCCCATTTCCGCATGGAATTGCAGTGCGAGCAGGT
>JBEVNC010000249.1:0-3771 GCA_040508315.1 Sphingobium sp.
TGAAGCCGGCGAAGTGCGGGGGCGGGTTTCCCCGCCCCACGCCATTCGGGTCAGAAGCCTTCGGCGGCCTTGCTGACCAGCACGTTCACCGCGACGCGGCGGTTCTGCGCCTTACCCTCAGCGGTGTCGTTGCTCGCCGCCGCATCCGCTTCGGCCATCCCGGTGGGGGTGAGCATACGATAGGGCTTCCAGCGGCAAACCTGCTGGAGATAATTGACGACGCGGCCGGCACGCTTTTCGCTGAGCTGCTGGTTGAGTTCCTCGCTGCCCGTCGAGTCGGTGTAACCGACGACGAGCAACAGGGCATTGTCCATCGTTTCGGCGGTAGAGGCGGCCGTGCAGAGTTCGGCCTTCGCCTGTTCGGACAGCACCGCCTTGCCGGTATCGAAGTTCACGTTCGTCGTGCTTTTGATATTATACTGGTCGATATCGCCCATCCGGCCGCGCAGCGATTCCGTCGCCGCGCTCTGCTCGGCAAAGCGCTGGTCGGTGCCGTTGTGGATCATCGTCGCGGTTTTCAGATCCTTGTTCTTCAAGTCGATCTTGCTCGCGATCAGGTCGCTGCCCGACTGAAGCGTACTGACCGCCACCGGCAAGCCATTGAGCAGCGACGTGGCGGCGAGTTTATCGCTATCGAGGCCTAGGAAGCCGCCGCTGGCCTTGATCTTGGTGGCGTCGTTGATCCGAACGATGGACTTGGCGCCGTCGGCGGTCGTGACCTGCATTCGGTCGCCACTGCGCGCGGAGATGATGCCTTCGATTTCCGGTCCCTTCGTCGTCTCGGCCGTCGCAGGCGCGGAGGTGTCGGTTACGTTCCCTCCCGCCAGTCCGCCGTCCGGCGGGACCTGCTCCTGCGCAGCCAAGCTGCTTGTTGCCGATACGGACACCATAGCCAGCAATGCGAAAACTGCCGAATTCTGGGAAATGACGCTCATTGCACTCTCCTTTAATCTTGACCGGCGCGCCGACTGACGGCGCATCCAGGGGTCAAAACCGTCTCCATCTGGTTTCATCGACAGGCGCAGCAGGAAGCCGCAACTGAAGACTGAGCGTCCATGGCTGTTCGGGCGAACCTTTCGGGCGGATGAACGCGTCTGGGAAAAAGGCCGAAGGGCCAGCCGGTTGGCGCTCCTTTCGCGATGAACCGATCGAGGCCATGTTCGCAAAAAGGCGCAATCGTCGGATGGGATGGCGGCGCGATGGCAGCCAAGGGGCTTGTTCAATCCTCCCCGTCCTCGCCCTCCGGCATCTCGCCCGGCGCCGCATCCACCCACAGCGCCGCCGTCGCGAAGCTGTGCCCCGCCCGCACGAACGCCGCGATCTGCTTTTGCCGCTGGTCGCGATCTACCGGTTGCGCCGCATAGGGGCCGAGCCGCTTCTTGCGCGCAAAAGCATTGGCCGATTGCCACCCTTCCGCCGCCGACTGCACCACCGCCGCCTCACGGTCATCCTGGCCGATCCCGGCTGCGTCCAGCGCCTGCGCGACGCGGCGCACGCCATAGCCGCGCCGGGCGAGCGATGCGCCCTTCATCGTCGCGAACGCCTCGTCATCGACGTAGCGCAGGTCCGCCAGCCGTTCGACCAGCGCCTCGACGCCCGGCGTGCCTTCGCCTGCCCAGCCGCGCTCGCGAAGTTTACGGGTGAGGTAGGCTTTCAACCGTGCGCGGCTGGTCGCGTAACGCGCCGCATAGTGCAGCGCGATCTCCTCCAGAGTGCGGTTATCCAGTGGCTTGGGCGGCGCTTTTTGACGGTATGGGGGCATGCGCCATCTTTGTGCCACTTTCACGCGCTTATGTGCAGGGGTCGCATTCCCTATGGGTCGCAAGAGATTTTGACCGGCCGGTCTTCGAGGATAAAGTTGTTGAATATGGTTCCGACACCGACGCAGGACAGCCTGCCGCGCCGCTTTGCCGATTTCGGCACGCTGGGAGAGGCGCTCGATTATGCCGCGACGGGCGTACGCGGCCTCAATTTCCATGATCCGCGCGGCAATCTGCGCCAAGTCTACACCTATGCCGAGATGCGCGGCGACGCCATCGCTTGCGCGCAGCGACTGATCGCGCGCGGCGTGAAGCCGCAGGACCGCATTGCGCTGGTCGCCGAGACGGGCGAGCAGTTTGCGCAGGCGTTCTTCGGCGCGGTCTATGCAGGCGCATGGCCGGTGCCGCTGCCGCTGCCGACCAGCTTCGGCGGCAAGGAAAGCTATATCGACCAGTTGTCGGTCCAGCTGAACAGCTGCGATCCCGTCATGCTGCTCTATCCCGACGAGCTGTCGGAAATGGCGGGCGAAGCCGCGCGCCAGTGCAAGGTCGAGGGTGTCGGCTATGGCGCGTTCCTCGCCGCCGCGCCGGTATCGGTCGATCTGCCGCAGGCGACACCGGACGATATCTGCTATCTCCAGTACAGCAGCGGATCGACCCGTTTTCCGCATGGCGTCGCGGTCACGCACCGCGCGCTGCTCGCCAATCTGGCGGCGCACAGCCATGGCATGGAACTCGCGCCGAGCGACCGCTGCATCAGCTGGCTACCCTGGTATCATGACATGGGGCTGGTCGGCTGCTTCCTGTCGGTCGTCGCCAATCAGGTCTCGACGGACTATATGAAGACCGAGGATTTCGCGCGGCGTCCCCTCGCCTGGCTCGACCTCATCAGCCGCAACGAAGGCACCTCGATCAGCTATTCGCCGACCTTCGGCTATGACATCTGCGCACGCCGCATGTCGAGCCAGACGCGCGCGTCCGACCGCTTCGACCTGTCGCGCTGGCGGCTTGCGGGCAATGGCGCGGACATGATCCGCCCCGATGTGATGCAAAGCTTCGTCGATGCCTTCGCCGAAGCCGGGTTCAGCCCTACGGCATTCCTGCCCAGCTATGGCCTGGCCGAGGCGACGCTGGCCGTGACCATCATGCCGCCGGGTGAGGGCATTGTGGTGGAGCTGGTCGCGGAGACCGAATTGTCGGGCGGCGAGGCCGTTGGCGGTCGTCCGCCGCGCTACCGCGCCATCGTCAATTGCGGCCGGCCCGTGATGGGCATGCGCCTCGAGATTCGCGACGAGGATGGCGGGCCGCTGTCCGAGAAGCAGATCGGCAAGGTGTGGACCACCGGCACGTCGCTGATGACCGGCTATTTCCGCGATCAGGAGGCGACCGACGCCTGCATGCTCGACGGGTGGCTGGACACGGGCGACATGGGCTATCTGTCGGACGGCTGCCTCTATATCGTTGGCCGCGCCAAGGACATGATCATCATCAACGGCAAGAACCACTGGCCGCAGGATATCGAATGGGCGGTGGAGCAGCTTCCCGGCTTCAAGCAGGGCGACATCGCCGCCTTCGCGATCACGACGCAGGGCGGGGAGGAGACGCCCGCCGTGCTGGTCCATTGCCGGACCTCCGACAGCAAGGAGCGCACGCGCCTGCGCGACGATATTCGTGAGCGGGTGCGGGCGATCACCGGCATGAACTGCGTGGTCGAACTGGTCCCGCCGCGCACGCTGCCGCGCACCAGCTCGGGCAAGCTCAGCCGGTCGAAGGCGCGTAACCTGTACCTGTCGGGCGAGATCGTGCCTTACGCGATTGCGGCCTGATCGTTGGTTTGAGGATGACGCTCCTTCCCTTCGGGGAGAGATCGCATAATCGATAGGTCATTCCCGCGAAGGCGGGAATCCAGAGCGACAAGCGCAGTTTTGCGTGGCTCTGGATTCCCGCCTTCGCGGGAATGACGATTGGCAGGGCCATTTCGCAACTATCCACTTGCAGGGCAAGCGGCAGC
>JBEVNC010000254.1:0-21267 GCA_040508315.1 Sphingobium sp.
ACAACTGGGGCCCGGCGATCCCGTCAACGATCTCCACCAGTTACAATCCAAAACTGGGCGGCGTGCCTGACATCCCGCGCCGCCCTTTTCATTGGGCATCGGCTTCCCGCCAAAATCAATCCAGCAGGTGATCCCTGATCCCGCTCAACTGCGCGTCGTTCACATCCAGAACATCGCGCAGATAGCCCTCGACCGACCCATGCTCCGCCTCCACGGCGTCGAGCGCTGCGGAAATATAGCGAGGGTCGGCGTGGAGAACGGCCTCGATCACCTCCGGCGACTGGACGCTGAGCGAACCTTGCCGTTCCAGCCCGCCCTTCACCATGCGATGCAGCTGCCCAACCTCGTTGGTCAGGGCGAAATCCTCCATCACTACCGCGCGCGGCACGCCCAGCGCGCTCAGCACCAGCGCGGCTGCGGTGCCCGCCCGGTCCTTGCCCGCCGAACAGTTGAAGATGACAGGCACCTCGCCCGCCTTCAGATGCTCGAAGACGCGCGCATAGCCGGGTGCCTGATCGTAGGGCAGGCGCCGATAGCCCGCCATCATGCCTTCGCGCGCCTCCTCGCCGCTCGCAAAGCCCGACTGCATGGTCTTGCGCAATTCGGCGAAGCTGGTCTCATAATCGCGTGCCCAATACTGCACGCCCTCCTGGTCGGCCCAGGCGAACGGCTCCCGCTCGCGTTCGTTGGTCGTCCGGAAATCGCAGAGCGACCGGACGCCACGCGCGCACAGATGGTCCCAGTCCCCCTGCGTCAGCCGCGCCATGCTGCCTGACCGGAAGATGACGCCCCATTTGACCGTGCGGCCATCCTGCGTCGGATAGCCGCCTAGATCGCGGAAATTGCGGCCCCCTTCGAGTGGGAGGACGCGTGTCCGGGGCCAGTCCTGTGTCGTCGCCACCATCAATCCTCGCTTACGCGTACCATCAGCTTGCCGATATGGTCGTTGGCGCCGAATTTGCCCGCAAAAGCGGCAGGCGCATTTTCGAGGCCGTCCACGACCGTCTCGACATTGCGTATCTTACCCTCGGCCAGCCATTGGGCAAGATCGTCCAGCGCCTTCTGTCCGCCGGTCATCGACCCGCCGAAACCGCGCACCTCCAGCATGCGCGACATGACGAAACGCAGGAAGCCGGGCAGCTTGTCGGGACCGGGCGCCTCAAGACCATCGCCATAATAGGAGATGAAGCCGACGACCGGCATGCGCGCCTTCATCTTGAGGAGGGGCATGACCTTCATCGTCACATCGCCGCCGACATTGTCGATATAGACGTCGATCTTCTCCGGCACGGCGGCGGCCAGCGCCTCGGCGAAGTCCGCCGCCTTATAGTCCACGCACGCATCGAAACCCATCTCGACCAGCGCCGCGCATTTGGCCGGGCCGCCAGCGATGCCGACGATGCGCGCGCCCAGCATCTTGGCGATCTGGCCTGCGAACACGCCCACCGCGCCCGCGGCGGCGGAGATTACCACCGTTTCGCCCGCTGCCACCCGCGCGATCTCTATCACTGCGGAATAAGCGGTCTGGCCCGGCATGCCGGCAACGCCCAGCGCCGCGGACAATTGCGTGATCGACGGGTCGATCTTGCGGAAAGCCATGACCTGCTTGGCCGGATCGACCACCGCATATTCGCGCCAGCCCGAGCGCACCTCGACCAGATCGCCGACCGCATAATCGTCATGATGAGATTCGACCACGCGCGAGATGGTGCCGCCATAGACCGGCTCGCCCAGCCCCACCCGCGCGATACCCGTCAGCGGCTTTGCATCGAGCGCGAAGCGGATCAGCGGGTCGAGCGACAGCCACAATGTCTTGACCAGTATCTCACCCGGACCGGGAACGGGGATGGCGACCTCCTCGACCGCGAAATCCTCGGGCCTGGGATTACCCTGGGGATGGGCACGCAATACGACCTGTTTCATCAAGCAACCTTTGGACGGAGACGGACGGGAACGGCATTCATGCCGCGCTGGTGAAGGCCGCCCTGCACTTCGGGCGGCGGTGCATCGGGGTCGAGCGTCATGTGCGGGAAGCGATCCATCAGCGCGTTGAGCGCTGCGATCATCTCCTGCTTGGCGACGTTCATGCCAAGGCATTGGTGGGGACCGAGGCCAAAGCCGACATGGTGCTTCGCCTTGCGGAAAATGTCGTAATCGTCGGGATTGTCCCAGCGCGCCGGGTCGCGATTGGCCGACCCCACGCACAGGTCCACGCGCGCGCCCTTGGGGATCGTGATGCCGCCCACCTCCACATCCTCGGCCATCAGGCGGGGGAAGGTCGGGTCGGTCGGCATCCAGCGGGTGCTTTCCTCGATCGCCTTGTCGATAAGGCTGCGGTCGTTGCGGCATGCCTCCCAGAAGGGATAATGGGTGAGCAGCGCCCACAGCGTGATGCCCAGCTGCCGCCAGGTCGTGCCCCCGCCCGCGAAAATGATGAGGCGGCAGTATCCGAACACCTCCTCATCGGTCAGCTTGCGCGTGGTGCCGTCGGCCAGCGTCAGGTCGTTATGCGCCAGTGCGGAAATGACGTCCTCGCCCGGCTGTTCGCGGCGCAGGGTGATGAGGTCTTTCAGCATGCGGCTGACCTCGGCGGCATGGCCGCGCACCACATCCTCGGGCAGGCGGCGCGAGCCGACCGTGCTGTTGTGCAGATGTTCGCGGAAATGGAGCGCATCCTCGCCGTCCATACCGATCATCCGCGTCACCACATGCACGGGCAGGCGCGCGCATAATTCCATGTTGAGGTCGACCGTCTCCCAGTCGGCGAACCGCGCGACCAGCGCCTCGACCGCATCATCGATCAGCCGGGGCCGCCACCAGCTCATCGCCTTGGGCTTGAGGAAGATGGGCTGCACCACGGCGCGGTAACGACGATGCTCGTCGCCGATCATGCGCAGGATCGAATTGCCGAAGGCCAGCACGCCGGGGCTTTCGTCATAGACCTTGCTGGTGAACAGCAGATTCTCGCGAAAGCCGCGCTCGACCAGATCGAAGCTGAACAGGGTATAATGGTCGCGCTCGCGGTTGAACGCCTGGTGGATGGCAGGAAGGCCGAGCAGTTCGAGGAGCGAGCCCTTCATCGCGGGCGCGGCGTTGCGCAAGGCGTTGAGTTGCGGGCTGAGGTCGCCGACCTGATGCCCGGCCGTCTCCATCGCCTCGGCCGCGACATCGAACATCTTGCGATAGCGCAGATCGTCCGCCGTCAGCGTCACTGCCATGTCCCGCTCCACTCCATCGTTTCAGCCATCCCTCCGCGCACACCGCGGACTTGCGCTTGTTCTGACGCAATGTCATAACGGAGAACATCAATTCTCAATAGCGAATTATTGCTCGTCAGGCCGCTTTCACGGTGGCAGGATAAGGGAGAGAGTTTAATGCGTGAAGACGGTTCGCAGGCGACGCTGCCGCAGGCCCCCAGCATTCCCACGACGATGGAAGAAGCAATCGACCCGGCGTGGCTGACGGCGGCGCTTGCCCCTCTGTCCGGCGGATCGCGCGTCATCTCCGTCGAACTGGCCGAAGTCATCAAGACGATGGCGTCCAAGGTGCGGATCAAGGTGCGCTTCGCCAATGATCCCGAGACCGTCCACGCCTTCTGCCTCAAAGCCTTCCTCGGCGAGCAGGGCGCGGGCGGCCTGACCACGATCCGCGAGGGCAAATTCTACACCGACATCGCGCCCGCAACCACGATGCGCCTGCCCAAAGTGCCCGCCGTGATCCTGGATCAGGAGAATGGCGAAGGCATCCTCATCATGGAGGACATGATCGCGGCCGGCGCACGCTTCTGTTCCGCGCTGGAGCCGTTCACGCCGGAACTGGCGGCGCAGAGCCTCGACCAGCTCGCCCGGCTGCACAGCAGGGCGGACATCGCCGCAGAACTGGACTGGCTGCCGACACGCATCGACGTGATCGGCGCCAAGCAGCATTTTACGGTGGAGCGGCAGCAGGAGTTGCTGGACGATCCGCGCAGCAAGACGCTGCCGGAGCGGACCAAAAGCGCGCGCCTGCTGTATGACGGTATCAAGGCCCTGTCGGCGCGCAATGCGTCCAAGCCCAAGACGCTGCTCCATGGCGATTGCCATGCGGGCAATCTGTTCCTGACGGCAGACGGGCCGGGCTTTACCGACTGGCAACTGGTGCAGCGCGGCCATTGGTCGCTGGACGTCGCCTATCATATGGGCGCAATCCTGCCGGTGCCGGTAGCCGAAGCGCATGAGCGCGACCTGCTCAAGGGATATCTGGACGCCCGCAGACAGCATGGCGGCGACGCGCCGGACTGGAACGAGGCGTGGGACGATTATCGCGCCGCGCAGATCTACGGCTTCTACCATTGGGCGATCACGACGCGCGTGGACCCGGAGATCATCAACATCTTCATCGAGCGGCTGGGCGCGGGTGTGACCCGGCATGACAGTTATGCGCTGTTGGGGTTGTGAAGAGGTGATGCCCCGTTGGGAGAACCTTGCGGAATCCCCCTCTTGTTCGTCATTCCCGCGGAGGCGGGAATCCAGAGCCACGGAACACTGCGCTTTCGACTCTGGATTCCCGCCTTCGCGGGAATGACCCATGAATTATCCAGAGATGCCTCGAAAGTGCGAGGGACGCCGCTTACCGCCCTCAGGCGTTGACCCCGCCATTCACGCTGATCACCTGGCCGGTAATCTTGCGCGCGCCATCGCCGCACAGGAACAGCACCACCGGCGCGATGTCGTCCGGCGTCGGCAGGCCGAGGCCCGCCTTCTTTGCGGCTTTCTCCACCCGGTCGCCATTATGCGCGGCCAGCCGCCGTGCGCTGCTCGTATCGGCAACGAAGCTTGGTGAGACGCAATGCACGCGAACGCCATCGCGAGCGACCTCCACAGCAAGGTTGCGCACGAAGCCGATGATCCCCGCCCGCGACGCCCCGATGATCGCCTGACGCGCGCTGGCAAACCGTCCTGCATCGGACGCGAACGCGATGAACGTACCGCCCTGACGCTTCAGCCAGGGCAGCGAGGCATGGGCGAGATGTTGGAGATTGCCGAGCGACAGGGCGAGGAAGGCGGCATAGCCCGCAGGCTCCGTATCGGCGAACAGGCCAGACAGACGAAGCCCCTTCGGTCCGTTGGTCGAACAATCCACCACGGCGTCGATCCGCCCGCCCCATTCACCCACTGCCGCGATCAGCATATCGATGGTGGCAGCGTCGGTCATGTCCGCGCCGAAGCCCCGGATCGCATCGCCGCCGCCGCCAAGCCCATCGACCACCGCGGCGGCAGACGCGTCGCTGCTGCCGTGCAGGGCCACGCGCCATCCGGCAGCCAGCGCCTGCGCGGCGACAACCCGGCCGATGGAGCCACTGCCACCCACGACGAGCATGACCGGGTGCATGACGCCGTCCCTCAACGCTTTGTCGAAACGCCTGCGGACAGACCGCCATCCACCGGCAAGTTGACGCCGGTAACGTTCGCCGACAGGCTGGACGCCAGGAACAGCGCCACATTGGCCGTATTGACGGGGTCGCCGGCATCGCCCAGCGGGTTGTTCTTCTTCATGCCTTCGCGGATGCGGTCGGCATTGGGACCGTCGGGGTCCATGCCCGCATAATGGGTCAGCATGCCGCCGGGACAGACCGAGTTGATGCGGATGCCGAGCGGTGCGATCTCGATGGCGAGCGTCCGGGTCAGGGAAACGACAGCGCCCTTGGTCGCGCCGTAGATGACGCCGCCATAGCCGAACAGACCGGCGACGGATGCGGTGTTGACGATGACGCCGCCCGATCCATTGTCGTCGCGGCCCTGTGCGGTGAACTGGCGGATCGCGGCGCGGCATCCGTTCAGGACGCCGCCGATGTTGACGGCCTGAATCCGGTCGAGCTCGCTGGTGGGCGTGTCGATCAGGCCAAGCAGGCCCTTGGCCGGGTCGGGGGCCACCGTGATGGCGGCATTGTTATAGATGATGTCGAGGCGGCCCTGCGCCTTCACCACATCGGCGACCAGCGCCTCCACCGCCGCTTCGTCGGCGACGTTGCACAGATGCGCGCTCGCCCGGTTGCCCTCGGCCTCGACCAGACGGACCGTCTCCGCCACGCTCGCCTCGCCGATATCCACCGCGGCGACATGCGCGCCATGGCGAGCGAAGATCAGCGACGCGGCGCGGCCCAGGCCCGAACCCGCACCGGTGATAATGGCAATCTTGCCCTTCAGAAGTCCGTCCATCCCCTAATCCTTCTTTTATCAACCGATCGTGAGGCCGCTGAGCTGCTGGTAGACGCGCAACCCCTCGATGCCGCGCTCGCGCGCTATGCCGCTCATGCGCTGGCCGCCGGACGAGGCGAAGGCACTGGCGACCGCGCCGTTGACCTGCACCGTGCCGCTGCGAATCTTGAGCGCCACTTCCAGCGATTTCTTCTTATCTGCACCATGGACATAGCCAGACAGGCCGTAGCGGGAGTCGTTCGCCATCTCGACCGCATGGTCGAGGTCGCGGTAGCCGATCACGGCTGCGATCGGCCCGAATATCTCCTCCTGCGCGCCCGGATTCTTGTTGTCGGGCAGGTCGAGCAGCGTCGGCTCGAAGAAATGGCCCTTGTTCATGACCGTCGTACGCTTGCCACCAAAGGCGACACGCCCGCCCGCCGCGACGGCGGCTGCGACATGCTGCTCGCAACGCGCGACCTGGTCCGCGCTGATGACGGGGCCGAGCTGTGTTTCCTTTTCCGTCGCCAGACCGATGCGGACGGTGGCGAGGTCGGCGACGATCTTCTCGATCAGGGCCGCCTTCTGGTCTTCCGGCACGAACAGCCGCTTGCCGAGTGCGCAGCCTTGCCCGGCATGCGACGTGCACACGATGCGTGCCTGCATCACCGCGCGGTCGACCGCGTCGGGCAGGAATATCTGCGCGCTATGACCACCCAGTTCGAGCTGGAGCCGCTTCATCGTGGCGGCCGCCTGCTGCGCCACCTTGACGCCGACCGCGCTCGACCCGGTGAAACCGACCATGTCGATGTCGGGATCGCTGGACAGCAACTGGCCGCCCTGCAGCCCCGCCTCGATCACTAGGTTGAAGATGCCGGCGGGAAGCCCGACCTCATGCGCCGCCTCGGCGAAAATGATCGACGACAGGGGGGTCAGCGGATTGGGGCGCAGCACGATGGCATTGCCTGCGATCAGCGCGGGGATGACCTTCCACAAGGCCGTGTAGAAAGGCACATTATTGGCCGCGATGCCCGCCACCACGCCGACCGGCGTATAACGGCGCAGACTCTGGACGGCCTGCCCCATCGGGCTTATCCGCTCGGCGAAGGGGAGGGGATTTTCCTCGAACTCCGGCAGGGTCAGGAACAGGTCGATGGCTTCGTGCGCGTGGCGCAGCGGGGTCGCGACCTGCGCGAACATGACGCCGGAACTGCGCGGGCAACCCGCTTCCTCGACCGCATATTCGGTCAGCCGCCCGGCGTGCCGCGCCATGGCGTCGGCGAAGCGGTGCAATATGTCGGCCCGTTCGCGCACGGGCAGTCCGCTCCAAACGCCGCTTTCATAGGCGCGACGGGCGGCGCGGATGGCGCTCTCCACCTGCGCGAGCGACAGGCCCGGAAAGCTGTCCACAATGCTTTCATCGGAAGGATTCTCGACCGTGAGCGGGGCGCCTTCGCCTTTGACGAAAGCCCCGTCGATATAGCCTGAATAGTCCAGGACACCCTCCGATATTCTAAATGTGGAATTGTTGTTCGGTTGGGTATCGAATGGACAACAGCGCGTCAATCGCCCTCATGGCGATTTTGGCAGGCAGATGGATGGAAAGCGCGCCGCGCTGGTCGAACGGCGAATACTTAAGCGGTCAGCCTCGCGGCGCGGGCGCGTGCGTCATGAAGTTGGAGATGCGGTCCCGCGAAGCGCAGACCCGCTCACCGATGCTCAGCACCTCCGACCCCTTATAGTTACGCGTCAGGCCCTGAACGCCGATGACGAACGCGACCTTGCGGCGCGCGTCGAGCACGGGAGCCTGCACGAACATCAGCCGATACTCCGCGTCCGGATCGATGTCGAAGACAGGCAGGATCGGCGCGGTCTTGTAGACGGGGTCGTACAGCCATTCGTGCGATGCCATGTCGTAGGAGGCACCCGGATTGCGCACGCTGAACAGGAAGCCATGCTCGCGCACGAACGCGATACCCTGATTCAAGGCATCGCGCTGTTCCTCGGTCGGGGTCGGCTCCACCTCCGCCAGCCATGCGTCGATCTCCGCCTGCGGAGAGTGGACGAAGAACAGGCTGGCGAATTGCGGTGCGAGCGGCAGGCGCGTGCCGCGCTGCACCGAATTGCCGAGATGGGAGACGGCCGCGGCCCGCTCCCGGATCACGATGTCGCCATGTTCCCGGAAAGCGGCCGAACAGATAGCATCGAACTCGTCGGCGAGCGCCCGCATCTCGGGCTGCGCGGCCTGAAGGGGGGAGAAGTGCGCCTTCGCCACCTCGCCGATGGAAACGAGCGCGGGGCCAAGCAAATAGCTCTTGTCGCTGGAGCGATAGAGATATCCTGCCTCCACCAAGCCGGCGAGCAGGCCGTGGCAGGTCGCCCGGCTGAGCTTCAGCGCACGCACCAGATCGGTCAGCGTGAAAGGCTGGCCGGGATGATCAGCGAAGAAGTTCAAGATGGCGACGACACGGCGAACGCCTGGGGAGGAACGAGACATCGGTACTTTTCGCTATTTCGAATAGCTGCGCAATAGGCCCCATGCCAGGCGCGGTCAACGCCCCCGGCTGTCGGTTCGATCAGATACCGATACGATGAAGGTCCGCTCCGTTGGCGCGGAGCCACGCGCGCGCGGCCATCGTGTCGGACGGGCATATCGCACGATGAAAGGCGTGGAAGGCGGGACTATGGTCGAGATGGCGCAGATGCGCGACCTCATGCGCGACGGTGGAGATGCGGACCTCGGGCGGCGCGAGGATCAGCCGCCAGCTATAGCGGATCGCGCCACTAGCGCTGCAACTGCCCCAGCGGCTGACCGGATCGCCGATCCCGACGGAGCGCACCGCCAGCCCCTGCGCCGCGGCAATCGCCAGTGTCTCCTGCGTCAGCACCGTGCGTGCGCGCAACGCAAGCCAGCGCAGCACGCGCTCGGCCAGATGCTCGGCAGGGCCGCCGACGATCAGCTGGTCGTCGTCCTGGCGGACACCGCGCGGCGCGGCGCCATCATGGCGGATAGTGACCGGGACTCCCTCCAGTGGAAAGCGGCTTCCGTCGGCCAGCGCCGTGCCTTTACCCTCGATCTTGCCAAGTTGTTCGACGATCCACGCACCCTGTTCGCGCGCCCAGGCGAGGGCCTGCCGCGCCGATCCGCGCGCGGGCATGGTGAGCTTGGCTACGCCGGTTCGGTCGAGCCGCAGCTTGTAACCGCGCGCCCGCTCGTGGCGGCGCAGCATGATCGGGATGCTGCGTCCCGCAACCTCTATGACCGCAGCGTCAGAGGGCACGATCGACGATATGCAGTTCGAGATCGCCCGCGACGACCTCCGACACTGTCCAGCCGCGCACCGAATGCCCTTCGCGGTGCACCGCCTCCCGGTCGCCGCAGACCAGATAATGCCAGTCACGCAGCGGTTCGCCATTGGCGCGCAGCCGATAGGCGCAGCTTTCCGGCAACCACGAGATGCGGTCGATATTGGACGCGGTCAGGCGCAGGCAATCCGGCACCATGGCACGGCGATGGCGATAGTCGGAGCATTGCGCCGTCTGCCGGTCGAGCAGGCGGCAAGCGACATTGGTCGGAAAGATCTCGCCCGTGTCGCTATCCTCGACCTTGTGCAGGCAGCATTTGCCGCAGCCGTCGCACAGCGCCTCCCATTGGGCGCGGTCGAGGCTGCCGAGCGGCTTTTCCCAGAAGTTCACTTCACCCATTGCGCGAGAAATTTCTCCACAGCCTCGGGCGAACCCTCGTCGCCGTCGGTGCCGGGTTCGTCCACCGGCACCAGCGCGATGGGATCGCCATCAGGCCCGAAGAGATAGGGGGTGCGGGTGTGGCTGACCAGATAATCCTTGCCAGTCCCTTCCTTGCCGGAAACAACGGCGAAATCCTTCTTCACCTTCTCGATGGCATCCACCGGTCCGGTCAGGCCGACGAGGCGCGGATGAAAGGCGGAGACCCAGGTCTTGATGACGGCGGGCGTGTCCCGCTCCGGATCCACGGTGATGAAGATGGGCTGCACTTTCGCAGCGCGGGCGGCGTCCATCTTCTCGAACCGGCGCAAACCCGCGATCAGCTTCTGCAGGTCGACCGGGCAGACGTCCGGGCAATAGGTGTAGCCGAAATAAACCAGCCGATACTTGCCCTTGTAATCGCTCCAGTGGGCAGGCTTGCCATCCTGGTCGGTCAGGGTGAACGCACCGCCGATGCGCGCGCCCGCCAGCGGCGCTTCACTCTCCGCCGTCACCGCCGCATTGTCGGCAGGCTGCGGTCCGCAGGAGGACAGGAGCGCCGCGCCCGAGAGGGTGAGGAGCAGCGAAGTCAGTGCTTTGCAGGCATTGTTCATGGCGCGGCCAGCCATGCACTGCTAATGCTCCCTTGGCAATTGTGGGCACTGACGGCAGTGCCCATCTAGGGACTTTAATGGTGATGGGGCAGGCGATGAAGCGTATCGGAGAGCAGCGGGACAAACGGGGTTGGATGGTCGCGGTGGCGCCCGGTCTGGCGGCCTTGCTCGCGGTCGGCATGCCTGTTGCCGCCCCTGCGCAGATGATGTCGGAGAGCTACAAGTTCCTGGAGGCCATTCGAAAGTCGGATGGCGATGCCGTCGCTCGCGTGGTGGAAGCCCCCGGCACCACCCTCATCAACACCAGGGACCGCACGACTGGCGAGACCGCACTGATGATCGTCGTCGGTCGGCGCGACATCGCCTATACCCGCTATCTGCTCGGTCGGGGTGCACGGCCCGACATCGCCGCCAATGACGGACGCACGCCGCTGATGCTGGCGGTCGAACGGCGATTTTTCGAGGGGATCGAGACGCTGCTGGCCAACGGCGCGAACGTCAACCAGCCCAATAATCGCGGTGAAACGCCCCTCATCCGCGCGGTCCAGATGCAGGACGTGCCCATGGTGCGCATGCTTGTCACTAATGGCGCAGATCCGGCCAAGCGCGACTCGCTGGCGGGGATGTCGGCGCGCGACTATGCGGAGCGCGACGCGCGCATTCCCGGCATGATCGAGGCGCTGGACAATGCCAAGCCCAAGGCAGCAGCCAAGCCCACCCAGGGTCCGGGCCTGTAAGCGGTCGCGCTCAATAATCCTCTGAAATGAAGCCGCTGTCGAGCATGCCGCTCATTCGCCGGGCGGCGCGCCGGGCGAAACGCAGCGTCTCAGCCTTGCGCCGCGCGGGGGCCAGAGGCTCGGTCGGGGCAGGGCGGACGATCTCCGCATCATAGGCGTCGGCGACGATCAGCCCGCTGCGTTCGGGCCACAATATGGGCAGCTTGAGCAGGGCGAGGTCGAAGCCCGCCGGAACCGCCCAATAATAGCGGTCGCAATAGTCGTAATAATCCTGCCACTTGCCATCGCCGAGCAGGTCGGCCCGGCTGCACTTGATCTCCACGGCGATGATCTGGCCGCGCGCATCGATGGCCATCACGTCGAGCCGTCGCCCATTGGGGAGGGGCACTTCCGCCATTCCAAAAATGTCGTGACGGGCGAACAGGCGCAATATGCCGCGCACCACCCCTGCGGCGAGCGCCCGTCCTTCGGGCGTCGCGGGGTCGCAGGATTGTCCGGGGGCAGGAAAACTCATGCCCAGGGACTAGAACATTTCGGGAACTTTGAAAAGCGGGGCCGAAAGGCTCAGCGGTAGAAAATATGATTGTCGATGCGCGCGAGGCGGGCACGGTCCCAGCCCGGCGACACGCGGCTGGCATGAAAGAACAGTGCGCCTTCGGCCTGGCTCCTCCAGGCATCGGCAATAGCGACGCGGGCGATGGCGACCGAATCGGGCCATGACGACGCGGCGACGGGCGCATCCGGCATGCGATGGCCGCGCACGAAGCTGAACTGGCCGGGCTGGGTCACGACGCCGCAAATCGTCGTAGGGAACCGACCCGAGTCCGAACGGTTTACAATGACACGAGCAACGGCGAGCTTGCCGGCAAGGCTTTCGCTACGGGCTTCGTAATAGATGGCGGTGGCGAGGCAGCGCGCTTCGGAGTCGATGTCGGCGACATTGTCGTCATGGCTCTCGACGAGCGCGGCAAGGCTGGGGGCAGGCGCTTCGGGAGCGGACTCTGCTGGATCGGACTGTGCAGTGATGGCGTCCGATGAGGTCTGGTCGATAGTATGCAGCGCAGGCTCGATAACGGCGTCGGTAGCCGGAGCAGTGCTGGAAATCGTGATCGTCTCGTTGAGCGCTGGAAGGATTCCTGCTGCGTTGGAGACGGATGCCCCGGTCATTGCCAATGCACCGAGAAGAAAGGAGACCGCCATTGCAGCCGTATTGTGGAACGCCATTACTCAACTGTCATGTGCGGTGGGTCGGTCGGGCCGTGTAGTCGCTTTGCGCGATCTGTTCTGACGGTGAACGCCCCCCGTCTGCGTGTTGCCGCCGAACCCCCATGGCCCTTGACGACTACGTGCGCATCAGTGGGTGGGCCGTTGGGCTATCCGCAGCCCGTCGTCAACCTATAGCAATTGTTTCAGCGGCGAACCGTTCCCCATCCGCGATATCAAGTTCCACGACCCAAAGGTCGGGATCATTCGCCCGGCGACGCTCGATATACTCCGATACAGCGAAAGAATCGGCGCCGACCGGCGGTCCGCAGGGGATAAGCTTTGCTTTATCGTCCCAGTCCACCGTCCGTTCCAGCAGGCCGCGATAGCTGCCGCGGTCCTCCAACTGGACGATGATCGCGCCGCCCATATCTTCGCCGCGCGCGATGATGGTGGCAAAACCACCCGCCTGCCCCACGCGCCGCACCAGAGCGCTGACGAGTATCTTGCTGGGGAGTCGGTCGCTCATCCCGGCCGGTAGCCGGGCAGGCTGGCAAGGGCGAAGCGCGACCGCATGAAAGTGCCGGTGCCGCGCGCGACTTCCTCGCCGTCGCCGTCGAGCAGCCGTGCCTCTGCCACGAACACGCGCCGCTTACCGTTAAGCCAGCGCCCTTCTGCGCGGATCGGACCGACGCCCATCGGCCGGGTCAGCAGCATGTTGAAGGCGGTGGTCAGCAGGAAGCGGTCATTGACCAGGCTGTTGGCCGCATAGAAGGCGGCATCGTCCAGCATCTTGAAATAGAGCGTGCCGTGCGCGGCGCCGGCGGCATGGAAATGCGATTCGGCGGCGTCGAAGCGGATGGTGCTGACGCCCGCCTCCGCGATGGTCAGAACGGACGGGAACAGCAGATTGATCGGCGCGGAAGCATAGAGCCGTTCGAGCGCGCGGAAATGCGCGGCTTCCCCGCTCTCCTCAGGCCCGCTCGCCACGGGGAGACCGCCGTCAGGCGGCGTCACGCGCCTCGCCGCCCGCAAGGATGACGTGCAGCGCGTCGTTCGATCCGGCACCGCGCAGACGCTTCACCTGACCCTCGTTACGCAGGAAGCGCGACGCGCGCGCCAGCATCTTGAGATGTTCGGCGCCGCTATCCGACGGTGAGAGCAGCATGAACACGACATCGACGGGCAGGTCGTCCACCGCATCGAACGGCACCGGCTCTGCCAGCAATATTACCGCGCCGCGCACGGAATCGATGGAATCGAGCTTGGCATGGGGAATGGCGATGCCGCCGCCAAAGCCCGTCGAGCCAAGCCGTTCGCGTTCGGTCAGCCGTTCGACCGTCTCATCGGCCGATACACCATAGGCGCTGGCCGCGATCTCGCTCAGCAACTGGAAAATCTGCTTCTTGTTGCTGGCATGGACACCGGCCCTGACAGCTTCGGCCGATACCAGATCGCTGAAATCGTTCATCATCCACTCGTCTCTGGCGCCCGGCAGTCGGCCGGCGCCCACAGCGGTCGCACGCTATCGGGGAAATGCGAATGCGGGCGAATAGGGCGGATGCGCGCGCCGGTCAACCGGCCGACGCGCGCATCCTTTTTATGTCCATATGTGTCAGGCGTGCGGCTCGACCCATCCGATGGTCCCGTCGCGGCGGCGATAGACCATATTATAGGTGGACGTACCGCTGTTGAGGAACAGCAGCGCATTGGTATTGCGCAGATCGAGCATCATCACCGCATCCGAAACGCTGGCTTCGGGAATGTCGGTACGGGTCTCGGCGATGATCAGCGGCGCGTCAGGCACGTCCTCCACATCCTCGTCATCCGCGCGGAACACGGTATAGCCCGCATTTTCCAGGGTGAAGCTCTGCTCGCGCTGCGCCTCTGCGGCCACGCTCTGGATATGGCGGTCGGTCAGGCGCGTCTTGTAACGGCGAAGCTGCTTGTCGATGCGGTCGGCCGCCTTTTCGAAGGCGACATGGACTTCATGCGCCTCGCCCGCGCCCTTCAGGACGATGCCGCTGTTCACATGGGATATGATGTCGCAGTGAAAGGCGCCGTGCGGGGCGGGCGCGAAGGTGACATGGGCCGATAAGGCGCGCGAGAAATATTTCTCCGCCATGGCCGAGAGCCGATCCGTCACATGCGTCTGAAGCGCGTCGCCTGTGTCGATCTGATGCCCGGAAACCCGAATGTCCATGCTTCTTACTCCCTTCTGCTGGGGTGGCCTCCCTCAATGTCGGTCCGACTGGCCGTGAAGCCAGAGCGGATCCTTGAGGGTGGCGATAAAGGCCCGATGTCGCGTGATTTCTTCCGCTGAAGGATTAAACACGCGCACGGGTCGTGCGATCCGCGCAACCGTGACCGGGCCGATATTGACCTGCGTCACTGCTACGCTCTCGACAAGGGTGAGGCCGATCTGGCGTCCGCCGGTCAGCTCTACATAAAGTTGCGCCAGAAGCTCCGCATCGAGCAGCGCGCCATGCTTGACGCGGTGGCTGCGGTCGATGCCGTAGCGCGAACAAAGCGCGTCGAGGCTATGCTTGGCGCCAGGATGCAGGCTGCGCGCGATCGCGATGGTGTCGATCATCCGCGCCAGCGAAATCTCCGCCAGTTCGCAGCGACGAAGCTCCGCATTGAGAAAACCGAAATCGAAGCGCGCATTATGCGCGACGAGATGGGAGTCGCCCAGAAATTCGAGCAGCGACTCCACCCCGTCCCGGAACAGCGGCTTGTCGGACAGGAATCGTTCGGACAGGCCATGCACTGCCTCCGCCTCGGCAGGCATCGAGCGCTGCGGATTGAAATAGGCGTGATGGGTGCGGCCTGTCGGAACGCGATTCACAAGTTCGATGCAGCCGATCTCGACCAGACGGTCTCCGTTCAGTGGGTCGAGGCCCGTCGTCTCCGTATCGAATATGATTTCGCGCATCGTTCCTGACAGACTCGTTGGAACGACATACTATCGGACTCACCGCGCGCTAAGGCAAGCCACCAGCCTGCGCACATCCGCAAATGTGCGCCATTTCGGTCGAGCCGTTTCGATTATGTGGTCAGCGCGTCTGCGCTTGACCCGGTCGGGCACCTGACGGTGCAATATCTGGCGGAATTTGGCCTCGGTCATGCCCTTGCGGGCCAGGACACGGCGGCGCTGCACGACGAAAGGCGCGCTGACGACGATGACGGCGGCCATTGCCCGCGCACCGCTCGTCTCATAGAGGAGCGGCACGTCGAGGATCACGAGCGGGCGCGAGCGGTAACGGCGCAGGAAGTCGCGGCGCATGCGGCCCACCGCCGGGTGCACGATGCGTTCCAGTGCGCGCAGCTTCTCGGTATGGCCCAGCACCAATGCGCCCAGTTTGGCGCGATCCACGCCCTTTTCTCCCGTCGTGCCGGGAAAGCGCGCCTCTATCTCAGGGATCAGGCGGCCACGCGGTCCCTGCAGGATATGAACAGCGGCGTCGGCATCGAACACCGGCACATGCAGGCGGCGCAGCATCCTGGCGACCGCCGACTTACCCATGCCGATCGAGCCGGTCAGCCCGACGATCTTCATCATGGCGCGGTCAGAAGCGCGCGCAGTTCGGCGTCGCCGTCGTCGCGCGGAGGAATGGCATCGAAGAATATCTCGAAAGCGAGCGCCGCCTGGCCGATCAACATGGCGAGGCCGTCGATGGTGGCAAGACCCCGATCACGCGCGGCGCGCAGCAGGCCGGTCTCCAGCGGCGCATAGACGATGTCATAGACGGTCGCATCGTTGGCCAGCGGCGAGAGGTCGAGGTCGAGCGGCGGCTGGCCGGTCATGCCGAGCGGGCTGGAGTTGATGAGGAGGCGGGTCGCAGGCAGCGGATCGCCGAAACCGATCGCCCGCCCCTTGAGTCCGACATGATCGAGCAGCGCCTTGCCCTTGGCGGGATCGCGCGCGACGACCGTCAGGTCGCGCAGTCCCTTGGCCGCCATTGCGAACCCGATGGCGAGCGCCGCGCCGCCAGCGCCGATCAGCACCGCCTCACGCCCTTTCCACCCCATCGCGTCGAGCGGCTGGAGGAAACCGCCCGCATCGGTGTTGGTGCCGATGAGGGGACCGCCCGTCTCGCAGGCGATGGTGTTCATGGCGCCGATCCGACCGCGAATGTCGGACGGGTCCTCGACATAATCCATCACCGCGACCTTGTGCGGGATAGTGACGTTGCAGCCCAGCCAGTCCTGATCCGCCCGGCGGGAGAGGAAATAGGCGGCCAGGCCTTCGCGCGTCACATGGGTCTTACGATATTCGGCCTCGATGCCGAGTTCGCGCAGCCAGTAATTATGAATGATAGGCGATTTGGAGTGGGCGATCGGATCGCCGATCACTTCGGCATAAGGGAGCTTGTCGGTCATGCCGCCAGAACGCCGCGCACCCGCAAAAAGTCAAGAAGCGGCAGCAGTGGCAGGCCCTGAACCGCGAACAGGCTGCCGGTGATGCGGGCGAAAAGCTGCGCGCCCGGCCCCTCGATACGGTAGCAGCCGACGCACCAGCGGCATTCCTGCCAGTCGGCATCGAGATAGGCGTCGACATATGTCTCGCTCAGCGGCCGGACATGCATGGTGACGCTCTCGATATGCCGCCAGATCGGCGTGCCATCCTGCGCGATGACCGCGGCCGCATGGAGTTGATGCCGCCTGCCGCTCATCGCCAGCAGGAGGTCGCGCGCTTCCTCCCGGCTTTCGCATTTATGGACGAGACTGCCATCGTCCAGTTCCAAGGTCTGGTCGCAGCCAAGGACGAGCGCGCCCGGCGCGCGTTGCGACGGACGGATCGCCTTCAACTCCGACAGCGCATCGGCAAGGTCGCGCGGCTTTATGCCTTCACCGACCAGCGCATCCTTGGCCATCTCCTCGTCGACACCCGCGCGCACCAGTTCGAACGGAACGGCGGCAGCGGTCAGCAGACGACGACGGCTCTCGCTCTGCGAGGCGAGCAGCAAGGAGGGCACAGCGGATAGCGACATTTACCGGCGATCATCCTCCGGGCCCGGCATCTGGCTGGGGGCCACGCCGGAACCGCCGATATGCTCCTGATAAAGGCTGATGATCGCGGCTGCCGTCTCCTCGATGGAGCGGCGCGTGACATCGACCACCGGCCAGCCTTGATCGGCGAACATGCGCCGCGCGGTCACGACCTCGTCCTGCACGCGTTCGCGGTCGACATAGGCGGTCTCGGGCGCCTGATTGAGCGAGAGGAGGCGGTTGCGGCGAACCTGCACCAGCCGCTCGGCGCTGGTGGTCAGGCCCACGACCATGGGATGTTTCAGGCGAAACAGGCTGGGGGGTGGCGGCGACTCCGGCACCAACGGGATATTGGCGGTCTTGTACCCGCGGTTGGCGAGATAGATGCTGGTCGGCGTCTTGGACGTGCGGCTGACGCCAGCGAGCAATATGTCCGCTTCCTCCCAATTCTCCCAGCCGACGCCGTCATCATGCGCGATGGTGAACTGGATCGCATCGATGCGCGCGAAATAGGCCTCGTCGAGGATATGCTTGCGGCCGGGACGGTTGGTCGTCTCCTGCCCCAATATGCTCGACAAGGCGTCGGTCACCCCGTCGAGCGGCGCCATATAGGGAATGCCGATGGCGCGGCAGAATTTCTCCAGCTTCTTCCTGAGCGCCGGATTGGCCAGCGTGAACAGCACGAGACCGGGATTGCGGCCGAGCTCCGACACGATGCGGTCGAGATGCTGGTCGGAGCGCACCATCGGCCAGAAATGGCGGACGATGTCGACATTCTCGAACTGCGCCACCGCCGCCTTGGCGATGTTCTCCAGCGTTTCGCCGGTCGAGTCGGACAGCAGATGGAGATGAAGGCGGCTCATGGGGATGACTCTGTTGGCAGACTGGGGATTATGCAAGGGATGGATGTGTGGATAACCGACGGATGGCAACAGCCCACAATCGGCCAGACTCCCGCAGGGCAGAGTTATCCACGTGGATGAGTGCGGCAGCGACCATGCCGCGAACTGTGCATGGCGGATGTGACTCGCCGGATTCGGTCGGACATCGGTGAGTCAAGCTGGGGACAAAGCTGTGGATAAGCGCGTAATTCCACATATCCACCGCCCAACAGTAAACAACAATCTCTCTAAAGATTCCTTTTTGAGATTGATGGCGGCGGGCTTTGCTCGCAGACGAAGCCGATGAGCAATTCCGAAACCCTGAATCCCTCTGCCGTGAGCCACACGCATGCCGACAAGCCGCTTCTGCGTGTCCTGAGAGGTGACATTCCCGATATTCCGCCCGTTTGGCTGATGCGTCAGGCCGGGCGCTATCTCCCCGAATACCGGGCCTTGCGCGAAACGAAGGGCGGATTCCTCGCGCTTTGCTACGATGCCGAGGCTGCCGCGGAGATCACCCTCCAGCCGATCCGGCGTTTCGGCTTCGACGGGGCGATCCTCTTCTCCGACATTCTCATCGTGCCGCACGCGATGGGCCAGAATCTGTGGTTCGAGACAGGCGAGGGACCGCGCCTCGCGCCGCCGCTGGTGGATGCCGATCTGGCGGGATTTGCGCCCGATCCGTCACGGCTGGCCGCGATCTGGGACACTGTTGCAAAGGTGCGCGCGGGCCTGCCGCCAGCCACCACCTTCCTCGGTTTCGCCGGGAGCCCGTGGACGGTCGCGACCTATATGGTGGCGGGACAGGGCAGCAAGGATCAGGGCGCGGCGCGGCGCCTGGCTTATGGCGATCCGGGCCGGTTCGGCGCGATCATCGAGGCCATTATCGAGACCACGATCATCTATCTCGACGGACAGATCCGCAATGGCGTGGATGCGGTGCAGCTGTTCGACAGCTGGGCAGGCAGCCTCAGTCCGGCGCAGTTCCGCCGCTGGGTGATCGAACCCAATGCACAGATCGTGCGGCGCCTGAAGGCGATTCATCCCGATGTGCCGATCATCGGATTCCCCAAGGGCGCGGGGGCAAAGCTGGTCGATTATGTCGAGGGGACGGGCGTCGATGCGGTCGGCCTGGATGAGACCATCGACCCGTTCTGGGCAGCGCGCAGCCTGCCCGCCGGGCTTCCCGTGCAGGGCAATCTCGACCCGCTGGCGCTGATCGCGGGCGGCGAAGCGCTCGATAGTGCGGTCGACACGATTCTTGCGGCGCTCGGCGGGCGGCCCCATATCTTCAACCTCGGCCACGGCATCCTGCCGGACACGCCTATCGCCCATGTCGAGCATCTGTTGGGGCGGCTCAGGCGCGCATGAATGAAGGGGACTGACCGATGATCGGCTTTCTTGGGATGGCCTATCCCTGGGTTCTGGCGGCGCATGTGATTTTCGTCATCTTCCTGATGGCGAGCCTGTTCATGATGCCGCGATTCTTCGTCTATCACCATCAGACCATAGCGGGGTCGGATGAGGATAAGGCGTGGATCGACCGGGAATCGCGGTTGCGGCGGATCATCATGAATCCCTCGCTCGTCATCGTCTGGCTGCTCGGCATCGCGCTGGCGCTCAATACCGGGGCCTTCTCGCAGGGGTGGTTCCATGTGAAACTGCTGCTGGTCATCATCCTGTCGGGCTATCATGGCTGGGCGTCGGGCTATGCCAAGAAGCTGGCGCGGGGCGAGAGGCCGCTGGCCGAAAAGACGCTGCGCCTGCTCAACGAGGTGCCGGGCATATTGGTGAGTGCGGTGGTGATCGTGGTGATCGTCTACGGACCGCGCTTCGGCCTCGGCTGACGGAAAAGACAACAGGGAGAGCGCCGCATGGCGAAGACAGACATTGGCCGTATCGGCATCTGGTCGATGGAGGCACGCTTCGGCGATCCGGCACAGGCGGCCGACGCGGTCGCCGAGCTGGACGAGCTTGGCTATGGCGCGCTCTGGGTGCCGGGCGGCATGGGCGGCGACCTGACCGGCGATCTCGACCGGCTGCTCGCCGCCTCCTCCCGTATCACCATTGCGAGCGGCATTCTCAACATCTGGAAGCATGACGCGGCGGACGTCGCCAACTGGTGGAAGGCTCTGCCCGAAGACCATCGGTCGCGCGTGCTGCTGGGTCTCGGGGTCAGTCATTCGCATATCGTCGGCGACGATTATGCCAAGCAGAAACCGCTGGCCGCGATGCGGGCCTATCTGGATGCGCTGAACGCCGAGGACATGCCCGGAGAGGCCCTGTGCCTCGCGGCGCTGGGGCCGAAGATGTTGCTCCTCGCGCGTGACCGTACCGCAGGCGTGCATCCCTATCTCGTAACGCCGGAGCATAGCGCCATTGCCCGCCGGGCCGTGGGACCGGACAGGCTGGTCGCTCCGGAACAGGGCGTCGTGCTGGAGACCGATCCCGACAAGGCGCGAGCGCTGGCACGCACGGCGCTCGACCATTATCGGGGCTATCCCAACTACCGGAACAGCTGGACCCGCCTCGGCTTTTCCAAAGCGGAAATCGACGCGATGAGCGACCGGCTGGTCGACGCGCTGTTCGCATGGGGCGATATGGCGGCCATCGCGGCACGGGTAAACGCGCATCTGGAGGCAGGCGCGGATCATGTGTGCATCCAGGTCATCACGGGCGCCGGCACCAATGTCGAGGCCGCGCGGCCTGCCTGGCGTGAACTGGCAGCGGCGCTGCTCTGACCGGGTTCGCAAGCCAGGCGATCAGGACCGATTGACACACAAGGCTGCTGGGCGTAATTCGTGACGCATCTCCACCGTAGCGCCGCATTCCCATCGCCTGGCGCAACCATCGGTTTCAGCAGACATTCTCCCCTTCATCGTCCGTATTTTCTGAGTCGGAATCGCTATACATGCATCTCAAGGAATTGAAGAAAAAGTCC
>JBEVNC010000031.1:0-31394 GCA_040508315.1 Sphingobium sp.
TGCTGATCAGCGCCTATGCGCTCGGCGTCGTGATCGGCGCACCGCTGATGACGCTGACCACCGGGCGCATCCCGCGACGGACGCTGCTGATCGCGCTCGCCGGCATCTTCACCGCCGGCAATCTGCTGGCGGCGGTGTCCGATGGCTATGCCATGCTGCTGGCGGCGCGGATCCTGACCTCGCTCAACCACGGCGCCTTCTTCGGCGTCGGCTCCATCGTCGCCGCCAGCCTGGTGCCGCCGCAGCGTCAGGCGGGCGCGGTCGCCGCGATGTTCATGGGGCTGACCATCGCCAATGTCGTGGGCGTGCCGCTCGCGACCTGGGCGGGCGAGCATCTCGGCTGGCGTGCGTCCTTCTGGGGGATCGCCGCGCTCGGCGTCGCGATGATGACGGCATTGCGGGCGACCCTGCCGCCGCTCCCCGCGCCGGTGGGCGGCAATGCGGCGGCGGAACTGCGCGTGCTGACGCGTGGCAAGGTGCTGGGCGCGCTGGCGCTGACGGTCGCGGGGTCGAGCGCGATGTTCACCGTCTTCACCTATATCGTACCGATCCTGCGCGAGGTGACCCATGCCTCGCTCGGCTTCGTGACGGCGATGCTCGTCGTCTACGGCCTGGGGCTGACGATCGGCAACTGGCTGGGGGGCAAGTTTGCGGACAAGTCGGTCGACCGGACGTTGATCGTCACGCTGGCGTCGCTGACCGCGCTGCTGGTCGCCTTTGCTGGCCTGATGGCGAATGCCGTGCCTGCGGCGATCCTGATATTCCTGTGGGGCGTGGCCAGCTTCGCGCTCGTCCCGCCGCTGCAGGTCCGCGTGATGAGCGCAGCAGCGGATGCCCCGAACCTCGCCTCCTCGGTCAATATCGGCGCGTTCAACCTCGGCAACGCCATAGGTGCGGCGCTGGGCGGCGGCGTGATTGCGGCAGGCCTCGGCTATCCGGCGGTGGCGCTGGCGGGCGCGGCGACGTCGGCTATCGGACTGGCGGGTATATTGTTCGCGAGCCGGAAGGCGGTGGCCGCTATTGAGGGAACGGAGTGTGAGGCTTGATAGCCTTCACTCCCATTCGATCGTGCCCGGCGGCTTGGACGTATAGTCGTACACCACACGGTTGATGCCCTTCACCTCGTTGATGATGCGGGTCGATACCCGGCTCAGGAAGGCGGCGTCGAACGGGTAGATGTCTGCGGTCATGCCGTCCGTGGACGTGACGGCGCGCAGGGCCAGGACATTGTCGTAGGTGCGATAATCGCCCATTACGCCGACGCTACGCACAGGCAGCAGCACCGCGAAGGCCTGCCAGATCGCATCGTACAGGCCAGCCGCGCGGATTTCCTCCAGATAGACCGCGTCCGCCTTGCGCAGGATGTCGCAGCGTTCCTTGGTCACTTCGCCGGGTATGCGGATGGCCAGGCCAGGGCCGGGGAAGGGGTGGCGGCCCACGAAAATCTCCGGCAGGCCGAGTTCGCGGCCCAATGCGCGCACCTCGTCCTTGAACAATTCGCGAAGCGGCTCGACCAGCTTCATGTTCATGCGGTCGGGCAGGCCGCCGACATTATGGTGGCTCTTGATCGTCACGGACGGGCCGCCGGTGAAGGATACGGACTCGATCACGTCAGGGTAGAGCGTGCCCTGCGCCAGGAAGTCGGCGCCGCCGATCTTCTGCGCTTCGGCCTCGAACAGGTCGATGAACGCCTTGCCGATGAACTTGCGCTTGGCCTCCGGATCGGTGACGCCAGCCAGACCGCCCAGGAACATCTCCTCCGCATTCACATGGACGAGGGGGATGTTGTAATGGTCGCGGAACAGCGTCACGACCTGCTCCGCCTCGCCCAGCCGCATCAGGCCATGGTCGACGAAGACGCAGGTGAGTTGTTCGCCAATGGCTTCGTGGATCAGCACGGCCGCGACTGCCGAATCGACGCCGCCCGACAGGCCGCAAATCACCCTGCCGGAACCGACCTGCTCGCGGATTTCCGCGATCTTGGTCGCGCGGAACTCGGCCATGGTCCAGTCGCCCGCAAGGCCGCAGACATGGCGCACGAAATTGGCGATCAGCTTGCCGCCGTCGGGAGTGTGCACGACCTCCGGGTGGAACTGCGTGCCATAATAGCGGCGCTCGTCATCGGCGATCAGCGCGAAGGGGGCGCCGTCCGACGTCGCGACGATGCGGAAACCCTCGGCAAAGCGGGTTACCTTGTCGCCATGGCTCATCCACACCTGATGCCGCTCGCCCACTTCCCACAGGCCGTCGAACAGGACGCAGGGTTCCGAGACCGTCAGGAACGCACGGCCGAACTCCCCGCCTTCGCCCGTCTCATGTCCCGGCCGCACTTCGCCGCCTAGCTGGTGGGTCATCACCTGCTGGCCGTAGCAGATGCCCAGGATCGGCAGGCCGCTGTCGAACAGGATCTGCGGAGCGCGGGGGCTGCCTTCCTCCGGCACGCCTGCGGGGGAACCCGACAGGATGATGCCCTTGGGCTTGATACGGTGGAACGCCGCCTCGGCCTGGGTGAAGGGAGCGATTTCGCTGTAGACACCGGCCTCGCGCACGCGCCGTGCGATGAGCTGGGTGACCTGGCTGCCGAAATCTACGATCAGGATGGAGTCGCTTGGGGCTGTCATGGGCGGCGGATAATGCGCCGGGCCGGGGCTGTCCAGCACTCGGTTGGCCGCAATGCGATCCAGCCGCGCGCCCGGGACGGCACCGTCGCTTCTTGCCGGGCGGTTATTCGATCTACCCGTCATTGAAGGTTGGTTTTAATCCGCTACGTTGCGGTGCAACATGGACATAACCTCTTCGCCGTCCGGCACCCTTTCGCGCCGCCAGCCATCTGTTGGCCTGGTTCACTTCGCGCTTGCCGTCGGTGGTTTCGCCATCGGCACGACCGAGTTCGCGATGATGAGCCTGCTGCCCTATTTCGCGCCGGACCTGCATATCGACGAACCGACGGCCGGGCATGTCATCAGCGCCTATGCGCTGGGCGTCGTCGTGGGAGCGCCGTTGCTGGCGGTGATGGGCGCGCGCATGCCGCGCCGGACGTTGCTGATCCTGCTGATGAGCCTGTTCGCGCTCGCCAATGCCGCCACGGCCTTTGCGCCGAACTATGGCTGGATGATGGTCTTCCGGTTCCTGAGCGGATTGCCGCACGGCGCCTATTTCGGCGTGGCCTCGCTGCTCGCCGCCTCGCTCGTGCCGCCGCACCGGCGTACGGCAGCGGTCGGGCGGACGATGATGGGGCTGACCATCGCGACCATCGTGGGCGTGCCGCTCGCCAACGGGATCGGGCTGCTGGTCGGCTGGCGCTGGTGCTTCGGGCTGGTCGCGGCGCTGGCGCTGACGACGGTGATCCTCATCGCCTGGCTGGCCCCGCACGAGAAGGCGGACCCCGAAGCGCGGATCATGGACGAATTGGGCGGCCTCGCCAACGGGCAGGTCTGGCTGGTTCTCGCCATCGGCGCGATCGGTTTTGGCGGGGTGTTCTGCGTCTATACCTATCTGGCGTCGACGATGCGGGCGGTGACGCGCACGTCCGCCGCGACCATCCCGGTCATGCTGGCCGTGTTCGGCGTCGGCATGACGCTGGGCAACCTCGTCGCTCCGCGCCTTGCCGCAAGGGGACTGATGCGCGCGGCGGCGGGCGTTCTGATCTGGAGCGTGGCTGCGCTGTCGATCTATCCGGTCGCGACCGGCAATATCTATACGCTGGCCCTCGTCGTGCTCGCCATCGGCGGCGGCGGCGCTCTCCCCATCATTCTCCAGACCCGTTTGATGGACGTCGCGGGCAAGGCGCAGACGCTGGCGGCGGCGCTCAACCATGCGGCGTTCAACTTCGCCAACGCGCTTGGCCCGCTGGTCGGCGGCCTTGCCATCGGCGCGGGTTGGGGATTGGCCTCCACCGGCTATGTCGGGGCAGGTCTGGCGGCGGGCGGGTTGGTGATCTGCGTCGTCGCGATGCTGCTGGGTGGCGGCAGGGAGGCGGAGATGCCCCACTCGGGCGAGCGGGGCACGCGGTCCACTGACCCGCGCTACAGCCGCGCGTACAGGCTGCCGCCGTCCACCGCGACGATCTGCCCGGTGATGAAGGACGCGCCGTCGGACAGAAGGAATTTGACGGTCTCAGCATGATCCTGCGGCGTGCCCAGGCGGGGCAGGGCGATGCCGCCGACCCGGCTCGCAATCTGGTCGGGCGTAGTCTGGCTATGCAGCGCGGCCGTATCGGTCATGCCCGGCGCGATGGCATTGATGCGGATGTTCTTAGGACCCAGTTCGCGCGCCAGCGACAGCACCAGCGCGTTCACGCCCGCCTTCGCCACGCCATAATGGCCGCCGCCCAGCCAGGCGGCCGTCGAACTGGTGCACACGATGGCGCCGCCGCCCGCCTTCTCGATATGCGGCACGACTGCGCGCGTGACGATCAGCGCGCCGAACATGTTGATCTGGAAATGGCGCTGCAGCACGTCCCAGTCCATGCTGAGCAGTCCGCCCTTGGCCATGCTGCCGAACAATGCCGCATTGTTGACCAGATAGTCGATACGCCCGAACCGCTCGACCGCGCCCGCCGCCATCGCCTCCGCAGAGGCGGGCGAGGCGATGTCGACCGGCAGGAAATGCGCCTCCCGCCCTGCCGCGATCAGGCTTTCGACCGTGGCCCTGCCCTTTGCTTCGTCGATGTCGGCCACGATGACCTTGAGGCCGGCATGCGACAGGCCCGCGGCGATCCCGGCACCGATGCCGCCCGCGCCGCCGCCCGTCACGACCGCGACCTTTCCCGAATATCTCATGCCGTCCATCTCCTGCTCGCCCTTATGCTGCACAGAGTAGACAGGCGCATGCCCCGGTAACAAGCCCTGTCTCGGCAATGCAACAACGCCCCGGCATGGAGGTTGCCCGGCTCGTCCAGCCTATGCGCTGATCGATTCTCTAAATATCGCCGCGCAAACTTATCGATTTTGCTTTGCCTGGGCGCCGCCCTACATAGGCTTCGTCCAACCAGCCACGGGAGATGATATGTCCGTTATCAGCACACAGATTAAGCCGTTCGCCGCGACCGCCTTCAAGGAAGGCAAGTTCGTGGACCTGACCGAGGCCGACATCAAGGGCAAGTGGGCCGTATTCTTCTTCTACCCCGCTGACTTTACTTTCGTTTGCCCCACCGAGCTGGAAGATCTGGCTGACATCTATCCCACGCTGCAGAGCCTGGACGTGGAAGTCTATTCGGTCTCCACCGACACGCATTTCAGCCACAAGGCATGGCACGACACGTCGCCTGCCATCGGCAAGATCAACTATTATATGCTGGGCGACCAGAACCACGTCATCACCAAGAATTTCGACGTTCTGCGTGAAGGCGTCGGCCTCGCCGATCGCGGCACCTTCGTCGTCGATCCCGAGGGCACGATCCAGCTCGTAGAGATCACCCCCGAGGGCGTTGGCCGTAACGCCGCCGAGCTGCTGCGCAAGATCAAGGCGCTGCAGTACTGGACCAGCCACCCCGGCGAGGTTTGCCCCGCCAAGTGGGAAGAGGGCGAGGCCACGCTGGCGCCGTCGCTCGACCTGGTCGGCAAGATCTAAACGGAGCGTTTCCGACAAGGCCGCTCCGGGACAGTCACGTTTCGGGGCGGCCGAGCCGCCGCCCCTCCCCTATAAGAGGATATTTCCATGCTGGATGCAGCCATCAAAACTCAGCTTGCGGCCTATCTGGTCAATATCAAGCAGCCGATCGAACTGGTGCCCGCGCTGGATGGCGGGGCGAAGTCGGCAGAATTGCGCAATCTTCTGGAGGAGATTGCGGGCATGAGCGATCTTGTGACGCTGGCCGCCGACGATGGCGACGCGCGCAAGCCCAGCTTCGCGATCCGCCGCGCCGGAGAGACCGACGGCTTTCGCTTTGCCGGCATTCCGTTGGGCCATGAGTTCACCTCGCTCGTCCTGGCGCTCCTGTGGACCGGCGGTCATCCGCCCAAGGTGAGCGCGGACGCCATCGAGGCGGCGAAGGCACTGGACGGCGACTATAATTTCGAGGTTTATTTCTCGCTCTCCTGCCAGAACTGCCCCGATGTGGTGCAGGCGCTGACGCTGATGAGCATCGTCAACCCGCGCGTGAAGGCGGTCGCCATCGAGGGCGGCCTGTTCAAGGCGGAAGTGGACGAGCGCAAGATCATGGCGGTGCCTTCCATCTACCTGAACGGCGAGCTGTTCGGGCAGGGCCGCATGGACCTGGAGCAGATCATCGCCAAGCTGGACAGCGGCGCGACCGCACGCGCCGCGGAGAAGATCGGCGCGAAGGACGCGTTCGACGTTCTCGTCGTCGGCGGTGGTCCGGCGGGCGCCGCGGCGGCGATCTATGCGGCGCGCAAGGGTATCCGCACCGGCGTCGTGGCGGAGCGGTTCGGCGGCCAGGTGCTCGACACCATGGGCATCGAGAATTTCATCTCCGTGCCGCACACCGAAGGGCCCAAGCTCGCCGCGCATCTGGAGCAACACGTCAAGGATTATGACGTGGACATCATCAACCAGCAGAAGGCGGTGCAGCTCATTCCCGCGGCGCACCCCGGCGACCTGGCCGAGGTGAAGCTGGAAAGCGGCGCGTCGCTGCGGGCCAAGACCATCATTCTGTCCACCGGCGCACGCTGGCGGCATATGAACGTCCCCGGCGAGGAAGAGTATCGCAACAAGGGCGTGGCCTATTGCCCCCACTGCGATGGCCCGTTGTTCAAGGGCAAGCGCGTGGCGGTGATCGGCGGCGGCAATAGTGGCGTCGAGGCTGCCATCGATCTGGCGGGGCTCGCCAGCCACGTCACGCTGGTCGAGTATGACAGCCAGCTGCGTGCGGATGCGGTGCTTCAGCGCAAGCTCGCCAGCCTGCCCAACGCCACCATCATCACATCGGCCCTGACGACCGAGGTGCATGGCGACGGCGAGAAGGTGATCGGCCTGACGTATAAGGATCGCAACAGCGACGCCTCGCACCTGATCGAGCTGGAAGGGATTTTCGTCCAGATCGGACTGGTCCCGAACACGGAATGGCTGAAGGACAGCATCGGCCTCTCTGCTCGCGGAGAGATCGAGATCGATCATCGCGGTCATACCAGTCATGAGGGCATATTTGCGGCCGGCGATTGCACCACGGTCCCGTACAAGCAAATCGTAATCGCGATGGGGCAAGGATCTACTGCGGCTTTGTCGTCATTCGACTATCTGATCCGTCTTGCCCCGGTCGAGGAACTTGTCGCGGCATGAGCTTCGGCGGCAAAACGGCAAGCTATTAATATCGGTCATGGGCGCCTCTTCGCCGGGGCGCTCATGATTCATTTTGTGACGCTGGGTTCGCAAAATGGAAAAATCAAATCGCTAGGCCGTTAAAAAAAATATAAATCTATCCAGACTGGAGAGGATGCTCCGATAATCCCGGAGGCTCTTTTTCTACCTGCAGTTTTGGACCGAGTAATTTGACCAGACCCAAGGCCGACAAGGCCATTAATCCCGCCAGTTCCTCCACAGCCAATCGTTCCTCCCGCCGCGGTCCCGGTCGACCGACCCGCAGCGAAGCGCAGCAGCGCGACATGGAATTGCTCGATGTCGCGCTCGACCTCTTCTACGAGCGCGGCTTCGAGGGTACAACGATCGATGCCATCACCGCTGCCTGCAATATGGCCAAGCGGACCGTCTACGCCCGGTACGAGGACAAGACGACATTGTTCAAGGCGGCTCTCCAGCGCGCCATCGAACAATGGATCGTCCCCGTGGAACGCCTGCGCGCGGAGGAGGATGACGATCTCGAGGCCAGCCTGATTCGCATCGGCCGCATATTGGTGGACAATATTCTCAGTCCCGCCGGCCAGCGCCTCCTGCGGATCACCAATGCCGAGGCGGCGCGTATGCCGGAGATCGGCGCTCATGCGCTGAAATGCGGGACCAAGCAGACGCTGGACTTCCTGGCCGACCTGTTCCGCCGCCGCATCCGCGAGGAAGACCCGGCCGCTCCCTTCGCCGACGATGCCGCGCATGCCTTCACCCATCTGGTCGTCGGTGGCCCGGCCAGCATGCGGGCCTGGGGCATCCAGGCCGACGATGCCGAGATCGAACGGCAGTCGCGCTTTTGCGTGCATCTGTTCCTCAACGGGGTCGTGACCGCCTAGGCAGCGCCGTCGCTGGCAATTCGGTCTCGGCGGCGTTTCGGCGCATCGACGCTGCTATGGCGGCGGGTATTTTGTCGCCCGCGGATCCCGCGCGATTGCGGCGGTGCAGCATCGAAAGATGGCGGAATTGCGCGGCGCAGCACAGGTCGTGCCTTGTTGGGGCCTGCGAAAGCGCCTAAATCGGCGGCGAGCGTATAATTACGCTTGCGGGACGGTTCTCGGCTTTCACGGGCCAAGGACGGTCCTGACACAAAAAAATGTCCGTCCGTTCACCCGTTTTGGGAGAGAATATCATGAAACATCTGAACGCTGCGATTGCGGCGATCAGCGTCCTCGCCGCCCCTGCAATCGCCTCGGCGGCAACCCCCAACCACCGCGAGCCAGTCTCCGTCGCCGTATCGGCCCAGGGTCTCGACCTCAGCCGGCCGGAGCATATCGACTCGATGCGCAAGCGCGTGGCGCGAGCCATCTCGGAAGCCTGCAATCCCGGCGATCGCCTGAGTGCTGATAACTCGCCCGACTGGCAGTGCCGTCAGGAAATGCGCGCCAATGCCGAGACGGCGATGAACCGCATGATCAACGCCCCGGCCAATCGCATCGCGAGCAACTGAGCGAGGATCTGTGCGCGGCGCGCTCCGTGCGGGCCACGCGCAATGTAAAGAGGCCGGAGAGTGGCGACGGGATGCGCCTCTCTCACGGCCTTTTTTGCGTCGGTGCAGTACCTATTTCGACGCCGCCGCCAGATAGGCGATCAGATTCGCCCGGTCGTCGGGATTGGGCAGGCCCATGAAGATCATCTTGTTGCCCGGCACCGCCTTGGCGGGCGAGATCAGATAGGCGTCGAGCGCAGGCGCGGTCCATTTGCCGCCCTTCTTCTGAAGAGCGGGCGAATAATTGAACCCCTTGATGCTCGCCACCGGCCGTCCGACGATCCCCTGCAAATTGGGGCCCAGCCCGTTCGTGCCCGACTTGTCGACCTTGTGACAGGCCATGCAGCGCGCGAAGACGATCTTGCCTTTGACCGGATCGCCGCCCGCCGCACCGGCCGTGCCGCCAGCCAGTAACGCCAGGGGAAGGGCGAGCGCGACGAGCGTCCTCATGCCGCCAGCGCCTTCTGGTGGAGCCGCCCGATGGCGTCGAGCGAGGAGAGCAGCGCGCCCTCCATCCAGCAGCCATAATAGGAAGCATGCTCGCCAGCCAGCACGATGCGCCCGTCCATCGCGACGAGATTCTGGTAGTGGGCCGCCCGCGTCTGCTCCGTCCAGGTGGCGCAGCAGCCCAGAATCCACGGCATGCGGTTCCAGGCGACCGACGCGCCGTTGGAGAATTCCTTGCGGTACTCGGCCGGGTGGAACACCGACCCTTGCGCCAGCGCCGTCTCGATCCGCTGCTCGGGCGTCATGCCTGCAAGCTGATAGCCGCCCGCACCGCCCGCAAATGCGCCCAGCAACACCGCCGGACCATCCTTGAAGAAATTATAATTGGGGTAGGAGACGAGGCCGATCGGCTGATCGGTGAAGCTGTGACCGCCATAGATGGAGTAGTTCTCCTCCCAGAAGCGGCTCTTCATCTCCAGCCCGATCTTGACCGAGTTGGAATAGGGGATGGCCTTGACCGCCGCCTTCATCGGCGCGCCGACCTGTATGTCCATCTGCGCCAGGATCGTCGCGGGGATGGTGCAGACGCAATAATCGGCCTTCGCCTCGCCGGTCGCGCCCGTCTTGGTGTCGGTCCAGGACGCGGTGACGCCCTTGTCGTCCTGCGCGATCTTGGTGATCTTGGCGTTATACTGGATCGCCTTGGGGCCCAGCTGCTTGGCAAAACCCTTGCCGATCATATCCATGCCGCCCTTGGGCTGGAACATCGTCGTCTGCATCACATAGTTGAAGTAGAAGCCCATCTGCGTCCACACATGGGACGAGAGGACCTGCGGCAGCGTGTTGATGGTGGACTGGGTGGGCGCGCCGCCGACACCGCCGCCGGGCGCCTTGTCGTAACCGCGCTGGCCCGACACGTCGATGCCGCTCGCATAGGCCATGTTCTTGTCGAGCACGCCCCATTCGCGCAGCGCTTCGAGCAGCTTGGCCTTGTCCTCGGCCGTCACCTGCTTGTCGAGCGCGCCCGCATTGAGCGACTTCGAAAGGAGTTCGGAGACATGGCCCTTGAAGTCGGTCGCCAGCTCCTTGTAGCGCTGCGGCTTGCCGCCGAAGGCGTCGCTGCGGTGGACCAGCGCATTATGGTTCAACTGGACGAACGGCTCCAGCTCCACCCCGAACGCCTTGCAATAATGCAGCAGCGTGCGGTGGTGGTGCGGAATGCGCCATGGGCCGGGGTTGAGATAATTGCCGGGAGCATAGCCGACCGTCTGGGTCGCGCCGCCGACCTCCACGATCTTGTCGCCGCCGCGCACCGAATAGTTACGGCCGCCCGGACGGTCCTGATATTCGAGGATCTGGACCTTGTAGCCCGCTTTGGTCAGCTCGATGGCCGCGAGCATGCCGGCCAAGCCAGCGCCCAGCACGAGGACGGTGGAGCCTTTGCGCGCGCCGGTCAGCTTTGGCGGCCCGGTGAACTGGGTCTCCGCCGCATGGCCCAGCGCGGTCATGGCCTGGTACATCGCCATGGCGCCGCCCGCCTTGCCGATCATCGTCAGCAACTGCCGGCGCGTCTGTCCGCTCATTTCCATCATTATGACCCCTTATCATTCTCGTCGGTGGAGCGCTTCATTCGCGCCGTCTCAATCACTTGCCGCAGCTGTTGCACTCGGGCTTGCCGGGGCCGTCGCCGCCATCGATCACCCGCTTCACATCCGCCTCCGTCACTGGCTCGGGATAGGCGTTGAAATGGCCGCGAACATAGGTGGAGACCGCTGCCATCTGCGCGGGCGTCAACATGTCCGTGAACCACGGCATGCCGCCGCGCCCCTTGACCAATATGGTGATGAGGTAATTGGGGTCGGACAGCTTGGCGTTACCGGCCAGCGCGGGGATTTCCGCGCCCGCGCCGCCGCCGCCCTTGGCATCCGCCATGTGGCAGGCCTGGCAGATCTGCTCATAGACTTCCTTGCCCGCCGCCGCACTCGGGCCAGCGGCGGACCCGCCGCCCGACACGTCCTGCGCGCGGCCCGCCACGGCCATCGCCAGCAGCGCGCAGGCCCCGGCCATCGCCGTCAGGGAAACCAGCCGCGATTTCATGCAGCCGTCGCCTTCTGGTGGATGCGTGCGATGGCGTCGAGGCCCGACAGGATCGACCCTTCCATCCAGCCGCCATAATAGGAGGCATGCTCGCCCGCGAGGACGAAGCGGCCGTCCATGGCGACCAGGTTCTGATAATGCTCCGCGCGCGCCGACTCGCTCCATCGCGACGTGCAGCCCAGCATCCACGGAACGCGGCTCCACGCGACGGACACGCCGTTCATATACTCCTTGCGATATTCCTCTGGGTGGAAGACCGACCCTTGCGCCAGCGCCGTCTCGATCCGCTGCTCCGGCGTCATGCCCGCCAGCTGGAACCCGCCCGCACCGTTGGCGAACGCGCCGAGCAGGACGGCCGGGCCATCCTTGAACATATTGTTGTTCGGGTAGGAGATCAGGCCGATGGCCTGATCGGTGAAGCTGTGCCCGCCATAGATGGAGTATTTCTCCTCCCAGAAGCGGCTCTTCATCTCCAGCCCGACCTTGACTTGGCCCGCATAGGGGACCGCGCGGATCGCCGCCTTCATCGCGGGGCCGACCTGGAGATCGAGCTGGGAGAGGACGGGCAGGGCGATGGTGCAGACGCAATAGTCCGCCTTCGCCTCGCCGGTCGCACCGGTCTTGATGTCGGTCCAGGACGCGGTGACACCCTTGTCGTCCTGCGCGACCTTCGTCACCTTGGCGTTGTACTGGATGATGTTGCCGAGCTGCTTGGCGAAGCCCTTGCCGATCATGTCCATGCCGCCCTTGGGCTGGAACATCGTCGTCTGCATCACATAGTTGAAGAAGAAGGACATCTGCGTCCACACGCCCGTATTGAGCAGGTCCGACAGGCCGTTGATCTTGGACGGGGTCGGCGCGCCGCCCACGCCGCCGCCAGGCGCCTTGTCGTAGCCGCGCTGGCCCGAGACGTCGATGCTGCTGACATAGTTGCCACTCTTGTCGAGCACGCCCCATTCGCGCAGCGCCTCGAGCAGCTTGGCCTTGTCCTCGGCCGTCACTTGCTTGTCGAGCGCGCCAGCGTTGAGCGACTTGCCGAGCAGGTCGGAGACATGGCCTTTGAAGTCGACCGCCAGCTCCTTGTAGCGCTGCGGCTTGCCGCCCAGCGCCTTGCTATTGTGGACGAAGGCATTGTGGTTGAGCTGGATGAACGGCTCCAACTCCACGCCGAACGCCTTACAATAGCTGAGGAGCGCGCGGTGGTGGTGCGGGATGCGCCATGGGCCAGGGTTGAGATAGTTGCCGGGGGCAAAGCCGACGGTCTGCGTCGCGCCGCCGACCTCGACGACCTTGTCGCCGCCGCGCAGCGAATAGTTACGGCCGCCCGGACGATCCTGATATTCCAGGATCTGGACCTTGTAGCCTGCCTTGGTCAGCTCATAGGCGGCCGCCATGCCGGCGAGACCGGCGCCCAGGACGAGCACGCTCGCCCCTTTGGGCGCGCCGGTCAGCTTGGGCGGGCCGGTGAACTGGGTTTCGGCGGCATGGCCGAGCGCCGTCATCGCCTGGTACATGGCGATGGCGCCGCCCGCCTTGCCGATCATCGTCAGCAATTCGCGGCGCGTCTGGCCGGATAGTTCAGTCATTCTCTATTCCTTCACAAACCGGCCATGTCGTCGTCGCGTAGTGGGAAATCAGGGCTTCTTGACCGCGATCCCCTCGATCTCCACCAGAACCCAGGGGCGGCCGAGCGCGGCGACCTGGACCGTGGAGCGGGCAGGCTTGTTGGGCTGCTCGGTGGTGCCGAAGAAGGTCTTGAACACCTCGTTCATGGCGGGAGCGTCCATCTTGCCCTCCTTGGCCGGATCGCCGACGAGGAAGACGTTGATCTTGACCAGGTCGCCCATCGTCATGCCCATGCCTTCGAGCGTCGCCTTCATCTTGGTGAGGATGCTCAGCGTCTGCTGTTTGGTATCGCCGACGACTTCGGGCTTGGCCGGGTCGATGGGCGATGCAGTGGAGCCGGAGAGATAGACGGTCTTGTAGCCTGCGGGCACGGACACGGTGCTGGCGATGACGCCGGTGGGGTTGCCCGTACGCTCGACCTGAGCGCTGGCATGGGTGGCAGTGACCGCAAGGAGGCTTGCGGCGAACGCGGCGGTGGCGCGGAAGTTCATGATTGTCGTCCTTCTATTGCATCGTCTCGGATTATGACGAGCGGCGATGGATAATCCACCGCCGCTCATTTCCTATTTTCAGAACTTGAAGGTCAGGCGGGCGTAGTAATAACCGCCGTTCGTGCCGTAGGCGCCGTGGGTGTACGGGTTGTTGATGCTGGTCGTGCCATTGATGTACGGCGACGTGCCGTTTGTGGCGTTGATGTTGGCGAAAGTGCCAGCCGGAACCAGGTCGGGAATCTCCGGCACCTTGTCGAACAGGTTGTTGGCGCCGATCGCAAGTGCCGCCCAGGGCGTGATGTCATATCCGAGCTCGAGGTCGAAGATGAACGTTCCCTTCACGACGCCCTGATAGAAGTTGCCGGGAATCGGTGCGGAAGCGACGGTGACGGCCGGGCTGACTAGGACGGTGGACTTGCTATAGTAGGTTGCGCGCGCGTTGGCGCTGAACGCCCCGGTGGTGAACAGGGAACTGAACACGCTCTTGAACTTCGGCGAAGACGTCTCGATGATCGCTTCCGCCGAAGCGTTGAACAATGTGCCGAGCTTGTTGTTCGTCACCTTCTGGTCGTTATAGTTCATGCCCCAGGTCATGTCGAAGCGGCCGAAGTCGGTTTCGATCGGATAGCGGGCCGAGAACTCGATGCCCTTGGTCTCGGTATCGATGCCGTTGGTGAAGGTCTGGATGCCCAGGCTTCCCGTTGCAAGAACGGTCGGATCAAGTTCCTTGCCACTGGCCGCGATTGCCGCTGCAACGAGTGCCGCAGGGGTCTGGCCGTTGACCAGCGGGGTCAGCACCGGAACGCCCGGAGCACCGGCCGTCGTCGACTGACGCTGGCCGGTGATGCTGCCCGTGGACACGATGCGGTCCTTGATCTTGATGAAATAGCCATCGAGGCTGATGACAAGCTTGGGCACCGGCCGCAGCACGAAACCAGCAGACAGGTTGGTGGATTTCTCCGGCCTCAGATTGCCGAAGCCCGCGGCTGCACTGGCGGCGGAGTTCGGCGCCAGTGCCAGCGTGGCGCTGGTCGGGCCGACGTTGGTGGAGGAATAGCCCGATTCCTGGAGGGTCGGGGCGCGGAAGCCCGTGCTGGCGGTGCCGCGAATGGCGATGGCATCGCTGAAATCATAGCGGGTCGTGATCTTGCCGATCTGCGTGTCGCCGAAGTCGCTATAATTCTCGTAACGTCCCGCGATATCGACCGACCATTCAGGCACAGGCTTGAAGATGACGTTGGCGTAGAGTGCCTTTGCGGTACGCTTGGAGGTTGCCGCATCGCTCAGGGCGTAGCCGGGGAAGGACTGGCCACCCTCGACGAAGCGCGACAGTTCGTCGCCTGCATAGATGCGATAGGTTTCCTTGCGAAGTTCACCACCGAAAGCGAGGGTCAGGGGATTGTCGAAACCGACTTCCAGATCCTTACGCACGTCGATCGTGCCGGTATATTGGGTGAATTTGAAACCGCCATCGTAGAAATCGCGCGGCGTTTTGGCGCCTGCGGCACCGGCAGCGAGAGCCGCTGGCAGATTCCGGTTCGCGGTGATCTGGGCCGGGGTCAATGTCGGGGCCAATAGTCCGAGCGGACCGAGATACGCATCCCGCGCGTCCGAAAAGGTCTTGGCGTAGAGCGAGGCGTTCGCGGAATTGGTCGTATAGACCAGTGCCTCATCTTCGGCATAGGTGCTGCTGGCGTCGATATTCCAGCCGCCCATGTCGAACTTGATGCCGCCGGTGAGCGAGAACTCGTTCTGGTTTACTTCGATATTGGGGACCATGCCGTTGGCGGTGGTGGGACCATAGCAGGTCGAGGGCTGCAACGGGAAGGCAGCCGACGCACCCGTCGGGCAGATCCGATTCGGCGGGCGATAGCCCTGCAGTGCCGAGCCGTCACGATAGGAATAATCGCCGAACGAGTAGATTTCGATGCCGCCGCCGAAATCATATCCTGAATTGTAGGATACGATGCTCAACTGCGATCTAGGCTGGCCACCGTTGATTCCTGCCGTGCCATTATTGGCATTGAGCGCGTTGTAGATCGGCTGGAACGCAGCGTTCGTGGCGTTCAGCGTGACCGTCGAGCCATCGAGATTGCGGACGCTGGTCTGGCCCTCGCCAATGGTGGTGACGTCGTTGCGGCGATGGAACAGGGTGACATTGACGAAACCGGCATCGCCGACCGGCAGGCCGAAATTGCCGCTGGCGCTATACTGACGACCTTCGCCGTCATAATATTCGCCGATGCTGCCTTGGGCAGTGCCGCCGCTATCCTGATTCTTCATGATGATGTTGATGACGCCAGCGATGGCGTCCGAACCGTAGACGGCCGCGGCGCCTTCCTGGAAGATTTCGATGCGCTGCACGGCGTCGGGCGGAATGAGGTCGATGCTCGGCGCGGCAGAGCCGCCGAACGCGCCGTTGATGACCTGGAGGATGGCGTTGCCGTGACGGCGCTTGCCGTTGACCAGCACGAGCGTGTGGTTCGGGCTGAGACCACGCAGACGGGCGCTGAGCGAGAAGCTCGACATGTCCGTGCCCTGCGTCTGGGCCTGGAAGGACGGCACAAGCTGCGTCAATGCCTGGTTGAGGTTCGGTTGGCCGACCTTGGACAGCGCATCGGCGCCCAGAAGCTGGACCGGAGCGGCGCTTTCAGCGGCGAGCGTGCCGACTGCACGTGTACCGGTGACGATGATCTCGCCCGCTTCGTCGGGCGCTTCGGGTGTCTGCGCCTGGGCGGCGGACAGGGCCGTGGATGCAAGAAGTACGGAGCAGCAAATTCTGGAAATGCGCGACATTATTACCCCCTATGGTTTTCCTCCCCCTCCCATCTTGTCCGCGCGGATCATTTGATCATGATCGCTGCCTCGGTCCGAATGGCTGTCCGTCTAACGCGAACACATGCCCCCATCGGACCCAGGGCGGCTATGGTGGCAGTCAGCCGCAATCGGGGTGGCTTGCCCATACGCCCTTTGACGTATGAAATTTCCAAGGCCCGTGCTTAGGTTAGGCGCGCCGTGCGTCCTGAGCGCGCGATGGTCGCGCGATCCAGACGCCATTACTTTCGGGGGGCGAATGATCGACCGCAGAAAACTCTTACGCGATACGCTGGTCGGGGCGGCCGGTCTGGCGGCGCTGTCGCCGATGCGGCTGCTGGCACAGGGGCCTTTATTCGCGCCCGAACCGGGGCTGGTGCCGATATTGGCGCGGCAGGACCGCATGTTCCGCGTGTCGGTATGCCTTCGCCCGTTCCGCGCGGCCGGACCGCGGATCGAACTGGAGGAGATCGGCTCCAAGAAGGTCGTGCACCATTATGGCCATGGCGGCAGCGGCTGGTCGCTGTCCTGGGGCTCCGCGCAGGAGGCGGTGCCGCTGGCGATCGCGACCGGGGCGAAGGAAGTGGCCGTGATCGGGGCAGGCGCCATCGGCATGACGACGGCCATCACGGCGCAACGCATGGGCATGAAGGTCACCATCTATGCCAAGGAGCGTTTCCCCGCTGTCCGGTCGGCCCGCGCGACCGGCACCTGGTCGCCCGCCAGCCGCGTCGCGATGCAGGGGGCGGTCGGCGCCCCCTTCGAGGAGAAGTGGGAGCGGATGACGCGGGCGACGTTCGCCATGCACCAGTCCTATCTCGGCCTTCCCGGCAATCCGGTCGAATGGTCGGATCGCTACGCGCTGTCGGACACGCCCTTCGTCAAGACGCCGCATGCCGCCATTCCCATGCCAGGTGGCGGCACGGACCATTTCGTGGATTATGAGGACAAGACGAAGGATCTGACCCCGGCGCAGGAGACGCTGGCGCCGGGCACGCACCCGTTCGCCACGCCCTTCGTCCGCAAGACCAGCAGCATGCTGTATAATGTCGCCGACCTGATGCATCAGCTGGAGGCCGAGTTTCAGCTTGCCGGGGGGCGCTTCGTGCCGATGGAACTACATGGGGTCGAGGACTTCAAGGCGATCCGCGAGAAGGTGATCATCAACTGCACCGGCTATGGCGCACGGGCGCTGATGAAGGATGAAAGCGTCATTCCGGTGCGCGGCCAGCTCGCCTGGCTGCTACCCCAGCCGGGCGCTACCTATGGCCTGAACTATAAGAAGATGTCGCTGCTGTCCCGCCGTGACGGCATCGTCATCCAGAATCTGGCCCCTGACGAGACGCAAGGCTTCAACGACGCGAACGAGACGCCCGATTATGCTACCGCCCGTGCGTCGGTGGATATCATCGCCAGCATCTTCGCAACCCCTGCAAAGGCGCCCGCCTGAGCAGGTCCGAGGCATTTTCCTACACATCTTTATATAAGGAGTTTCCCTATGCGTAAATTTGCCGTGCCGACCGCCCTTCTCCTCGCCGCAGCGATGCTGCCCGCCCCGGCGAGCGCACAGGTGACGCGGATCAAGAGCAATCCGTCGGCCTTCATCCTCGACGCGGCCAAGGTCGGCGCCGGGACCGAGCTGATCTTCCTCTCCGGCCAGCTCCCATCGCCCATCGATCCCAAGAAGCCGATGAGCGAGATCAAGGGGATAGAGGATTTCGGCGACAGCAAGACGCAGACCATCAGCACGCTGAACAAGATCAAGCAGCTGCTGGCGGCGCAGGGCTATCAGATGTCCGACCTCGTCAAGCTGTCGCTGTTCGTGGCGGCCGATCCCAAGCTGGGTAAGATGGATTTCGCGGGCGTGAACGAGGGCTTCAAGCAGTTTTTCGGCACTGCCGAGAACCCGGCGACGGTCGCGCGCTCGACCTTTCAGGTGGCAGCACTCGTCGCCCCCTATTATCTGATCGAAATCGAGGCAATCGCCGCCAAAAAGTAAACGTCAATGACGGTCAAGATGAATCGTCCGTTACTTATACAAATAGTATGACTGTTAAGTAAAATATAGGTTGTACTTGCGGGCGTCGCTTCATCTAGAAGCGGCGCCCGTTGCTTTGGCGATGTGAATGAAATTCATATTGAACGAAATTCACATGAAATGGTGGCGCAACATGTGTTTCCCGGGGCTTTCCGGATCGCGGGTGTGCGGCAGGTTGCGAACATGGCGGAGGGGCGCAATATTTCGCATTCAGTCGCTATGCTTCTGATTATACTTCGATCCGTCAACGTTCGGATGTGCGTACCCTAAAATGCTCCAACCGCCCGCGTTAGGCCGGTTTTTTGGGATGCTATGCGGACAGGGAGAGGACAGTAGGGTGGTCAGAACACGCGAAATCATTCGCTAGGGTGTTTCAGGGCGAAGAAGCGATCCGTGGTAGCGCGCAGCGATAATCCACATCTTTGAGACATGGCCGGGCAGGTGTTGCGGCGAATTGCTTTCGCTCGCGCAAGGCCGACGTCATCGGACGAATCATCGGCGCGAATCATCGCCTTCGTCACTTACTCTGAGCGTTATTACAGTAATGGTGAACAACACCGCTCATTGCGATATTGTAACAAAATATACCTAATTATCAATGATTTGATGCCAGTGTTGTACTTTGGTTTCAGTGAGGCCGAATCATAACCCTCGTTAATTGGATAGTAGTAATTTCAGCCGAATTGCCCTATTCATCCGACGGATTGCAGGGTGGTGGGAAAAAGCAGATGCGTAGAGACGCTCGCAGACTACTGGAAAAGCTTAGCCGCAAGGAATTGCGCTATCGTGAGTTCGAGGACGCTTTTCCAGATACGGAATTGTGGCCGATCTTCGAGGTGATCCTTCGCGACGAGCGTGTCGTTGGAGAGGGCGTGGCCAATCTGCCCGACAAGCGTGCAGTCCCGCCGCCGGTCGAAGATCATGTCCCGCCACCTCCCGCGCCCACGCCGTTGTTCGAACGCTATAACGCTGCGCAGGCCGCGCCCAAGGTTCCGCCCACTGCGGCACCCGCAAAGGGCGTCGACCTGCGCGAATTCTTCAGCCGACTGGGGGATGCCGACTGATGACTCTCGTTTTGATGCAATCGCCCAAGGGAGGGGTCGGGACGAGCTTCCTGACTGCGCAACTCGCGCTTCACCTGGCGGCGCGCGGCCACGACGTCAGCGCGCTGGATTTCACCTATCAGGATGCTTTGAAGCTGTATCTGGGCTTCGTGCCTGCGCAGGAAGTGCCGGATCTTGCCGACAGCACCGCCGATGCGCTCGTCGCCTCCGGCGTCAGCCTGATTCAGGGCTTCAACGTCAGCCGCCGCTCCGTCTTTCGGCAGCGCCTCTCGCGCGGCCTGGATATACCCTTCGACCAGTCGCGCATCTCGATCATCGATATTTCCGCACATGACCGAGAACTGCTGGACCTGCTCACGCCCTATTGCGCGCTGCATATCTGCACGCTCATGCCCGATGCGGGGTCGCTTGCCGTGCTGCACCGGGTTGGCGGCGACGCACCGGTCATGAGCCTCGAAAAGACCGTGTTCGTTCTGAACAAGGTCGATGGTCGCCAGCGTTTGTCACGCCACAGCCAGGGCTTCCTGCGCGACCTGCTGGGCGATCAGCTGATCGCGTCGGTACGCCGCGACGAGGCCGTGAACGAGGCGCTCGCGCGGTTCGAGTCCATCGCGAAATATGCGCCATCTAGCGCGATCCTGCCCGATCTTGTGGAATTCGCTCTCGCCGTGGAAGCGCGGCTCGGCCTGTCGTCCGATACGATCGGTGCAGATGCCGCGGCCACAGGGGGGCGATAAGTGAAAATTCCTGGCTGGCTCTCTCCGAAGGGCCTCTTGAGCCTCGCGATATGGGCGCTCATCTGCGCGGTCGTCGTGATCGTCGTCACCGTGCCGCTGGACTTCCAGTCGCAATGGTTCTTCGCGGGCGCGACGATGGTTGGCGCGGTGTTTTTCAACCGGATGAAGACCCGGCGGGCGACGATCATGATCGGCCTGCTGTCGCTGCTGGTCTCGACCCGTTATCTGTTCTGGCGCACCACGGCGACGCTCTCTTTCGAGTCGCTGCCGGAAATGCTGCTCGGCACTGGCCTCTATTTGGCGGAAATGTACGCCTGGGTCATTCTGCTGCTGGGCTTGCTCCAGACCACCTGGCCGCTGGAGCGTCCGGTGATCGAGGTCGAGGGCGATCCGGAAGACTGGCCGACCGTCGACGTCTATATCCCGACCTATAATGAAAGCCTGTCGATCGTTCAGAACACCGTGTTCGCGGCGATGGACATGGACTATCCGCCCGAGCGCTTCCACGTCTACATCCTGGACGATGGACGTCGCCCGGAATTTCGCGCCTTCGCGCGCGCCGCTGGCTGCGGCTATCTGACCCGCGCGGACAATCTGCACGCCAAGGCGGGCAATATGAACGCGGCGATGAAGAAGACCGACAGCGAACTGATCGCGATCTTCGACTGCGACCACGTGCCGACCCGTTCCTTCCTCCAGCTTACCGTGGGCTGGTTCCAGAAGGATCGCGAACTGGCGATGCTCCAGACCCCGCACCATTTCTACTCGCCCGACCCCGTCCAGCGGAACCTGGGCAATGAGGGTATGCCGGGCGAAGGCGACCTGTTCTACGGCGCCATCCAGAAGGGCAACGACCTCTGGAACGCGACCTTCTTCTGCGGCTCGTGCGCTGTCATCCGCCGTCAGGCGCTGGAGCAGACCAACGGTTTCGCCGGTGAGACGGTGACGGAGGACGCGCATACCGCGCTCAAGCTGCAGCGCATGGGCTGGAACACCGCCTATATCGGTGCCCGCCTGTCCGCCGGTCTCGCGACCGAGCGTCTGGTCGTCCATGTCGGCCAGCGCATCCGCTGGGCGCGCGGCATGACGCAGATCCTGCGCATCGACAATCCGATCTTCGGCCCCGGCCTCGATTGGAAACAGCGGCTTTGTTACGTCAACGCGATGCTGCATTTCCAGTTTCCGTTGCCGCGCATCGTGTTCCTCACCTCGCCTCTCGCCTATCTGCTGGCCGGCCAGAACATCATCCATGCGTCTGCTGGCATGATCTTCGCACAGGCGCTGCCGCATCTGTTCGTCTCGACCCTGTCGAGCGAGCGTACGCAGGGCGGCGACCGCAGGCCCTTCTGGGGCGAGATCTACGAGACGCTGCTCGCTTTCCATCTGGTCAAGCCCACGGTCTATACCTGGTGGAACCCCCGCAAGGGCAAGTTCAACGTCACCGACAAGGGCAGCCTTCTCGACCAGACCTATTTCGATTCAGACACGGTGCGCCCGCATCTCATCACCGCAGGGTTGCTGATCTTCGGTATCGTGTTCGGCTTCTTCAAAACCTTTTCTCCGAATATCTTCGAGGCTCAGATGGACACATTGCTGCTCAACACGGGATGGGCTTGTTTCAGTCTGCTCATTCTGGTCGCGGCCATGTCCGTCGCGCGCGAGAAGCGGCAGGTGCGTGAAAATATCCGTATCCAGGCCCGCATGCCGGTCACGCTCTATTTCGACGATGGCTATGTCGTGGACGGCACGACCATCGACATCTCGCTCGGCGGTCTGGCCGCGGTGATGCCGGAGGGCTTCGTGCTGCAGGGGCGCAGCGTCACCGACATCTCGCTACCCATGGGTGACGAGACGCTGACCATCCCGGTCGATGCGGTCCGCATGGACAAGGGGCAGGCGCATCTGCGCTTCCAGCCGCTCGACATGACCCGCGCCCGCCATCTGGTCCGCGCCGTGCTCGGCCGCGCCGACGCCTGGCAGCCCGAAAAGGGCCATGAGCCGGTGAGGGGCGTGGTGTCCATCCTGGATATCGCCAAGGTCGCGATGGACGCGATCCTCGACATCTGGCGCCTGCCGCGTCGCCGCAAGAAGATGGTGCGCACTGCCGCCGCCATCGCCGCGGCCGGTGCCGCCGCCAGTTCCGGCCATGCCGCACCCGCAGCGCCTGCGGCCGCGCCCACGGCGCAGGTCGCCCCGGCGTCCACCGGCCTGCGTGTCGCGCAGATGCTGGCCCCTGCGGCCAAGGTCACCGGCGCGGAGATCGAGGTTCCGCCTGCCGCTCCCGGCACGAAGCAGATCCGCTATTCGCTGAAGGACATGCAGGTTCTCAGCCCCATCCGTCTCGCGGGTGTGCGCGGCGAATATGGCATTCCCTTCGGCGTGCGTCGCAACCAGGTGGTGCTGGGCGCCGCGCTGACGCTGACGTTCAACTTCTCGCCCTCGCTGCTGGGCGACCTCAGCCAGATGGTCATCCTGCTGAACGGCGAGGTCGTGAACGTCCTGCAACTGCGCCCTGCCGACGGCACGACGCAGACGGTCACGGTGCAGGTCAATCCTGCGCTGTTCCTGCCTGGCGAGAACCAGCTGAACCTGCGCTTCATCGGCCATTATGCGCGCGATTGCGAAGACCCCTTCCACTCGTCGCTCTGGGCCAATGTCAGCAATACGCGCTCGGTCCTGACGCTCAACACGCAGAATCTGGCGCTGCCGCCGAACCTTGGCACGCTTCCCTCGCCCTTCTTCGATAAGGCCGACAATGTCGCGCTGAAGCTGCCCTTCGTGTTCGCGGCGGCGCCGACCAATGCGGAACTGACGGCGGCGTCGAGCATGGCGTCGTGGTTCGGCGGTCTTGCCAGCTATCGCGGCTTCGCGTTCAAGCCGGTCTATGGCCAGCTTCCGGCGGGCAATGCCATCGTGTTCATGACGCCCGGCCGCGGCCTACCCGGCCTGCCTGCCCCAACGGGCGGCGCCATGGCCCAGATCATGACCAATCCGGTCGACGGCTACAGCCAGCTGCTCGTCATCTCGGGCAGTAACGAGAAGGAACTCAAGCAGGCGGCTGCCGCCATTGCGGTGGGTCGCGGCATGGCCGGCGGTCCGCGCGCCGCGCTCGACGGCGTGCGCCTGCCCGCCTATCCGCGTTACTCCGCGCCCCGCTGGATCCGTACGGACCGGCCGGTGGCATTGGGTGAGATCGTGCCGCGCTATGCCCTGCAGGGCATGGGCCTGCCGCCTGGACCGCTGGTAACGGCCTTCCATGTCGCGCCCGACCTGTTCTTCTGGCCCCGTCAGGGCGGCGAGCTGAACCTCAAATATCGCTACCCCAATGCGCCCTGGCTGAGCCGCTCCTCCTCGCGTCTCGACCTGTCGATGAACGGCCAGTATCTCACGACGCTGCCGGTGTCGGGCGATCATTGGTGGAATAAATGGTTCGGTCCCAAGACGACCGTGTCCTATACATCCGAGGCCAATGTCGTCCTGCCGCGCTACAATCTCTTCGGCCAGAACTCGCTGATCTTCGACTATAATCTGGTCGTTCAGGACAAGAAGCAGTGCGAGGGCATGGTCCCCGACAATGTGCGCACCAGCATCCTGCCGGAAAGCACGATCGACTTCAGCCATGCCTATCACGCGATCCGTCTGCCCGATCTGGCGACCTTCGCAGGCGGCGGCTATCCCTTCACCGTCCGTCCCGATCTGGCCGAGACCGCCATCCTTCTGCCGAAGGAGCCGACCCCGGCCGTGGTCGAGGCGCTGCTCGACATCATGGGCCGCTTCGGCGACTCTACCGGTGCCCCGGCGATCCGTCCGACCATCCTGCGCAACATCGATCCGGGTGAGATGAACGGGAAGGACATCCTCGTCCTTGGCCCGCTCAACATGGCGCAGGGGCAGGCTCTGTTCGGTAATGCGCCCCTCTATTTCCGTGATGGGCAACTGCGCGTAAAGGAGCGGACGCTGGTCGAGCGGGTGTTCGACATGCTCTCGCCCTTCGACCGCGCGGACGGTACGGGCGACGATGACGAGTTCCTGTTCGGGACGGACAGCTTCACGGGTATCGTCGGCTTCCAGTCGCCCTATGATCCGCAGCGCAGCGTCGTGGCGATCCTGGCCAACGACACCGAAGCGCTGCCGCTGCTCGTCACCAGTCTCCACGACGTCAAGATCAACGCCCAGGTCCAGGGCGACCTGTCGGTTGTCGATGGCGACGGCATGGCTAGCTTCGCGGTGGGCGACGACTATTGGGTCGGCACCATCCCGCTGTGGACACGCATCGCCTACTGGATGAGCAACCGTCCGTTCCTGATCGCCATCGGTGCGCTCATCGTCGCCTTCTTCATCTCCGCACCCGTCTATCTGCTGTTCAAGCGGCAGGAAGCCCGGCGCCTCAAAGCTCTGGAACCGTGATGAACAAGAAACTCCAAAGCCTTAGCCTGACCCTCCTCATCGGTACGGTCATTCCTGTCCCGCTCATGGCGCAGGCGCCCAAGGCCGGTGTCTCCCAGCTTCTCCAGCAGGCCGATTATTGGCGCGGCAAGGGGCGGCAGGATCTGGCGCGGCAGGCCTATAATCGGGTGCTCGCCATCGACCCGAGCAATGCCGTGGCCAAGCGCGGCTTGGCCGGGCAGTTACCGCCGCCCGCGCAGGCTGCCGCGACGCCTGCTCCGGCGCCTGCCAAGACTGCAGCGGCAAAGCCCGCTCCGGCGCCTGCGCCCAAGCCAGTGCCGCAAAAGACGGCAGCGGCTCCCAGGCCAGTGACCCCGACCCCCGTGGCGGCCGCGCCTGCTCCCAAGCCCGCCGCCGCGCCCGTCAACCGCGACCGGGGCGGCCCGGCGCGCGCCGCTGGTTTCGAGGCATTGCAGGACGGCAAGCTCGTCCTCGCGGGCACGCGCTTCAAGACGGCGCTCGGCTTCAATCCCAATGACAGCGATGCGCTCGGTGGCCTTGGCATCGTGCGGCTGCGCAGCTCCAACTTCGCGGAAGCGCGCGACCTCCTCGCAAAGGCTTCGCGCGGCGGGTCGGGCGAGAAATGGGCGGAGGCGCTCTCGACGGCGCGCTTCTATGCCGGCGTCGGGGCGGCGAGGACCGCTCTTGAAAAGGGCGATCTGCCGCGCGCCGAACAGCTGGCGCAGGAACAGGCCCGTTCGGGCTTCAAGGATAGCGCGACGGCGGTTTCGCTCCTCGCCAGCGTCTATGAGCGGCAGGGTCGCTATTCCGATGCCGTGGCGCTCTATCGCCAGTTGGGACAGGCGGGCGGCACGGGCGCGCAGGCGGCGGGCAATGCGATCCGCAGCCAGGCGCAACTCGCGCTGCAATCGGGCGACGACATTCAGGCGGAGCAATTGCTGCGTGACGGCGTGTCCAACGCGCCCAATGATGCATGGCTCGCCTTCGACCTTGCCAGCTTCCTCCAGAAGCGCGGCCGCTATGCGGAATCCGATGCGCTGGTGCGTCAGCTTGCCTCCTCCGACGATCCGCAGCCGCTGTTCGCCGCCGCGCTGGTGCTGAACCAGTCGGGCCGCGCGTCCGATGCGCAGGCCGTGTTCAACCGCATCCCGGAACCGCGTCGCACGCAAGAAATGCGCGACTTCGCGGCTGGCCTCAGTGCGCTGGCGACCGTCGACCGCGCCAAGGCGATGGCGGCACGCGGCGCACAGGGACAGGCGCTTGCCATGCTGCGTCAGGCGGGCGGGACGCCGGGCCTGACCGTCGAGCGCAAGGGTGCGCTCGCGCAGGCGATGATGGACCTTGGCGACGGTGCCGGTGCGACGCAACTGGCGCGTGAGGCGCTGAGCGCCCCAGCGCAGAGCGCCGCCGCCTATGATCCGGTGGTGCGCGTACTGGCCAAGGCCGGGCAGGACGGGCTTGCCATGTCTGCGGTGCAGAAGGCGTCCACGCTGGCCGGTCAGTCGGCCGATGGACAGCAGACGGTTGCCGGTCTGAACGCAACGCTCGCCGTCTCGCAGGCCGACCGCCTGCGCGATGGCGGCCAGTTCGCGCCTGCCTTCGACGTTCTCCAGACCGCGTGGAACCAGGCGCCGGGCAATCAGGACGTGATGGGCGCGCTCGGCCGCCTCTATCAGTCGGGCGGCATGTATCCGCAGGCGGCGCAGACCTTCCGCATGGTCCTGGCGCAGAAGCCGACGGACAAGGGCGCGATGATCGGCTTGATCGACTCCTCTTCGTCGCTGGGTGACTATGGCGAGGCGAGCGAAGCGACCGAGCGGGCATTGCGCGCGCATGGCGAGGACTATGAAGTCTATCTCGCCGCCGCCCGCATGGCCAAGGGCCGCGGCAATGAAGGTCAGGCGGTGCGCTATCTGAAGCGCGCGCGCGGCCTCTATCTGCGTCGCACCGGCATCGACGGCAGCGGCGGCGTCAACCCGTTCGCGGGGGTCGTGCAGGGTAACAACCCGTTCCGCGCGACCGCGCAGCAGCAGCAGATGGCCCAGCCGCAGACGCTCAATCCCTTCCTGCTCGATTCGCGTGGCCGTCCGGTCGATCCGGGCGCCGATGCTGGCTATGGCGCTGCACCCACGGGTGGCTACAACGCAGGCGGCGGTTTCGCGCCGCCTGCCTCCTACACCCCGTCCTCCTACCAGCCTGCCAGCGCGGCGATGACGCCTCCGGGCTTCGCGCCCGCCTACCCGCAACAGCAAGTGCCTTATGCCGCCTATGGGCAACCGCAGCAGGCCTATGCTGCGCCCGGTTACGGTGTTCCGGCGGGCTATGGCGCACCGACGGGCTATCCGCTGCCCGGCTATGGCGCCGCTCCGACCTATGGTGCTGGCGTCCCTGCCTATAATGTGACGCCGGGTTATGGCGCGCCGATGGCTTACGGCGCGTCAGTTCCCAATGGCAGCCCGCTGAATCAGCAGCAGCAGCGCCCGGTGGGCGTGCCCGTGCCCCAGGGCGCCGGCCCCTATGGCTATGCCTATTCGCCTTATGGCGCAGCGCCCGTGGGAGACCCGGTGCTCAGCCAGATCGACCGCGACCTTGCCGAAGCGACGGCGGACAGCGGCGCGCGCATGGACGTTCAGACCGGCTATCGGTCGCGCACGGGCGAGACGGGTCTCAGCCAGTTGCGCGAGATCTCGGCATCGGCCAAGCTCTCGACCGACTTTGCGGGCGGCCGTGTCGCCGTTCAGGGCAAGGCGGTGATGATCGACTCGGGCCGTCCCACCGGATCGGGCCTTGCCCGCTTCGGCACCAATGGTTCGGCGGAGGCTGTCGGCATCGTCAACCAGCAGCCCTCGCGCCTCACCAATGCCGATACGCAGCATGACACCGGCGTCGCGCCGTCGATCAGCTATGAAAGCAATATCGTGAAGGCCGAGTTCGGATCGACCCCGCTCGGTTTCGCCAAGGAGCATCTGACCGGCCGGGCCGAGATCACGCCGCGTTTCGGCGCGAACTCGTCGGCGCGCATCTGGGCGGATCGTAAGCCGGTGACGGACAGCATCATCGCCTATGCCGGCACGACCGATCCGGCCAATCCCGGCCTGTACTGGGGCGCGGTGATGAAGAGCGGCGGCGGCGCATCGCTATCCTATGACAAGGACGGCACGGGCATTTATGGCGACGTGTCCTACTATCATTATGACGGCACCGCGGTTCTGGACAATGAGAGCATAGAGGCGAATGTCGGCGGCTATATCCGCGCTTGGCGGGACGAGAATTCGGCCCTGTCCTTCGGGTTCAACGCCAACTTCCAGAATTATGACAACAACCAGAACTTCTTCACCTATGGCCATGGCGGCTATTTCAGCCCGCAGAGCTTCGTCAGCGTCAATTTCCCGATCCGCTATGTAACGAACCGGGGTCCGCTCAGCATCGATGCACGCATCGCGCCGGGCTATCAGAGCTACGATCAGGAAGAAGCGCCGCTCTACCCGACCGAACCGGCCGCGCAGCAGGTGCTGGACACGCTCAAGTCGCTCAATACCGACGTTCGGGCGCGCTATGACGGCATCAGCAAGACCGGCTTCGGTCTGGCAGGCGCGGCGTCCGCCTATTATGCTCTGAGCCCGAGCACGCGAGTCGGTGGCGAACTGAATGTTAACACTTTTGGCGAATATAAGGAGTTCACCACTCTCATCGGCGTGAAGCAGGTCCTTGGAGGTAATTGATGCTGTTCGCCAAGAACCCGTCCCCGCCTGACGGCGGCGCGGCCGCCAGGCATATCATCGACAGCGCCGCCTTCTCCCCATTCTGGGGGGTGGTGCTGTCGGAGATCGCGGCGATGGCGAGCCCCGAACAGCTTTACGGGTTTTTCCTGGGCGTCGGACGCCGCATGGCGGAACTTCACTCCGTCGGGGGCGTCCAGCATCTGGACAGACTGAGCGACCGGATCAACGGGTTCTGGGATTCGCTCGGCTGGGGTCAGGTGAGCTTCGAACTCGACGATGAGGGCATGGACATCATTCACATCGGTGTGCCGGGCTCACTGGAGGGCGACAGGAGCGGCGTCTGGCCGCAGATCGCTCCAGCTGTCTTGGAGGGCGCCTATGACGCATGGTTCCGGCAGATGGGCAGCGCAGACCGGCTCCATACCCGAGTCGTCGCCGCATCCGAGGGTCGCGTCGACCTGCGCCATGGACTTTGACAGGCGCGGCGTTCTGATCGCCCTCGGTTTCGCCGCCATGTCCGGTTGTGCACGGGCGGAAACGCCCAAATATCTCATGCCCATGCTCGATCCTGCGCTGTGGACCTCCTACAAGGGGCGCTTCGTGCTGTCGGAGGGCCGGGTGGTCGACACCGGCAATGGCGGGATCAGCCATTCCGAAGGGCAAGGCTATGGCCTGCTGATGGCGGTCGCGGCGGGCGACCGGATGGCCTTCGACAATATGCTCGCCTGGACGACCATGGTGCTGCGCCGCGCGGACGTGCCGCTTCACAGCTGGCGCTACGAACCGGGCAAGGGCGTCACCGATCCCAACAACGCCACGGACGGCGACCTGTGCATTGCCTGGGCATTGCTGAATGCCGGGCGCAAATGGCGCGACGACCGCTATCTCAAGCAGGCTGAAGATATGCGGATCGCCATGGCGAACCGCCTGATCGTCGACCGTCAGGACATGCGGCTGCTGCTTCCTGGCCTGTTCGGGTTCGAGAAGCCCGATCATGTGCTGATGAACCTGTCCTATTATGTCTGGCCTGCGCTCGACGCCTTTGCGCAGATCGACCGGTCGGTGTGGAAGCCGGTGATAGACGACGGGCTGAAGATGCTGGGCAAGGCGCGTTATGGTCCGCTGAAACTCCCGGCCGACTGGCTGGACATCCGGGGCAAGGGCGATGTCGAACCGGCAGAAGGGCGCGAGCCTCTGTTCGGGTTCGAGGGCATTCGCGTGCCGCTCTACCTCGCCATGAGCGGCCGCCGCGCGCAGGCCGCACCCATCGCCCGCTACTGGAGCGGCCTCATCCGCGCGCATCAGCCGATCCCGGCGACGATCAACATCGTCACCGGCGAGACGGCGCCCTATCCCCTGTCGCCGGGCGCGCAGGCGGTTGCCGCACGTGTCACCGGCCTCGCCATTCCGGGCAGCGGGCCGATCGGGGATTATTATTCCTCGACGCTGGGGACGTTGAACAGCATCGTCCTGAAATAGGCGGTAGCGAATCCCTCTCCCTCCCGCGGGGAGCTATGCGCCATTGCTACTGACAGATCAGCCGGATCGCGATGGCCGCAGCGGCCGAGCGCGTCTCGATCCCCATCTTCTCGAATATCCGCTCCAGATGCTTGTTCACCGTGCGCGGGCTGATGCTCAAAATATCGCTGATGACGCGGTTGGGCTTGCCATAGCTCACCCACAGCAGCACTTCGGCCTCACGCTGGGTCAATTCGAGCGTCAGGCGCAGCTTGGCCGCATCCGCATCGGGATTGACCTCGTTAAGGCGGATCAGCACCTCATTTTCGCGATATTGCGAGATCACCACCAGTTCCAGGCTCGTCTGCGGCTGTTCCAGCTTCACCATGGCACCGGGCAGGTCGCGCATGGCCAGCAGGCGCTCGACGGTGGGGCGCAATATGGCGGGGAGGGCGGTCTCGTCCTTGGTCCAGCCCGGCATGACCCGCTGGATCGCCTGCTCGGCCAGCGGCGTGCACCACAGGACGGACCCGTCCACGTCGGTCGCCATCATCAGCCGCCCGGTCGCGTCCAGCCCGGCGAGGCTGGCCTGCACGGCACGGCCATTGGTGATGTGGACACGCACCCGCGCCAGCAATTCGTCGACGCTGATCGGTTTGCGCACATAATCGACGCCGCCCACCTCGAACGCCTCGACCACATGCTCGCTCTCGACCAGGCCGGTCATGAAGATGACGGGAACATGGGCGAGGGCGGCATTGCTCTTGATGCGTACCGTCGTCTCGAACCCGTCCAGCCCCGGCATCACCGCGTCCATCAGAATCAGGTCGGGCACGACATGGGAGAGGAGTTCCAGCGCGGCATGGCCGGACGTGGCGATCAGCACGGTGATGCCCGCATTCTCCAGCGCCGTGGTCAGGAAGCGGAGCGAGTCGGGCGTGTCATCGATGACGAGGACAGTGTCCTGTCGCGTCGGCGGCGAGGCGGGCATTCTCATTGATAATGGTCCAATGTGGCCCGGAGCGCCGGGAGGTCGAATCGGTCGAGGCAGCCGTAGAGCCGCGCAATCATTTCAGGGTCGGGGCCGGTGGCGGCGAGCAGCTTGATCTCGCCTTCTATGCCGCGCACATGGCCGATGCGCAGCAGGTCGTAGAGCCGCTCCACATGGGGCAGCGCGGCGGCGGGCAGGGGCGTCGTCGCCATGGCCTCGCCATCGTTCGCGGCGGCCGGTTGTCCGGTCACGCCATTGTCGGTCGCATGCGTCCAGCGCAGGCCCAGCATCGATCCGATGGCATCGATGAAGCCCGCCAGTTCCACCGGCTTGACGATGAAGCGGTCGTGAACCGCCTCGCCCGTCTCCGGCCCGTGCCGTTCATGCGCATTGCCCGACAACATGGCGATGCGCATCGCGGTGCCATGCCGTTCGCGCAGTCGCTGCGCCGTGTCCCAGCCGGACAGGCCGGGCATGGATATGTCCAGCACCGCCACGTCGAACCGGCCTGACTCGCTCAGCGCAAGACCTGCCTCGCCATTGGCGGCGACGGCCACGTCGAAGCCCAGCGATTCGAGCAGCCCGCGCATCAGCCGCAACTGGTCCGCATCGTCGTCCACGACCAGGATAGAACGCCGCTCGCCCTCATAGCCGGTGATGGGCGCGCCGACCTCCGCCTCCTGCACCGCACCGGCGACATGGCCCAGCATCATG